>CAMWSY010000126.1 GCA_947176995.1 uncultured Porphyromonadaceae bacterium | reverse complement strand
GATGTATAGCGCCAACAGGATGTAGAGCACAGCCATTATTGGCACAATTATCTGATTGACTTTTGATATACGCTGAATACCGCCGCATATCACTGCAAGCACGAGCGCTGTGTTAGCAATTCCTATCCACAGAGCCGGGAGGCCGAATGTATTTTCAAATGCAGCCGTGATGGTGTTGGATTGTACGGTATTGAATGCCAGTCCGAACGTCAGTGTTATCAATATGGCAAAAGTCCATGCCCACCATTTTTTGCCGATCCCTTTCTGAATGTAGTAGGCCGGCCCGCCACGGAATGAATTTTCTCCTCTCACTTTGAATAGTTGGGCGAGGGTGGATTCAACAAATGCGTTGGCTGACCCGATAAACGCCACAACCCACATCCAGAACACAGCACCGGGCCCGCCCACAGCGATTGCGATTGCCACGCCTGCGATATTCCCGGTTCCCACACGGCTTGCAAGCGAGAGTGTGAATGCCTGAAATGAACTGATGGTATGGTTAGGTTTCTCGTGGATGCGGGGATCATCATGGCTCTTGCCCGACTCGAAAAGCAGACGCAGCATCTCGGGAATCATCGTAAACTGCACTCCGCGTGACCTTATCGTGAAGTACAGGGCAGTGCCGAGCAGCAGTGCGACCATCAGGTAGGTCCACAGCCAGTCATTGATAAGTTCGATTATCTTCATTTTATCGAGTCAGGTTCTGTTGTGCTAAATGTTGGTTCTGGCAAATTTACAGTATTCGTGTCGGCATTTTCTGCGTTTTTGGCCACTCCTTCATCTTTTTTGTATTTTTTCAGGATAGATAGGAAATTATCGAAGTCATGCCTCAGCACAATTCCCACGCCCTGAGTGGTTGTAGCCGTCTTCACGTAGTAATTTCGGTCGTTGTAACGGTTGTAGGCTTTCAGTCGCAGTGATCCGCGACGGTTGAGCAGATACTCGATATCAAAATCACCTATAAACTGATTGTTGTTCATAGTGTTGTCGCGATAACCGAAGTTACCGTTGAAAAGCAACCGATTGTTGAGAAGTTGACTCGATAGTGCCAGATCGACCTCAAGATCAGAGAAATCGCCTTTGTCACTTCTGAAGTTAGGTGCTATGCTCCATTTGTCGTTGATTTGCCCGAGGATGTTGGATAGTTGTGACGACAACGTTGACGAGGCCACCGATACAAGTTCATTTCCTCGGGTTGCACCCACATAGTCAGGCGTGTAGAATCGGCTGAGGGCAAGCAGGTAGATAATCTGGCGGTTCATCATCTCGTCGGTCGATACGATACTTTTCACCTTTCGGTAGGTGTCCGACGGGAGAGTGGGGAACTCGAGATCAAAAGCTATATCGGGTTGCTGAAGATCACCCGCCACTTTCAGTACTGCGTGTACCGGCACATTGGTGCGGTTCAGGTCACGGTCTTGCAGGAATGATTCATCAAGATCGCTCAGGTTGGCGTTCAGTGCATACACGGCTGTTATGTCAAGTATTGCCGCAAACGGGTCGCCGGTAAAAGCGATTGAACTTCCGTCGCGTATCGAGAAGTCCTTGATGATAATATCCTGAAGCGTAAAGTTATATGAGCCGCGTTCGAGAGTGTAGGTGCCGTACATGCGCAACTCCTCGTCGGTCGATCCGTATTGCATTCTTAGTGTGCCCGATCCGAAGGCCCTGATGCGGTCGCCACCCACAGGATCCATCACGATGATAAGCTGTGCTTCAGGAGTGATAGCCACACGGAAATCCATGTCGTAGCGCGATGCTCCTTCCTCCTCTTTCTGGGCAAGCCTGCGGCGCATATCGCGCACAAGTACAGGGGTGGGGTCGGCCATGACGATCGAGTCCGATATCTGCATCAGATTGCGGTCACGGAATGTGATGAATGAGTATTCACCAGCTTCCTGCATGTCCGATAGCACAAACGTGAATACCGACTGACTTGCCGTTGACATATCTGCCGTTATGTCAACCCATCCGGGACCACCTTTCACCGATGCCTTGCCGTTGGCAAACACGCGGCCATACCAGTCAGGATTACGTTTCTCTGTCTCGTCATACACGAGCATGTGGTTTACGTCAGTGATATTGAATTCAAACTCAGGAGCTTTGAAGAACGTGTGCTTCACATAGCCGTTAAGCACTCCGGTGTGTCCCATTTCATCCCTCAAAGTTATGTCTTTAAGGTCGATAAGGCCGGGAGTGATTATCACTGAGTCACAGGCGGTGTACCATGTGTTTGTGAAATCGATTTTCATGCGTATGCTGTCGGCATGAAGATCACCTTCAAAATCAATGTATTTGAAGTTGCCCCACAGATGTGCCTGACCCGAGGCGCGTCCCTGCACGTCGCTTGTGAACGCCTCCATGAACGGCTTTAGGAAACCGATATTTATCTCCTTGGCATCAAATGATATATCAAGCGAATCATTCAGCGGGAATATTGCGCCGTCGATAGTCGACATCTTGCCGTTGGGCTGATCAATCTCGGCATTCAGGGTTATGGCTCTACGTTCACCATCCCATCGGCTTTTCACGATCGCATCACCGAGAACAGTAGCGTTGTAACTTATGTTTTTCACATCAAGGCCGGGCGTGGTGAGATGCGGTTCAGGTGAAAGTAGGGCCGATGCGGTGAAAGTGCCGGTTGCATCACCGCCTATGCGCGCTTTGTCTATTCCGAGCGACTCGAAAATGTAATCGAGATTGACGTTGTTAAGATCAATCTTCAATCGGTCATCGGTCGACGCCGACACTGTTCCGTCGATCTTCACATACTGTCCTGTCCGGCTTGCATTTATATGGTCGATCACGATTCTGTCTTTTCCATAGGCCGTTATCGAAGCTTTGTCGACCGTCCACACCGTGTCGTTGAACTGCATTTCTCCCGGCAGAATATTTACACGGGTTATCAGCTCGTTATCTCCTCCGCGTAACAGGCGTGTGGCAAAACCAAGATTACCGCGATATACACGTTTTCGGTCTATCTGCCAGTCTATTGTTGTCAGTGCTGTATCGCTGTCGACGTTATTGACAAGATTGATTGTCATTAGACCATCCTTTGTCGGCACTTTGGTGTGTGCGGTCAGGATGCCCGTTGAGTCACAGTTAAGATTGAGCGACGTTCCTTCTATAATTTTGTTACCCTGACGGATATAAGGTGCATCGATACTCATGGAGGCTGTGAGGTCCGATCCGTTGAGCCTTCCTGATATGAGCATCGGATACATCAGACTGGCTGGAAGTTTGAATCGGTCGGCAAACTCTTCTGTTTCTTTTACCCGGGCGGTCAAGGTAAAATTATTGCCTTCATAGTTTCCTGTGCCAGACTTTGTTTCGCTGAAAATAGCCGGGAGTTTCTGTGCTGCAATTTCTTGCAGTGTTGCCGGAAGCGTCGCGATGTTATATGAACCGGTGATATCTATATCCACAAGATCGCTTCGCAGTTTTATTTCCCTGTCACCCGGTCCTCCCGACGCGGTGAGTACTGCCGACTTCACGTCAAGCAGACTTATTCCCGTTGAGTCTGATAGATGGATGTTGCCGAGTGTGCATACGCCAACAAAATCATTTACTCCCGAGCCTCTCAGTCCGGCAAGTAGTCTTCCGGAGTAAGACATGCCCTTTTGTGGTTGTTTTATACCAAGTGCCGAAGGCGAGAAATTGTCAAGCTCCACTCTTAGGTCAGCATTCTCTATACTATTGTTCTGAAACGTTATGTCTCCCGAAGCCTGCATTTTCAGATTCCGGTTAGGGGAGTTGAGTGTGAATTTAAGCGAGGACTGGTCACCTGATGCAGCGAAATGCAAATCCGCAATATCGGTGTAACCTACTTCCAATGTCTTGATATTAATTTCGGCATCTCCCTTGACGTTTTTATTGTCAGAGATTGAAATATTTGAGGTGATTGTACCGGCTGTTGATCCTAAGCGGTTGTCAGAAAGTAGTCTACCCATATCCACACCTTCCCAGCTGACTTCTGTCTTGGCCGAGAGGGGCAGAAACTCATTTTTCAAGGATGATGTCGTACCGTTCAGGACTATATTCGTACGGCCGCATTGTGTCACCGCATTTAGCTTGCCTGTCACATGGCGGTCGTCATAGCCCATGTTGCCGTTGAGCGAGATTAGTCCGAGCTGGTCAAGCCAGTCGGCATTTTTAAGCTGGTCACGCATAAGGCGGTGAATGTCACCTCCCATCGCCACTACTGAAAGGTTGGATATATCCGCACTGATTGAATCCTTGCTGCCGAATCTTGAGATATGCCCCTCGGCATTCACCGATATATGCGGAGAGGATGATGTTATGTGTAGCTTATGCAGATTGACATCCGATAGCGATGCTGTTACTGAGAGGTCTATATTCAGTCTGCCGTCTATTTCCCCCAGTATTGGGCTGAATGAAGCAAGATCGGCAGGGTTTACATAGCTTTTGTTGATTATACCGAGATTTAAGGCGTGCTTCGATAAAGCATCCTTGATATTCAGCGTTGAATCGAGAGGCAGCGTCATGTCGGAAAAACGCAGAGCGGTTCCCGGCATCACGAGTGCGAGGTTTGAAACCGACAGCGTATCACCTATAAGTGCGAACTTTCCGTGAAGATCATTCACTTTGAGTCCGGCACTCTCCATGAACGTTATTCTGAATAGTTCTGCACTGAAAGATCTGTCGGAGACCGTCGGTATGGTTATATCGGCGTTGAGACCGCTGAGTGCTATGTGGTTTTTATCAAACTTTCCCTGCGGTAATGTGGGTTCTGAGAAAACGTCGTAACTGAAAGAACATTGGCGCAATACTATCGTATTGACACTAAGCTCTATATTGTTGGACTTCTTTTTATTGTCTTGCGACTTTAGGTGATCGATGATATTGGCGATATTGATAGGGGAGTCCTTGTCAATGCGGTTGATGTGTCCGTCAAAACCAATAATTTCTGCGTAGTTTACAACAATTTTTCTGCGGAAAATGAGGTCCGACAAACTTATGCCCGCACCGAGTCGGCTTACTGTCACCGCTTCCTGACCGTTGTCGTCAGCTATCTTGACGTTGAAAAGGGTTATGCGGTTAAAAGGGCTGAATGCCAGATCACCTATACTGACATCAGTTGTGAGAAGTTTCGACAACTCACGTTGCCCTATATTACGCACCTCTCCCTGCACACTGGGCAGGGAGAGGGCGATATAAAGGATAGCAGGAATGCCGACGGCACATAAAATGGCCGTGACGACTACTGCGCGTACGACGCGGTATATTCCCGCTGCTAAATGCACTTTATCAGATTATCAAAGGAAAAGATAGTCGTATTTCGACATCAGGGTCTTGAATCGCTCATCCTTGCGGAGCGGAGCGATGTTGATGCGTCCGTCGTTGTTGAGGTTCCAGTCGTATGCGTTGGCATATCCGTGGGTAAGCGACGTTTCCATGCACTGGAATGCCTTGTCAATATCACCGGCCTGAGCATAGTAGCAGGCTCCGTAATAGTTGAGTATACCGTC
>CAMWSY010000125.1 GCA_947176995.1 uncultured Porphyromonadaceae bacterium | reverse complement strand
CTTTCAGCATTTCCACAAATGCATCATGGGAGAGGGTCGACTGCTCTCCGCTCGTCATGTTCTTGACGGTCACAGTGCCGTCGGCAAGCTCGCTATCGCCGATGATTGCCACAAACGGCACTCCGGCCGTCGATGCAAACGATAGCTGTTTTTTCATCTTGGCGGCATCGGGATATATCTCGGCCGATATACCCTCGGAGCGCAGACGCTTCATGAGTTTCAGCGAAGCGACGGCCTCTGAAGCACCAAAGTTGGCAAACATGACGCGGGTGGTCATCGTGGTCTCCTCGGGATAGAGGTCAAGGGCGTTGAGGACGTCGTAGATGCGGTCGGCACCAAACGAGATACCCACACCCGACACACCGGGCATACCGAACACGCCGGTGAGATTGTCGTAGCGGCCGCCGCCGGTGATGCTGCCTATGGTCACATCGAGAGCTTTCACCTCGATGATGCAGCCAGTGTAGTAGTTGAGTCCGCGGGCAAGCGACACATCGAGGTCAAGATGGGCGCGCAGTCCCAGATCGCGCGTCATGCCCACTACTTCGGTCAGCTCCTCCACGCCACGTGTGCCTGTCTCCGATGTAGCCAGCAGAGTGCGCAGTGCATCCAGACGCTCATCGATCGTTCCGCTGATCTCAAGTATGGGGCGGAGTGCGGCGATTGCCTCGTCTGCAAGCCCCTTTGACGCCAGCTCCTCGTTCACGGCATCAATGCCGATCTTGTCGATTTTGTCTATGGCTACAGTAATGTCGATAAGACGCTCAGGCTCACCGATGATCTCAGCTATGCCGGCAAGCACCTTGCGGTTGTTGAGCTTTATGGCGATATTTATGCCGAAACGCGCAAACACCTCGTCGATAAGCTGAAGCAGCTCCACCTCACTGATAAGAGAGTCAGAGCCGATCACATCGGCATCACACTGGTAGAACTCGCGGTAACGTCCCTTCTGCGGGCGGTCGGCACGCCACACCGGTTGCATCTGGTAGCGCTTGAAGGGAAACTGGATCTCGTTGCGGTGCTGCACCACGAAGCGTGCAAACGGCACGGTGAGGTCATAGCGCAACCCCTTTTCCGAAATCTTGTTGGTCAGCTGACCGATGTGCTCCTCATTGATTATCGAACTGTCGACACCTCCTATGTAGTTGCCAGAATTGAGTATCTTGAAAAGCAACTTGTCGCCTTCCTCACCATACTTGCCCATGAGGGTCGAGAGGTTTTCCATCGCGGGGGTTTCGATCGGTGCGAACCCGTAGAGACGGAACACGCTGCGGATTGTGTCGAAAATATAGTTACGCCTTGCCATCTCGCGCTGTGAGAAGTCGCGGGTGCCTTTGGGAATTGAGGGTTTCTGTACTGCCATGCAAAAAGTCGTTTTACCGGAGCGCGGTTTGATTTCCCGTCAAGGGTTTGGCTCCGACTCACAAAGATAATCAACTTTTCTGAAACTGAGAGGGCGACATGCCCACAAGGTGCTTGAAATATTTGCCGAACGAACTCTGGTTGGAAAAATTCAGCTCATAGGCGACCTGCTGCACATTCATGTTGGAGAAACGAAGCAGATTCTTCGCCTCCATGATCACACAGCGGTCGATCCACTCGGCGGCTGTGCTCCCAGTACCCTCCTTTATTATCAGCGACAGGTATTTAGGCGAAATGAAGAGCTTGTCGGCATAAAACTTTATCGTGCGCTCGCGACGGTAGTGGGTATGCACAAGCTGAATGAAATCATAGACGTAGCCCATGCGCCGCGACGCCGACTTCGACACCACGTCACGCTGCTTTTTTCTCAGCGAGATGAAATGATAGAGGATCGAGGCGATGAGATTGCGGGCGATGTTGCGGGTAAAAAGGTCGGAAGTGTCGTCCTGACGGCGTGCCTCAGCATTGTGGGTGAGCAGGATGAAATAACTTGAGATATCTTCATAGTCTTTCGGCGACAGCGTGGTGGCGTTGAGCGTGGAGGTAAGCACGTCATACCGCTCAAGAATCTGAAGATTGAAATTCACGTCCCTCAGAAACTCGCGCCCTATACCAAGCACCGACAGCTCGAGATCGTCCGACGACTCAACATGGGTCACCGTGTCCTCCATATTGAAAATAAACATATTGGAGGCCGACAAAGTGATCGTAGTGAGGTTGACGCACAGCGAAATTTCCCCGCGGTTGCACAAAAGCACCACAATCCCGTCGAAACGGAAAAGCGACGTCGCATACCCGTCGAGATTTCCACTGATATTGCAGCAGATATAATCATCGCCGTGGCGGCTGGCCGCCACCGCCAGATCGGGAAACCCCGCCAGCTTCTCAAGCTGCAATGGCTCAATCACATCCATCTGTTTATTTCTATTATATGCCGTTCAATTGGTGATTTTAGGCAAAAATAGGAAATTTACACCAACCCGAAAACACAAATTTCCATAAAATCGCCATTCCCCCGGGAGTATTCAGAGAACTCCGAGCGCTCAGAGAACTCTGACAGCCAACACATCGTGCAGTGTCAATACCATGATATTGCATCAATATTAATATTATGGTGAGGGAGATTTATTTTCGCGGAACGGGGCGGGGAGTGAGTTTTTTATATAATTTTGCAGTGTCGTGGCGCAAGGCCACAAGCGCGACGGCACAACATATTGTTTCAAAGGGGTGCTCGCCGGGAGCGGCGGGCTGAGAACAGACCCTCACAACCTGATCCGGGTAATACCGGCGTAGAGAATCTGACATTATGTCCATCACAACTTTCCAACGCATGACGGCGGCACTTATCGCATGTGCCGCCACAACAGGCGGCGCAGCAGCCGCCACAGTTTCCGACGAAAAGAATACCGCCGATCCTGATTCCATCGTTTTTTCAGTCGACCTCGGCGAAGTGGAGGTGACAGCCGCGGCCGGACGCGCCTCGGCCACGACACCGGTGGCATTCACCAATCTCACGGCAAAAAAGATCTCGGAGGTCAACGACGGCCACGATCTCCCCTATCTGATGCAGATGACTCCGGGAGTGATCACAACCTCGGACGCGGGCAACGGCATCGGCTACACATCGATGCGCGTGCGCGGCAGTGACGGATCGCGCATCAACGTGACGGCTAACGGGATCCCCGTAAACGACGCGGAGAGCCACAACGTGTACTGGGTGAATATGCCCGACCTCGCTTCGTCGGTGCGCGACGTGCAGATACAGCGCGGCGTGGGACTGTCGACCAACGGGGCGGGTGCTTTCGGCGCAAGCGTCAACATGGCGACTTCGATTCCGTCGATCGATCCCTACACAGCCATCGACGCCTCCTACGGCTCATATAACTCCTATAAGGCAACTTTCAGACTCGGCACCGGGTTAATTAAGGATCACTGGTCGGCCGATTTCAGGCTGAGCAAACTCGGTAGCGACGGCTACATTGAACGCGCAAAAAGTAATCTCTGGAGCTATTTCGGACAGATAGCCTATGAAAACGGGGGCACACAGGTGCGCTTCCTGTCGTTCGGCGGCAAGGAGAAGACCTACATGGCGTGGGATTACGCTTCGGCCGAGGAAATGGAGAAATACGGACGCCGCTACAACCCATGCGGCAAGTACACCGACAGTGAGGGGAACACGGCATATTACCCTGATCAGAACGACAATTACTCACAGTATCATTTTCATCTTCTTCTCGGACAGCGGCTGGGAAGCGCGTGGTACATGAATGCAGGTCTGCACTACACAAAGGGTGGCGGATATTATGAGCAATACAAGACCTCACGCACGCTGAAGGAGTACGGGCTGACACCGTGGATGGATGAGGAGGGTAATCTCGTGAAGAAGCAGGATCTTGTGCGCCTGAAAAACATGGATAATGGTTTCGGCGGGGGCATACTGTCGTTCAACTACACCGGCGACCGGGTGGAGGCTGTGATAGGTGGCGCGACAAATCATTTCAAGGGACATCATTTCGGACAGGTAGCGTGGGTGAGAAACTACGTCGGCGCTATCGATCCGCTTCAGGAATACTACAGGAACACAGGCGAGAAGACGGATGCAAATGTCTATGCCCGCGCAAGCGTGACGATAACAGGCGGGCTATCAGCGCTCGCCGACGTGCAGTACCGCTACATAGGCTACACAATCGACGGCACTTCGGACACATACGACTACAACACCGGGGACATGCAGCAGCTTGCCATCGACCGCCATTATAATTTCTTCAATCCCAAGCTGGGACTGAACTACATGACGTCCGACGGACGCAACCGCATATTCGCTTCGTGGAGCGTGGCGCACAAGGAGCCGACACGCGACAACTTCATAGACTGCGACCCTGACAAGTTCCCGCATCCGGAGCAGATGATGGACTATGAACTGGGGTGGCAGCTCACGGGACAATGGTTTTCGCTCGGCGCCAACCTCTACATCATGGATTACAAGAATCAGCTTGTGGCTACCGGGCAACTCTCGGACACGGGCAATGCCATAAGCGTGAATGTGCCGTCGAGCTACCGCTCGGGTATCGAGCTTCAGGGCGCACTGAAACCTACCGGGTGGTTTGACTGGGAAGTAAGCGCGTCGCTGTCGCGCAACCGCATCAAGAATTTCACGGAGTATATCTATGAGGATGAGTGGACCAACCCGATAACTTTTGACCTCGGGTCGACACCGATAGCGTTCTCCCCCGACTTCACGGCGGCCAACGCTTTCAATTTCCACTTCCTGAAAGCGTTTGACGCCACACTTGCCACCCGCTACGTGAGCAAGCAGTATCTGACGAACACGGGCAATGACGAGCAGTCGCTCAAGGGGTATTGCGTGAGCGATCTGCGACTCTCCTACACCACTCACTCGATCCCGTCGGTCAAGGAACTCAGGGTAGGTTTCACTATCTATAACTTATTTAACGCCACCTACGAAAACAACGGTTATGCCGGTGCAGGCTACTATGTGGACTCCGACGGCTCGAAGGTCATATACCGCTACGCCGGCTATGCTGCACAGGCGCCGACAAACGTAATGGCATCGGTAACACTCAAATTCTAAACACACTGACGCAATGATACCGGAATGGCTCTCGGACTTCACAAGCTGGTGGAACGCCGACCGCGCTCTTGAGGCACTCGGGTTTGTGGTGGGACTGTTTTACATCTACTACGAGTACCACGCCAACGCCAAGGTGTGGATCGCCACAATCATCATGCCGGCGATCTCGATATGGGTATACTTCAGGGCGGGCATCTATGCCGATTTCGGCATAAACATCTACTATTTCCTCATGGCTATCTACGGCTACTGGCACTGGACACGCCACCGGGCTGACGATAAGGATGCCTCCAAGAAGGCCTCGCTGCCGATCACTCACACTCCCAGACGGGTGTGGCTGCCTTGGACGCTGGTGACAGCCGGAATATACTTCGCGATAGCCGCCATACTCATATTCATGACTGCCAGCACAGTGCCGTGGATCGACGCTTTCACCACCGCCCTGGCGATAACCACAACGTGGCTGCTTGCAAGGAAATATAT
>CAMWSY010000124.1 GCA_947176995.1 uncultured Porphyromonadaceae bacterium | reverse complement strand
AGACCTACACCGAGGACAATCTGCGCTACTCGCAGAACGCCCCGCTCAACATGTACGACGAGGTGAACACAGGCTGCAATCTCCCTGCACAGATCGACCTCTATGCTGTCGACGGCGATGAGTACAAGTTTGTTTTCGTGGCGAAAGGCGGTGGATCGGCCAACAAGACCTACCTCTATCAGGAGACCAAGGCCATCATCAACCCCAAGACTCTCGTTCCCTTCCTCGTGGAGAAAATGAAGTCGCTCGGCACGGCAGCCTGCCCTCCCTATCACATCGCATTTGTCATCGGCGGCACATCGGCTGAAATGAACCTCGCCACAGTGAAGAAAGCCTCGATCAAATACTACGACGAGCTTCCCACCGAGGGCAATGAGTACGGTCACGCTTTCCGCGACGTCGAGCTTGAGAAAGAGCTTCTCAAAGCCGCTCAGCAGATAGGCCTCGGCGCACAGTTCGGAGGCAAGTATTTCGCCCACGACATCCGCGTGATCCGTCTCCCCCGCCATGGCGCATCCTGCCCCATCGGCATGGGCGTAAGCTGCTCGGCCGACCGCAACGTCAAGGCCAAGATCAACCGCGATGGTCTCTGGATCGAGAAACTCGACACCAACCCCGGCGAACTCATCCCCGAGGAACTCCGCAATCAGGGCGAAGGCGACGCAGTGAAGATCGACCTCGACCGTCCGATGGAGGAAGTGCTCAAGACCCTCACACAATATCCTGTGGCAACACGCCTGTCGCTCAACGGCACTATCATCGTAGGCCGCGACATAGCCCACGCCAAAATCAAGGAGCGTCTCGAGAAGGGCGAACCCATGCCCCAGTACCTCAAGGATCACCCCATCTACTATGCAGGCCCCGCCAAGACTCCCGCAGGCATGGCATCAGGCTCATTCGGCCCGACCACTGCCGGCCGAATGGATCCCTACGTCGACCTCTTCCAAGACAACGGCGGTTCGATGATCATGATCGCAAAGGGCAACCGTAGCCAGCAGGTGACCGACGCCTGCAAGAAGCACGGCGGATTCTACCTCGGCTCGATCGGAGGCCCTGCAGCAATCCTCGCCCACGACTCGATCAAGAGCGTCGAACTGCTTGAGTACCCCGAACTCGGCATGGAAGCCATCTGGAAAATCAAAGTTGAAAACTTCCCCGCATTCATTCTTGTTGATGATAAAGGCAACGACTTCTTCAAAGAAATCTCGGCGAAGTGCGCCGGTTGCCCTATAACCAAATAAGAATGCCAGAATACACTAAAACACAAGCTATCGACATGTCGGCTTCACTTCCCGCAAAAGGAGGTGGAGCCGACAGCGTCGTAATCATCCCCACCTACAACGAGAGGGAAAACATCGCGGCGATCATCGACGCGGTGCAGGCGCTGCCTGTCAGATTTGACATCATCATTGTCGACGACGGCAGCCCCGACGGAACAGCAGCAATCGTACGTGAGAAACAGCAGCAGTACCCCGGACGCATACATCTGCATGAACGCAGCGGTAAACTCGGTCTCGGCACCGCCTACATCGAGGGATTCCGCATCGCGCTGAAAGACCCGTCCTACGAGTACATCTTCGAGATGGACGCCGATTTCTCCCACAATCCCGCCGACCTGCTGAAACTGCGCGAGGCGTGCGCCACCGGAGGTGCCGATGTAGCCGTAGGCTCACGGTATGTGTCGGGCGTCAATGTCGTCAACTGGCCCATGGGACGTGTGCTCATGTCCTACTTCGCATCGAAGTATGTGCGCGCCATCACAGGCCTGAAAGTGCACGACACCACAGCCGGATTCGTGTGCTACCGCCGTGAAGTCCTGAAAACGATCCCCCTCGACTCGATCCGCTTCAAAGGCTACGCCTTCCAGATCGAGATGAAACTCACCGCGAGAAACTGCGGATTCACCATCAAAGAAGTGCCCATCATCTTTGTGAACCGCGTACTCGGCACAAGCAAAATGAACAGCGGTATTTTCGGTGAAGCGATGTTCGGCGTTATCCGCCTCAAACTCGACTCCATTTTCCGCAAGTTCCCACAGAAAAAACAGCAGTAGTGAGCAGCAAGAAAACTCTTTTCACAGGATGTCGCATTGTCGACGCCGACACCGACATCGAGCGCGGGTGGATTCTCACCGAAGACACCTTCATCGCCGGTTTAGGCGCAGGTGACCCCGACAGCACCCTGACGGCACAAGCCGACAGCATTGCCGATGCATCGGGGCTCGTAGCAATGCCGGGAGTCATCGACACTCATGTGCATTTCCGCGAACCGGGGCTTACACATAAAGCCACCATCGCATCCGAGAGCCGTGCGGCGGCTGCCGGAGGAGTGACCACATTCTTCGATATGCCCAACACCAATCCCCCCACTGTCACACCCGAGGCGTGGGAGGACAAAATGCGCCGTGCAAAAGAGACCTCGCTCATCAACTACGCCTTCTTCGTCGGAGCTACGCCCGACAACATCGACTGGCTCGCATCACTTGACTTCACCGACCGCCCCGGCGTGAAGCTCTTTATGGGCTCAACGACAGGCACTACTGCCGCCGGGTCAGGTGAGTGGATCGACGACCTTTTCAGCAAGGTCAAAGCCGTTGTGGCAGTCCATGCCGAGGATGACGGCATAATTGCCGAAGCGCAGAAGACCGCTGTCGGGAAATACGGCAGTGCCGAGGCAGTGCCCGTCACAGAGCATCCAGCCATCCGCACCCGTCAGGCATGTGTCGGGTCGACGCAGCTCATCACATCCATCGCGCGGCGTCACAACCACCGGCTGCACGTCTGCCACATCTCCACCGCCGACGAGCTCGCGCTCTTCACCGCCGGCACCGATACGGCAGAGAAACTCATCACCGCAGAGACCTGCCCGCAGTATCTCACTTTTGACTCCGACGACTATGCCCGACTGGGGGCACGCATCAAGTGCAACCCGTCGATCAAAACATTTACCGATCGCGAGGCGCTCAACGCCTCACTCTCGACCGGCAAAATCGACACAATAGCTACCGACCACGCTCCGCACCTCCCGACCGACAAAAACGGCGGTGCGCTTAAAGCCGCCTCCGGTATGCCGGGAGTGCAGTTTGCGTTGCCGCTGATGCTTGAGAAAACTCTCGACGCACACCTGACCCTCCAGAGCGTGTCTCGTCTCATGTCGGGCAATCCAGCCACGATTTTCGGCATTGACCGCCGCGGGTTCATCCGTCCCGGTTACTACGCCGATCTTGTGTTTGTGAAAGCCGACACCACGCCGCACACCATCGTCGACGCCGATGTTGTGAGCATCTGCGGCTGGACTCCCTATGCAGGAATAGAAGTCACTTACTCCGTCGAGTCCACATGGGTCAACGGAACGTGCGTTTATGCCGCCGGAGCATTTCCAGCACTCGGCACTCCGGCTGCCACACCGGTTAAATTCAAAGGCATACAATCATAATGAAAGAAAAATATGCAATCACGGTAGGCCGGCAGTTTGGCAGCGGCGGACGCGAGTTCGGGCGCACGCTCGCCAACGAGCTGGGCATTGCCTATTACGACAAGGAGCTTCTGACTCAGGCCGCCAAGAACGCCGGTATGAGCCGTGAGTTTTTTGAGAAAAACGACGAGCGTTCACCATCGTTTCTGAGCGGACTTTTCAGCTTCAACAGAGGAGGCTTCTCGGCAGTAAACTACTCCGGTTCCAACTCGATAAGCGACGACACCCTCTACCGGTCGCAAAGCGATCTTATCCGCGAGCTTTATGACCGCGGCCCATGTGTGATCGTAGGGCGCACGGCCGACTATGTCCTGCGCGACTGTGAAAACGTCTTCAACATCTTCATTCATGCTCCCGAGGAGGAATGTGTGCGGCGCATACTTGCACGGGGCGACATCAACGACCCGGCAAAAGCGCGCGACAAAGCCCGGCGCACCAACCGTCTGCGTTCATCCTACTACAACTTCTACACCGACAAAGAGTGGGGCGACGCCGCGTCCTATCACCTCACCATCGATTCATCACTTATCCCGATACCACTCGCAGCCAAGTTTGTAGCCGATGTGGTGCGTGAAAAATTTGCCGACTGATGGAAACATCCCAGATAGTGGCTCTATGTCTTGCAGCCGTGGCACTTGCCATATCCGCCTTTGTGTCGGGCAGCGAGATAGCATTTTTTTCAATCTCACCTGAGCGGCTTGATTCCGATGAAATCGACGATCTGCCGGTAGCCGACAGCATACGCGCTCTGCTCGGACGCCCCGAGAAGCTGCTCGCCACAATCCTCATCGCCAACAATCTGGTGAACGTAGGCATCGTGGTTCTCACCACATTCGCCCTTACCCCCCTGCTGTCCGACATACCGTCGTGGCAGAGTTTCCTGCTGCAGTCGGTGGTGTTGACATTCGTGCTTCTGCTTTTCGGCGAGATCATCCCTAAGCTTTGCGCCGATTCCAACCCCGTTCGGTGGGTAAGCTGGGCGACCCCGGCTATATCGGGCATCGTGAAACTGCTGTCGCCCGTTTCAGCACTCCTTGTCAGAGGATCAGGACTGGTGGGACGTGTCGTGACAAAACAGACCGAGAACATATCCACCGACGATCTCAGTCAGGCACTCGAGCTGACCGACGTGAAAACCGACGCCGACAAAGAGATGCTCGAAGGAATACTGCGTTTCGGCGACACCACCGCCTCCGAGATCATGACGCCGCGCGTGGATATAACCGACATAGACATTACTGCCGGATTCCACGCGGTGCTTCACACAGTGATCGACAGCGGCTACTCCCGTCTTCCCGTCGTAGGCGACAGCCGCGACGACATCCGGGGCATCCTCTACAGCCGCGACCTGATCCCATATCGCGATCAGGCCGACGATTTCGACTGGCAATCGCTTATCCGCAACCCCTATTTCGTGCCTGAATCACGCATGATCGACGACCTGATGGAAGACTTCCGCAAGCTCAAGATCCACATGGCCATCGTGGTCGACGAGTTTGGTGGTACGCAGGGACTTGTCACACTCGAGGATGTGCTTGAGGAGATTGTAGGCGATATCAACGACGAGTACGACGAGGAAGAAGTCACCTACAAGCGCCTGCCCGACGACACTTATATATTTGAGGGGAAGACACTTCTCACCGACTTCTTCCGCATCACCGGACTTGATGAGGAGTATTTCGACGGTGTGACCGACGACTGCGAGACCCTTGCCGGAATGCTTCTTGCCATAAAGGGCGACTTCGTGAAAGAAAAAGAGCCCATCGCCTACGGTCGTTGCCGCTTCCTCGTGCTTGACGTCACCGGACACCGCATCACCTCGGTGCGCGTCAAGATCCTGCCTGACATGCCATAACGCCCGCCCGCCAAAGCGGTTTGAAAATATTTTTAACAAAACGCTTGCATAAACCGAAAAACATTCCTACCTTTGCGCCGTCAGAAACCCAAGAGATAGGGCGAAAGACATTACACATGGTGAGTTTAGCTCAGTTGGTTAGAGCGTCGGATTGTGGTTCCGAAGGTCGTGGGTTCGACC
>CAMWSY010000123.1 GCA_947176995.1 uncultured Porphyromonadaceae bacterium | reverse complement strand
TTGTGGGTGAGAAGATCGTGTGTGAGTGCGAGTTCATGGCTCAGATCACAAAGAATAAGTAAGACCTTTGAAGCAGCATGATAAATAATCTGTCGAGCATACACCCCGGAGCACGCCTTGCTCCCGGCGTGACAGTTGACCCGTTTGTCACTATCGAGGACAATGTGGAGATAGGAGAGGGGACGCATATTCACAGCAATGCCGTTGTGAAGAGCGGAACCCGTATCGGAAGGAACTGCCAGATCATGTCGGGTGCCGTCGTGGGCGGTATTCCTCAGGATTTGAAATTCAGAGGTGAGGATACTCTTGCTATTGTTGGTGACAATACGGTGATACGCGAGTGTGTGACGATCAACCGCGGCACGGCTGCCAAGGGAAAGACTGTAGTCGGCAGCAACTGTCTGATAATGGCTTACACCCACATCGCCCATGACTGCATGATCGGTGACAATGTGATTATCGCCAATGCGAGTCAGCTTGCAGGAGAGGTGGTCGTAGACAACTATGCTGTGATCGGCGGCGGTGCTCTTGTGCATCAGTTCACTCACATAGGAAGTCATGTGATGATACAGGGTGGTGCAAAGATCAACAAGGATATTCCTCCGTTTGTGAAAGCTGCTCGCGATCCAATCGCTTACACGGGTATAAACTCGATAGGTCTGCGTCGTCGCGGTTTCACCAACGACCAGATACGTGAGATTCAGGAGATTTACCGCTATCTCTATCTTTCACAGCTGAATGTGACAGAGGCAGTGGAGAGAATCGAGGCTGAACTTCCGGCAACAAAAGAACGTGACGAGATCATACTTTTCATACGTAATTCGAGCCGCGGAATCGTGCGCGGATATGTGTGAGAATCAACAGATCCCGTAGAATAAATGCAGAATAGAAAAGAATATAAAAGAAGATAAATATAGTCATGGCACACAAGGCTTTACTGATCATACTCGATGGCTGGGGCATAGGTGACCACAGCAAAGGTGATGTAATTTCAGTTACTCCCACTCCCTATTGGGATCACTTACTCAAAACTTATCCCCACTCGCAGCTTCAGGCAAGCGGTGAGAATGTGGGTCTGCCTGACGGCCAGATGGGTAACTCAGAGGTCGGTCACCTTAACATAGGTGCCGGTCGAGTTGTATATCAGGATCTTGTGAAGATCAACAAGGCTGTGAAGGATGGCTCTATTCTCAACAACCCGGAGATAAAGAGCGCGTTCTCATACGCCCGCGACAATGGCAAGGCAATCCATTTCATGGGACTGACGAGTGACGGCGGTGTGCATTCATCGCTTGATCATCTGTTTGCTCTCTGTGATATTGCCAAGGAATATGGGCTTGAGAAGGTGTATATCCATTGCTTCATGGATGGCCGTGACACAGACCCGCGCAGCGGCAAAGGTTTCATCGAGCGTCTGAGCGAACATTGCGAGAAGTCGGCCGGAAAGATCGCTTCGATCATAGGCCGCTACTATGCGATGGACCGCGACAAACGCTGGGATCGTGTGAAAGTTGCATACGACCTTCTGGTGAAAGGTGAAGGGAAGCAGGCCGACAACATGGTGGAGGCAATGCAGCAGAGCTATGACGAGGATGTGACCGACGAGTTCATCAAGCCTATCAACAATGCCACAGTAGACGGTACGATAAAGGAGGGTGATGCCGTGATTTTCTTCAATTACCGCAACGACCGCGCAAAAGAGCTCACTGTGGTGCTCACACAGCATGACATGCCTGAGGAGGGAATGACTACGATCCCGAATCTGCAATATTACTGCATGACTCCTTATGATGCATCGTTCAAGGGTGTGCATATTCTGTTCGACAAGGAGAACGTGACCAATACTCTCGGAGAATATCTCTCGTCGCTCGGAAAGAAGCAGCTGCATATCGCCGAGACTGAGAAGTATGCTCATGTGACTTTCTTCTTCAACGGAGGCCGCGAAGCACCATACGATGGCGAGGAGCGCATACTTGTGGCATCGCCTAAGGTCGCCACATACGACCTCAAGCCGGAGATGAGCGCATACGAGGTTAAGGACAAGCTTGTTGAGGCAATAGACAGCGAGAAGTATGATTTTATCGTGGTGAACTATGCAAACGGTGACATGGTGGGTCATACAGGTGTGTATGAGGCTATCGAGAAGGCTGTCGTGACAATCGACGAGTGCACTATGGATACCGTTGAGGCTGCACGCAAACATGGGTATGAGGTAATCATCATTGCTGACCACGGCAATGCCGACAATGCGGTGAACCCTGACGGCACTCCCAACACGGCTCACTCGCTGAATCCTGTTCCCTGTGTGTATGTAACAGAGAATAAGGATGCAAAGGTGGCTGATGGCCGTCTTGCCGACGTAGCTCCCACTATTCTCAAAATAATGGATCTTCCCCAACCTAAAGAGATGGACGGGAAGAACCTGATCGGATAAAGGCATAAGAAGTGAATGACCGTCGCAAACGCCGCCTGTTCTCAACCGCCGGAGCAAAGATAACCTCAACGGTTTCGGTGGCTCTTGTCCTCTTTGTGCTCGGACTGCTTGCCGTTGTCGCTCTCGTGACACGGAAAGTAGCCGACACTGTGAGGGAGAGCGTGGGCTTTGATATTGTCATGACCGACACTGCGAGCGCGGCTGATATCGAGGCTCTCAGAAAAGAGCTTTCGGTTAAACCGTTTGCACTGAGTGTGGTGACACATAGTGCTGAAGAGTCGGCCAAGCGCTGGCGCGAGGAGACAGGCGAGGATGTGACGGAGGTGCTCGGATTGAATCCATTTTCAGCTGAGCTGGAGGTGAAGGTTCATGCTCCGTGGGCTTCGGCTGACAGTCTGAATCGAATCGTAGCACAATACGTGGGACGTAGCGGCGTGGACACGGTGAGTGTGCACACCGACATGATAGATGCCGTCAATGCCAACATCGTGACGGTGTTCAAGGTGCTCGGATCAATCGCTCTCGCGCTGCTGATAATATCGTTTGTACTGATAAACAATACAATCAGACTCTCGATATACTCGCGGCGTTTCACGATACACACGATGAAGCTCGTGGGGTCGACTGGTGCTTTCATAAGAAGACCGTTTGTTGCGGGAGGAATATGGCAAGGACTGGCTGCCGGTGTTCTGGCAACTCTGATGCTCTGGGGGCTTATATCAGGAGCAGTGAGCGTGGAGGCTCAGCTTGACGGTTTTGTGACCACTGCCGAGCTTCTTCTCGCAGGCATGGGAATGATCGGTGCCGGTATCGTGATCTGTGTGCTTGCTTCAATTATGTCGACTAACAGATATCTGCGTCTGAGCTACGATGAGATGTTCAGGTAGTGAAAAGTTTATACAATGGCAACAAAGAAAAATAACACCTCCACGGTCAATAGCGGTAAAAACAGTCGTGTCGAGATCGAAAAGCCGTCGGAATTCCCTCTGATGAAGCTCAATTTCAAGCTTATGGGCATAGCCGCCCTGACGATTATAGTGGGATTTCTGCTCATGCTCGGCCCCGGTGCCACAGAGGAGGCTTTCAATCCCGATATATTCTCGACCCGCAGGGTTGTGGTCGGACCTACGATCGCTTTCCTCGGCTTCCTGTTTATGGGCTTCGCGATAATCTATCGCCCTAAGACTGAAAAGTAAAAGAAATGGATGCATTAGACGCATTTATCCTCGGGTTAGTGCAGGGACTGGCAGAGTATCTGCCTATAAGTTCAAGCGGCCATCTTGAGATTTTCCGCCAAGTGCTCGGTCTTGATCTGAGCGGGGCAGAGTCTCTCCAGTTTGATGTCATGCTGCATGTGGCCACTGTGCTGAGTACGATTGTCGTGCTCTGGCGCCGTTTCGTGCCGCTATGTCGTGATTTCTTCGGATGGCGCACGAAGTCGGAGGGGTTCTCATACGTTTGGAAACTTATCCTGTCGGCAGTGCCTGTGGGTATCGTGGGACTGTGCTTCAAGGATTTCATCGAAGGCTTTTTCGGAGGTAATCTCAAGATTGTGGGCGTGTGCCTTTGTTTCACGGCTCTTCTGCTCGCCTTCGCATACTTCTTCCGCACTAATCCTTTGCTGAAGAGCAAAGGAAGGGCATATACCCCGCGTGATATCACATGGCTGGACGCATTCATCATAGGCTGCTCACAGGCTATAGCGGTGCTTCCGGGGTTAAGCCGCTCAGGTACAACTATCGCCACGGGCATAATGATCGGCGACAAGCGTGAGCGTGTTGCTGTCTTCTCGTTTTTCATGGTCATCATCCCCATTTTGGGGGAGGCTCTGCTGGATGTGGTGAAGATGATGAAGGGTGCCGGTGACGCAGTGTCTCAGTCGGTTGGCGCGCTGCCCCTCGCAATAGGTTTTGTGACTTCATTTGTTGTGGGCTGTCTGGCCTGCAAGTGGATGATCGACCTTGTGTCGAAGGGTAAACTTGTGTGGTTCGCAGTGTACTGTGTGGCAGTGGGAATCCTCTGCATCTGCATCTGATCTGAGCTTTTTTACGATGGATTTCCTGACAGGCGAAATACTTTACATAGACAAACCGCTGAAATGGACTTCGTTTGATGCCGTGAAGCGTCTGCGCGGTATGTTGCTGCGCCGCTACGGAATCAAGAAGTTCAAAGTGGGTCACGCCGGAACTCTTGATCCTCTTGCGACAGGTGTGATGATAGTATGCACAGGACGCGCAACGAAGCGGATTGAGGAGCTTCAGGCGGGAGTGAAGGAGTATGTGGCGGAAATCGCTCTCGGTGCCACCACACCCTCATACGATCTCGAGACAGAGATCGACGCCACTTATCCGACAGATCACATCACCCGTGAACTTGTGGAGGAGACTCTAAAGAAGTTTACGGGACGAATCGAACAGGTGCCTCCGGCATTTTCGGCCTGCAAGGTTGACGGCCACCGGGCCTATAAAGCGGCAAGACGCGGCGAGGCGGTGGAACTGAAGCCGAAAATACTTGTGATAGATGAAATCGAACTTCTGTCGTACAGTCCGACATCGATTACGATAAGGGTGGTATGCAGCAAGGGAACTTACATACGCGCTCTTGCCCGGGACATAGGTGAGAGTCTGAACTCAGGCGGACATCTGACCGGTCTGCGCAGAACCCGAGTGGGGAGTGTGGATGTGAAGGACTGCCTGAGCGTTGAGGATGCCTACAAGCTCATACAGGAGGCTCCAATCGAGTATCCGGATGACGCAAACAAATGAAACTTACAGCAATAAATCAATATACAGAAAGAAGGAGCAATCATGAAACTTTCGCAATTCAACTATAATCTTCCTAACGAACTGATTGCAGATCATCCGACGTTTCACCGCGACGAATGCCGCCTGATGGTGCTGAACCGAAAGACGGGGGAGATCACCCACAAGATTTTCAAGGAGATTCTGGAATACTTTGAAGAGGGTGACGTGATGGTGTTCAACGACACGCGCGTTTTTCCCGCAAAGCTCTACGGCAACAAGGAGAAGACGGGGGCACAAATCGAAGTGCTTCTGCTGCGCGAACTCAATGCAGAAAACAAGTTCTGGGATGTGCTGGTTGAACCCGCCAGAAAGATACGTATCGGCAACAAGCTCTATTTCGGTGATGATGAC
>CAMWSY010000122.1 GCA_947176995.1 uncultured Porphyromonadaceae bacterium | reverse complement strand
ACTTCATTTTGATTTCCTATATTTGTATAGCCGGACTCAACGCACCCCGGTTTGCCAAGCGAAACAACTATAAACGCCTCATATCTTTATGAAAAAACGCTTCGTCAAAGTCGGCATCGCCGCAGCAATCGCCCTTTCGCTCTCATGCTCAAGCTGTATCGGCAGCTTCTCGATGTTCCACAAGCTGTCGGACTGGAACAACAATGTCGGGCACAAGGCAGTAAACGAGCTCGTGTTCTTTGCTTTCTGGGTTATCCCGGTCTATGAGGTGGCACTGACGGCCGACCTTCTTGTGCTCAACAGCATCGAGTTCTGGAGCGGCAGCAACCCCATAGCCAAAGGCACCAAGCGCATACAAGGCGACAACGGCACTTATCTCGTGAAGTGCGACGGCAAAGGTTACGACATCATTTCGGAAACCGACAGCTCCTCGACACGCCTTGAGTTCTGCGTCGACACCCAGACATGGAACTACATCGACAAAGAGGGCAACCAGTGGCCGCTCGTAACATTCATCGACGACACACATGTGGCCATGCCTCTCCCCACCGGCGAGTCGGGCATCATCGAGCTCTCTCAGGACGGACTTCTCGCCTATCGCGCTGCCATAGCTTCGGCACACCACGTAGCAATCCGTTAATGAAATTTGCACTAATCCTTGCCGCGCTCTTAGCCGGCACATCATCAGTCACAGCACGCGAGCCTCGGCGGTCAGACACCGTCAGGCTCGCGTCGCCTCTCGACATACCTTTTTATCTTGCCGGCAATTTCGCCGAACTACGCAAAAACCACTTTCACAGCGGTATCGATTTCAAGACCCAAGGACGCACAGGGCTGCCGGTACACTCGGCCGACGACGGTTATGTGAGCCGTGTCTCGGTTTCGCCGTGGGGATTCGGCCGGGCAGTCTACGTCACTCACCCCGCCACCGGGCTCACGACCGTCTACGGTCACCTCGAAGCCTTCTCTCCCACCATCGACAAGCGTGTGAGAGCCGAGCAGTACGCCCGCGAGACATTTTCGATCGATCTCAGTTTCAAGCCCGACGAGTTTCCGGTGAAACGGGGCGAAGTGATAGCTCGCAGCGGCAACGCGGGATCGTCGGGAGGACCGCACCTCCACATGGACGTGCGCGACACCGGGAGCAGCGATCCGCTTGATCCGCTCGAATATTATAGCGACCGCATTACCGACGACGTTGCGCCACAAGTGCGCCAACTCGCCGTTTTTCCTGCCGACGGCGGCACCGTCGAGGGGTGGACCACCTCGCCACGTATGCTCGCACCCGAAGCCTTCAACACTCCCGTCAATGCATGGGGGCGCATTTACCCCGGCATCAAGGCATACGACCGCATGACGGGAACGACCAATATTTTCGGAGTCAAGTATCTGACACTGACGGTCGACGGCGACACGGTGTACCACCGCGTGCTTGACCGCTTCAGCTTCGACACGACCAAGGCAATACACACCCTCGTGCACTACCCCGGAGTGGCAAAATCGGGGTCATGGGTCATGGTCACCCGCATAGCCGACTCCAACCCGCTGCCCGACATCGCCACAGCCAAAGACCGCGGCATCATCGACATAAACGAGGAACGCCCCTACAACCTCGAGTGGATACTACGCGACGAACATGGCAACACGACGCGCCAGCCACTGACCATAGTCGGACAGCGCGCGCCTGTCAACGCCGAAATAGCGTCGGGACAGCTCATGCACTGGGACACCGAGAACTCACAGGACGGCGAAGACTACAGCGTCACCATCCCTGAAGCGGCACTCTACGACAATGCATTCGTCGACATATCCGTTGCCCCATCGACTGCCGGGTATTCACGCGCCATCACCATAGGCGACCCCGGCACGCCGCTCGACAAGGGTTTTGAGCTATCGATCAAGCTTCAGAACGACACCATAGCCGACAAAGAAAAATACTGCCTTGTGCGCGTCAACGGTAACCGGCGCGCAGCAGTCACTTCATCGTATGCCGACGGATGGATCTCGGCGTCGCCCGACGCTTTCGGCACATTCACAGTAACCACCGACCAGACCGCTCCAAAGATCACCCCCATAACACCCAAGCAGTGGAACAGCGGCACGGTGAAGCTGCGCATCACCGACGACCTGAGCGGCATAGCCACTTACCGCGGCGAAATCGACGGCAAATTCGCCCTCTTTGAGCTTGACGGCAAGACTGCCACTATCACTTTTGTCATGGACCCCGAGCGCTTTGAACGCGGCCGCAACCACACGCTCAGCATCACCGTGACCGACGCCTGCGGCAACACCGCCACCCACACCTCAAACTTTCACTGGTAGATACCCGTCACCACGGGCACAGCAAGCCGAGGTGAGATGCCAGCAAACAAGCAATCGCGTCGATGACGCGAAACCCGGCGAAGCCGGAGCAAAACCCCATCCTGCGTACAAAGTGAGCAGGGTGGGGCAAATATGATAGAGCTGCGGAGCTGCGAAACAAAAAAGAAGAATGTGTCGCTACGCTGTAGCTCTAAACGTATATCCATCTACCACCGGGTTCTCTACGCTCACCCGGTGTTAACATTGTGACGCCGCTCCGCGGCCTACTCATGCTCCTGAGAGATCATTGGGGCGATTTTGCGACATTTTTACCATTTTTTTAGTGAAAAAGTGTTTGCTAGGCTCGGGTATTGTTAATACCTTTGCAGCGTGGGGAGTTAGGTGCCCCTACTAAGAAAAACATCTTACACAATGCAAAATTGTAACAAGGTCATAATTTCATGTGCAACAGCTGTTTTCTCACTACTCTGCGGCTGCACATCGGGCGAAGGAGAAGGGCCCAACGACAAGACCGGGCGCATAAACCTTTCGGTTACAGCAGATAAGACCCTCGAACAGGTCACATCGAGAAGCACCGAAGGCCCGGATATGTCATTTTTAGAGTCTCTTTCGGCTCAGGATCTTGCTGTCGTCCTCCAGAGCACTGAGGGGGCATCTTATTCACGCAAATGGAGTTCGGTTTCAGAGTTTCCGGCAGAGGATAAATTCCCGGCCGGCAGCTACATGATCACCGCCTACTATGGCGAGACCGACGCCGAGGGATATGACCGACCACTGCTGTTCGGCACCGCCGACTTCTCGGTCATCGCCGAGCGGTCGACACAGGTGAACCTGACGGCCACGATTGCCAATTCCATCGTATATCTTGAGGCAACAGATAATTTCAAGAACTATTTTCAGAACTACTCGCTCAGCATCGTCTCTCCACGGGGCTATAACATAAACATACCCAGCAGCGAGACGCGCCCGGTCTACGTCAACCCCGGCACAGTCACCATCAATGCCAGCGTGACGCTTCCGTCGGGTCGGCAGGGTAATATCACCCTCGGGCGTTTCACCGCCAAAGCCGCCACATTGCAGCGCGTCACCCTCAATGTGGAGAACAACGCCGGCGACGCCGTGCTGTCGGTTGACTTCGATGAGACTCTTGCCGAAGAGAAGATTGAGCTTAATATTTCTGAGGATCTTTTCAATGCCGCCGCTCCCGAGCTCAACCCCGAGGGATTCACAAGCGAAAACAATAGCTTCACATTTGTGGAAAATGCATTTGATGGCGATTGCGCGATAAACATTGCAGCACAAGCCGGACTGTCGGCTGCCACGCTCACCATAAGCGAAGGTGAAGGGGATGGAACGCATTACGACCTTATGGATCAGGCATCACTTGCTGCACTCAGCGAGCTCGGTATCAAGTTTATAAATGTCAATACCGGGTCGAAGTTAGCCAAGATAAACCTGAAGGAATATCTTGACCGACAGGAAAGTAAAGACCTGTTCACCTCGCTGAGCACTTCGATGAAACTGACGGTTACCGATGCACTCACCCGCTCGGAGGAAATCGCCTTCAACACCGAAGTAACCCCGAAACCAACACTAACGATCGAGCCACTTCTTGAAAAAGGATCGCGAATTATCGATGGTAAAATTGATGAGTCATACTTGCTGCTTGATAATAACTACCGTATCAAAGTACTCTCAAATGTAGGAAGCAGCGAGAAAGAACCGGGTATATCGCTTGCTATTGCAGATGCGACAGGCAACACTTTCGACAAACCGGCAATAGACTTCGGGGAGAATCCCGGTGAATTCATCTTCACATTCAATACACCAGTAGAAGAATCAGACTTCCAAATTGTTGCTACAGCTGATAAATACAGAGAGATGCAGGCAAAGACCGGCAACATCCATGTGCCGCGTTTCACCCTGAAAGAAATCGACCCTGCCGACGTTTGGGCTACACATACCCACTTTGTGGTTGAACCAGTCGAGGAAGCCGACCGAGTCATCATCGAAGAGAATAGTGCTTCCATCATGTTCAGTGGAATTGATAAAGCCGGTTTTGAAGAAGGTACTCCATTGCAATTTGACATAACCGGCCTCACCCCCGGCAAGAAATACGACGGAGTAAAAGCCTACATCTGTGATAATATCCAATCCAATTCAATCGAATTTACCACCGAAAAGGACAAGCAAGTTCCTAATGCTGGTTTTGATGATTGGTACAATGAAAAAGTTTGGTCTCATAAAACTGAAGTGTTTGGAGTAGGGGCAGGTATTGATATATATAGAGAATATCCTAAAGCAAGAAATGAAGAGGACTTCTGGGCTACACGCAATGCACTTACAACCGCTCAATCCAGCGAAACCACATGCTATTATACATCTTATAGCGGAACTCGACCCGTTGATGGAGCAGCAGAAATAAGTACTCTCGGCTATGGAACGGGGAGTACCTATATAGAAACAGAAGGTGGTGGCATTTGTAAACATATTGCTGCCGGAATGCTTTTTATAGGGGAACATTCTGCTTCAAGTGAAACGGAAGAAACAATTACCTATGGCCGACCATTTGAGTCTCGCCCTACAAGCCTATCCTTCAAATATAAATATGCGCCTTATAACAACGAGAGTTTCGAAGCATATATTGTTGTAGAAAACCGCGATAATAATAAAGTTACAGAGCTTGGCAGAGGAGCTCTCACCTCAAATGAGGCTATAAATAGCTTTCAAGATAAAAATATCGTAATTGAATATACCAACAAGGCACTTAAAGCAACTCACATGTATATAGTCTTTTGCTCAAGCACAGCAGAGGCTCCACAAGTTCAACAAGTTAGAGGGAGTATAAATGGTCTTAAAGGATATTCTGATTCAAAACGTGTCGGATCGGTGCTTACTGTAGATGATATTGTGCTAAATTATTGAGATTGCATAGGTCATGAAAATGATGAATAAATATATTATTGCGCTGGCGGCGGTGGCAGGGCTCGCTGCGGCAGGGTGCAGTAGCGAGATGCCTGAGGAGGGGAAAACTGCGTTCGGGATGCTGTCGACGGCCTCCATCACGCTCAATGTGTCAGATGAGGACGTCACAAGCCGTGCAGGTGAGAACGAAATTGACACCAACGAGTTTATCATTGAGATAAAGAACGATAAGGACGAAACTGTAAGGAAAGATGCGCTGAAGGATCTTCCTGAGGCTATAGAGCTTCCCGAGGGAAACTACACGATTCACGCCAGCAGCCCCGGCGAGATAGAGAAAGCAAGCTGGACTCCCTACTACATCGGTAACAGTGAGAAAGGCTTTGAGATTAAAGAGAATATCGTAACTGAAGTTGAGCCTGTAG
>CAMWSY010000121.1 GCA_947176995.1 uncultured Porphyromonadaceae bacterium | reverse complement strand
CAACGGTGTTTTCACCGTTCTGGCCGTGAACCACAGTGCCCTTGTAAACCATGATCTTACCGGTGTTCCACTCACCTGCGCCCTTGAAGTTCTGGGGGTTGGCGGGGATCATGTCGTAGAGCGACGAGCTCTGGCGGTTGCCGTCCTTACCGAGCTTTGCGTCGGGGTGGTTGGCATTGTCAAGGATCTGATACTCGGGAGCCGAGATATAGATGGGCTCCATGCGGGGGTTACCATCCTTATCCTTGCCCTGAATCTCCTGAGCCAGAACAAACACACCTGAGTTAGAGCCCTTGTCAACCTTCCAGTCGAAGAGGAGCTCGAAGTTTTTGAGCTTCTTCGAGAACACGAGGTCGCCGCCGTCACCTACTTGGCCTTCGCCGCCGCCCGAACCAACGAAGCGGATAGCACCGTCGTCGACGATCCAACGTGCGGGGATAGTGTCACGGCCATAGCCGCGCCAGCCCTTCATGTCCTTGCCGTCAAAGATCACATAGTAACCCTCGGCATCCTGCGGGAACTGCGACAGGTCAATCTGCTCGTTCTCGACAACAGTGTATTCAGGCACTACGGGAGCTTCTGCATCAGTAGCAGCAGCGTCATTGGCAGCCTGCTTGTTACCACCGCATGATACCATTGCGAAGCAAGTGGTGGCGGCAGCCATCATCAGAATCTTGTTCATGATTTCTTTTATCGTGATTTTATTTGTTTAGTAGTTCCTTAGGCAACTTTATCAAACCTTAGGCATCGGGGGAAGAGCCCAGCCTTCACGGTAAGTGTGCTTGATAAGATCAGCAGCAAACTTCTGAGCGTTCTCAGGCTCGGTCCAAGTCTTGTTGAAGGTCGGGTGTCCGTCCTTGATGGTGAAGCCGTCCTTGATAACCGACTTGACAGTAGCGTTGTCGGGGATGTTGGTGAACTTCATGTTCGGGCCATCCCAGTCGAGAACCTGATTCAGGCCCTGCAGACGCACTGCGAGCACACCCATAACAACCATTTCGTTGAACGGGCCGGCCTCGGCGAAGTCCGAAGTGGTCGGTACGCGGTTTGCGGGATTCTCCTTACAAGCGCGGATAAAGTCCTCCTGATGGTGATCGTTGGGAACTACGCGGCAAACCTTCGGTGCGTTGGGCACGCGACCCGATACGAGGTAAGGCTTAACACCGTAGCAACCGCAGATGAGGGTGTCCTTGGTGCCGTAGAAGATAGCTGCACCACCCGATACGTTGAGATCGACACCTGCGGGAAGACCTGCGGGACGCTCAGGAAGGATACCGCCGTCATACCAGTAAACGTCAACCTGAGGCATACCCACCTTAGGCTCGTTGTGACGGGCGGGGAAAGTCATCTTCACGCGCTGTGCGTTCGGGCACGACTCCGAGAGAAGGAGTGTCGAGCTACCCTCAACCTGAGTGGGATAACCGAGCTTGAGAGCCTTGAACACGGGGTGCATGATGTGGCAGGCCATGTCACCGAGAGCACCGGTACCGAAGTCCCACCAGCCGCGGAAGTTCCACGGAGTGTAGATAGCGTTGTAGGGGCGCATGGGAGCCGGGCCGATGAAGAGATCCCAGTCGAGAGTCGAAGGAATCTTGTCAGCCTTCTCGGGACGCTCAAGACCCTGCGGCCAGATAGGACGGTCAGTGAAGCACTCAACCTTGGTCACTTCGCCGATCTCACCGTTCCAGATCCACTCGCAGATCTTGCGCACGCCTTCGCCCGATGCACCTTGGTTACCCATCTGGGTAGCCACCTTGTACTCCTTGGCGAGGTTGGTGAGAAGACGCGACTCATATACAGTGTGGGTAAGGGGCTTCTCGCAATATACGTTCTTGCCGGCGGTGATGGCATCGGCAGTTACGATAGCGTGAGTATGGTCAGCGGTGGCACACATTACAGCGTCAGCCTCCTTGATCATCTCATCGTACATCTTACGATAGTCCTTGTAGCGCTTTGCGTTGGGGTAGCGGTCGAAGACACCGGCTGCATACTTCCAGTCAACATCGGCGAGACCGATGATGTTCTGGCTCTCGAGGCCACGGAGAACCGACGAACCACGGCCACCGATACCTACGCCGAGGATATTGAGCTTATCGGTCGGGGCGGTGTAACCGGCTGCCTTACCGAGGATCGATGCCGGAGCCACTGTCAGGCCCAGTGCTGCTGCAGTACCCTTTTTCAGGAAGCTGCGGCGGGTCATTTCGTTATTTGACATAGCAGGAATTGTGTATAATGAATAATTATTATGTTTCAATCTCTTGAGAGAGACTTGTTTTTATTTTAGTTCTGAGGGAGCTTGCTTTTGTTAAGCAGACCGTAGCCGTTGGTCATCTCGCGGCGACGCTTGTGTATCTCCTCGAGTTCCTCCAGCGTGCCTATGCACGGCTCACCGTTCTTCTCGGCATTCTTGAGGAAAAGCCACGACCATTCCGACGCACGGGCGGCATCCCTGAACGTAGGCAGATCCTTGTGCAGACGCCCGTTCTTTATCGACTCGGCGAAGCGAGCCACCATCCGGTCGATGTTCTTGCCGCCGTAGGGCTTCTCGATTCGCTCGGTCTTCGTCACCCCGCGCAGCTCCACCACCGCAGTGTTGAAATCGTGGCTCATGCGGGCGATTCCCTTCGTGCCTATCACATCAATGTAGGAATTATGGGTCTGACTTGCCGAAAGCTGCCCGTAGACATGCCCCTGTGTGATGTCAAACACCACCCCGTTCTCAAACATTCCGTGAGCTTGCAGAAACCAAGGATCCTTGTACGACCACATCCTCACAGCCTGAGCGTTCCACGTCTTGTAGTCAGCCCCCGCATACCACCGCGCGATATCCACATAGTGCATACCGCAGTCGTGGAACGACGGCCCTTCGCTCTCATGCCCCTCACCCGGAGCAAGCCCCGGAGTCAGATGGCACACGCGCAGGATCGCGAGATCACCTATTTCGCCGCTCTCTATAAACTCCTTGATAGCCTGATGATACCACGAGTTGCGGAGGTAAAGGTTCACCGTCGACAGAAGACCCGATTTCTCAAACTCCTCGACAATCTCCATCTCCTCCTTCACGCTCGCGCCGATCGGCTTCTCGGCGATGACGTGTTTACCGTGACGGATAGCCTTCCTGATCTGCGTCGGCCGGGAGTCGGCCAGCGCACAAAGCGATACGACCTCAACCTCCGGATCGGCAAAAACGACATCCTCGTCTGCCGTAACCGTAGCTTCAGGCGCAAGCACAGCAGCTTCGGCACGACACGTCTCCGAGAGGTCGCAAATGTATGCCACATCCCAGAGCCCACTTTCCTGAAGAGCCTGCAAGTGCATGCCCCCCATGCGGCCAAAGCCTATGATTCCTATTTTTATTCTCTTATTTTCCAATGTTGCAGCATGTGACTTCTGACACACATACGACAACAAAAATACACATCCATTCTAATTTCTACAACATTTTTTACAGCATTTTTCAAAAAAAATTCTCCTTTTGCTCAACCCGGATTGAGCCGTATATCAAAGCACAGTTATCCACACTTTTTCAACACCATGTTCAAAACTACAACCGACGTGTTGAAAATTATTTATTTGCCCGTAACGTTGCCCGTCTCCCCGACTTGTATTAACTTCGCGGCGTGAAAAATCTCCTGCTACATATCCGTTACCTTGTGCGGTCCCACGACTGCGTCACCATCCCGGGAATAGGCTCATTCATTGCAGCCACACTCCCCGCCTTGGTCGATGAGTCGCGCGCACTCTTCATGCCGCCGACAAGATACATCTCTTTCAACAGCGAGATCAATCACAACGACGGGCTCATTGCCGCATCCGTTGCGCGGCGCGACGCAATCTCTTTCGAGGCGGCCACATCGCGCGTCGAGAAAGCCGTGGAGCAGATGCGCCGCGACCTCTCGCAGTTCCGCTTCATCGACTTCCCCGGCATCGGCACGCTCAGCCTCGATGCGCAGGGATTGCTCCAGTTCGCCCCGGCGACATCTGCCGCTTTCATCAACCCCTACGCCATTCTTCAGCCAGTAGCCATGCACGTCGCGTCTGAGGAAGAGCCTGTGGCACCCCGCCGCCGTCCGCGCATCATCCGCATCGGCGCCGGTGCTATGCGTGTCGCCGCTTCAGTGGCAATCACCGTCTCGCTCGGCGCGCTACTTTTCTTCCCGCTGCGCGACAGTTCCACGCTCCCCTTCATCAAAGCCGCCATCTGGCCCTCCACCGTTAGCAACGCTCCGGCCACCCCGGCGTTCGTCGAGAAGCCGCAGCCCGATGTGGAGCTCATTTTTGCAGAAGCTCCTGCCGGCGGCTACGAAATCCTCACTCCCGGCAGCGACCCGGCATCCGCCGAAGCCCCGGCACCCGTTTTCGGCGTTGTGGTGGGAGTCTTTTCCGATGCAGATAAAGCCGGGGCATTTATCGGCGACGCTACCGCCCTGACCTCTTATCCGACCCGAAACGGGCAGTTCCGGGTATGCGCCGCCACAGCATCCACTATGGAGGAATGCGCAGCAATGGCATCTAAATTTCGTGCGGACGGCACATGGCCCGAAGCATGGCCTGCAAGACTACGATAACAGACGTCCGACCCCGTTTCCTTAGGTCGGGCAAAATCCCGATATTTTTATGGAAAATCTGCATGACCTTATCACCGGGCGTCGTAGCATACGCCGGTTCACCAGCCAACCCATACCCGCCGAGGATGTAAAGCTCATCATGGAGGCAGCCCTCATGGCCCCGTCGTCCAAGAGCAGCCGCCCGTGGCACTTCGTCCTTGTCGATGATCCAGTGACACTTGAGCGCATGAGCCAGTGCCGTCAGGCCGGTGCAGGGCCTGTTGCAAAATGTATGCTTGCCGTTGTGGTATGTGCAGATTCATCACTCACAGGCCCGTGGATCGAGGACACATCCATTGCAGCAACCTACATCCAGTTGCAGGCGCAGGATCTCGGGCTCGGCTCCGTGTGGATTCAGGTGCGCGACCGCTTTGATGCTGCCGGCGTTCCCGCCGACGAGAATCTGCAAGGCATACTCGGCATACCCGAGACAATCTCGATTGAATGTATTGTGGCCATCGGCTACCCCGACGAGCAGAAGAACCCTCAGAACCTCGACAAGCTCCTTTGGGAGCGCGTGCACATCGGCCGGTGGAATCCCGGACAGACCGAGGGATGAGCCCCGACACAGTCGTCATAGGTACAGGCAATGTCGCCACCGACATTGCCCGTTTCCTTGCATCTGCCGGCAGGCTTAAAGCCGTTGCCGCCCGCTCGGTCGACAAAGCCCGCGCTATAGCATCCCGGCATCCCGGAGTCGTGGCGTCCGATCTGTACAATGCTCCACTCCCCGAAGCCAGTTTCTACGTCTGTGCCGTCACCGATCCCGTGATAGAGCATATTGCCTCCTCGATCCCCGACAATGGTGCCGTGTGGCTTCACACAGCCGGCTCGGTCAGCATCGACATCTGGCGCGGAGACCGCTCACGCTACGGAATACTTTATCCGTTGCAGACCATGTCGGCCATGCGCCCCGTCGATCCCTCATGTGTACCGTGGCTCATCGAAGCCGACTCCCCAGCGACACTTGCATTGGTCGACGATCTTGCGCAGTCACTTGGCGGCTACTGCGTACGCGAGGTCTCAAGCCCTCAGCGGGCCATGCTGCACATCGCTGCAGGTTGTTCATGAAACTTCCGCCACTAGCGTCATGGCGAGGCAAT
>CAMWSY010000120.1 GCA_947176995.1 uncultured Porphyromonadaceae bacterium | reverse complement strand
GCACCCAAGATTAGCAACCTTATTTGAACCGCATTGCACGGCCCGTGCGTCCTCAGCGTGCAAAGCACGCGCTTTTTATAGTAACCGCGCCTGTAAGGGCGCGGCTACCCCACATCTTACTGCCTGAGCGCGCAACGCGCGTGACTCATTACCTCCCCTTATACGTCTCTATTCCCTTTTCGAGCCAGTAAACAAACTTAGCCACATTCTCGTCATAGTACGTCGGATTATCGAGCGGCTTACCCTCATTGTCAAGCATCACGTAGTAAGGCTGACTGTTCGCCATGAACTTCATGCGCTGCAGATAACTCCATTTGTCGCCCACCGTTCCAAGCTTGATTTTTTTACCGTTTTCCGTTACCTCGATAGGCTGTTCAAGCTTGGTCTTGTCATCGACCATCAGTTTGATCAGCACGAAATTTTCCTTTATTATGCCCTCAACCTCCTCGGTATCAAACACTGCACCCTCCATCTTGCGGCAGTTCACGCAGCCATAGCCCGAGAAATCGATCAGTACCGGACGGTGATTAGCCTCCGCGTATGCCATACCGGCGTCATAGTCATCAAACTCCTCAAACTGTCCGCCCGCATAGAGATTGAAATCCTGAGTATAGAGCGGCGGAACGAAAGCACTCACGCTTTTCAGCGGCGCGCCCCACAGACCCGGCACAAGATACACCGCAAAGCTCAGTGAAACCATCGACAGGAAGAAACGCACGATCGACACATGTTCGGTCGGAGTGTCATGGGCGAAATTGAGTTTACCGAGCAGATACATGCCGAGCATCACAAACATCACTATCCACAGCGACAGGAAAACCTCTCTGTCAAGTATTCCCCAGCCATAGGCAAGATCAGCCACCGACAGGAATTTCAGCGACAGAGCCAGTTCGAGAAAACCGAGAACAACCTTCACCGAGTTGAGCCAACCGCCCGAGCGGGGCATTTCCTTGAGCCACGACGGGAAAATTGCGAAAAGCGTGAACGGCAGAGCAAGCGCGAGCGCAAATGCCCCCATTCCTATAGCCGGACCGGTTATATCGCCCATCGAAGCCGCCTCCACAAGAAGTGTGCCGATAATCGGACCCGTGCAGCTGAACGACACAAGCGCGAGAGTGAAAGCCATGAAGAATATGCTCAGCAGGCCCGATGTTTTCTCAGCTTTGCTGTCGACACTGTTGCTCCAGCTCGACGGAAGGGTGATGTTGAATGCACCGAAAAACGAGATTGCAAACACAAGCAGCAACAGGAAGAAAAGCAGATTGAAGATTGCATTTGTTGCAAGATCATTCAGCTTGCTTGCTCCGAAGATGAGAGTGATAGCGAGACCGAGCACAAGATAGATCACCACGATGCTCACCCCGTAGGTCACTGCATCTCTGATAGCCTTGCTCCGCGATGAAGTCTTTTTCAGGAAGAAACTTACCGTCATCGGTATCATCGGCCATACGCAGGGAGTGAGAAGCGCGAGCAGGCCACCAAGAAATCCCCAGAGAAAAATCGACCCCCAGCTTGTATTGCTGAGCTGAGCCTGTTCACCTGCGTTGGCAAACACCACAGGCTGCCACCATTTGCCAAGCGCCGCTGCGGGAGCATCGGCAGCCGCCACCTTCTCTGCCTTGTCAGCGGGGAGCGGAGTGATATTGTCGGCGGCATTTGCAGCCTCCCCCCCGGCAGTGAGTTCAAAAGCCTCTGTCTTGGGAGCTACGCAGGTCTGATCGTTGCATCCCTGAAATCCCACGCTCACCTCTATAGCCAGTGGGCGGGGCGTTCCTTCTGCCACAGTGAACTTCTGCGTGAAGCTCACGTCCGAAGCCCACCATGAGAGCGGCATTTGGAATATATCGTCAAGTTTCTCTATAGCCTTCTCCGAAGCCGTTACCTCACCATCGAGACTCACCCCATCAGGGAGTGTGAACGATATTGTAGTCGGGTTGGGGCCACCCTCAGGCAGGGTGAGTCCATAAAGATGCCACCCCTCGTCGATTTGGGCGTCAAGTGTTATCACTCCACTCTTCTCCGATGTCATTTCCACATTGGCGCTCCAATGGATCGGATCAAGCATCTGAGCCTTGGCAAAAACAGCTACAAGGCTGACAATGGTTAGCAGAAAGATCTTTTTCACGTCGATGTCTTGTTTATTGAGGTTATGTTTTGAGATTATGTTTGCAAAAGTATAATACTGTCGACAGCAGAAATGTGTTAAATGGCCGCAAGGCTTGCTATCGTTGCTTCAGGATCGGCGCTCCCGAAAACATAGCTGCCGGCAACCGCTACGTCGCACCCCGCTTCTGCCACCTGAACGGCAGTCGTGGCATTGATTCCGCCATCCACCTCAATCAGGGCATGAGAGCCGCTTTCAGTTATAAGAGTTTTCAATTCTCTTATCTTGTTCAGCACATTACCGATAAACTTCTGGCCACCGAAACCCGGATTGACCGACATGAGCAGAACCATATCAAGCTCAGCCACAATATCCTTAAGCAGCGCGACAGGAGTTGCCGGGTTAAGAGTCACGGCCGCTTTCATACCCGCCTGTTTTATGGCCTGCACCGTGCGGTCGAGATGAGGGCTTACCTCAAGATGCACATTCATCCATTCTGCACCTGCGTCACGCACCTGAGCCACATACTTTTGCGGCTCTACTATCATCAGATGCACGTCAAGAGGCTTCCGAGCGATCTTCGCCACAGCCTCGATCACAGGAAAACCGATGGAGATGTTCGGCACAAAAACTCCGTCCATCACATCCACATGAATCATTGAGGCTTCCGATCGGTTCAGCATCTCAATGTCACGTCCGAGATTAGCGAAATCCGCCGAGAGTATCGAAGGGGAAACAAGCATATTACTTTGATTTTGACGGTTTGAAAGCATGTATGGCGATATATCCGGCACAAGCCACGGCAAGCACCACACCGGCTATTGTTAGATAGCCGTTATATTTCTCTACTGCCATAAAGAGTTCGTCGTATGGCACAGTCTTGGCAAGCCAGTAACCGAGCGATGCAAGCACTACGTTCCACACCATCGCGCCAAGTGCGGTGAAAACAAGAAACGACCACACGTTCATGCGTGACAATCCTGCCGGAATCGAAATCAGTTGCCTTATAGCAGGTATCAGTCGACCTACAAAAGTCGACACTGCACCATGCTTGTCGAAATAAGCCTCAGCCTTCTCAACCTTCTCAGGGGTGATCAGGCATGCACGCCCGAAACGGCTGTTGGCAAACTGATACACTATCGGACGACCTATCCACAGCGCGAGCAGATAATTTATAAAAGCGCCCACCATTGCACCGGCTGTCGCACACAGCACCACCACAAACACATTCATGTCACCGCGGCTCACTGCCAAGTAAGCCGCAGGCGGAACCACAACCTCACTCGGAAACGGTATGAACGAGCTCTCTATCACCATGAAGAGAAACACAAACCAGTATGAGGCATGGTCACAGAAGAATTGAAACGCAGCCGAAGCGTTCAGATAATCCAGTATTGAAAGTGTAATCATACTCTAAATGACAATGAAGTAATTTAAACTTATGACATTTTAATATTTCAGTCAGCTTCGAGGTTAGTTCGGAATCGCGATGAGGGAGTAATGGGGTTCCATTATGACCGAAGAGAGGTTCCGAAATAGCCCGAAGAAGACTGAAAGATTAAATATCATGGCTCATCTCACTTCTTGTTCCGTTTTGTAATAAGTTTAAATCACTTCATTATCAGACAGGCACAACAAGCATCGGTATATCACAGTGAAACAGCAACCTGTGAGCGATACCCGGGTTAAACAGTCGCGCCAGAGCGTTTTTTCGTTTGTTCGGGATAATTATCATCTCCGCAGGGCGTTCCTGTTGCAGCCGCTCAAAGTCCTCGATATCGCTCACTCCCGCAACTCGGGTCAGTTCAAACTGATATCCCGGATAATGCACCTTGCAGTAGTCGAGCAGCATCTCCATCTGCTGTTCATTCTCCTCACCCCAGCTTCGACCCTTCTTCCGTCCGGCATATACCAGATTGATAGCGAATGGCGACGATGGGAAAAGTTCATGCACCTTTTCAAGCACCGAGAAATCATCACGGTCAAGATTGGCGAAGAAAGCTACCTGACGCATTCCGGTCGTCGGGATAGGCAGACGCATACTTTCAGGAACAGTGAACGCCACCGACCGGCATGAATCGAGCACTTCTGCTGTCACACTCCCCACCATGTCCGACTCCTTTTTGTCAGCACCGCGGGTTCCCATGACTATCAGCATCGGCGATGTGCTGCGGGCATACTCGAGGATGACCTCCTCTGCAAGACCGTCAAACACCTCCGTCACAAACTTCACTGCCGGGATTACACCGGTCTTGATATAATCTTTCACACGGTCGGCAAACTCATCCATCCGCTTGTTTGCGAGACGTCCAAGTTCCACAGCCGCCTCCTCGTCACCTATGTCGAGGAGACCCGAGTCAGGAGTGATAGAGAAACTCTCGGCACGCGATGGCGTCACGTAGGCATATAGCAGCACAATCGAAGCGCCGTGAGCCGAAGCCATGTCAAATGCAAGCCGGGTAGCTGTGAACGAGTAGTCCGAGAAATCCACAGGCACAAGTATCGTTTTCCCTGTCGGCTTCCGGTTTATCACAACCTTGCGTCTGAGTCCGACGCGTTTCACCATGCCGCCGCTGTTCCGCTCTGTGACCGTGCTGTCCCCTTGTTGTGGCTTGTCACCATCTTCCGGAGTCTCGGCATAAAGCGGAAATATCTCGATATTCTCTATAATCCGCAATGCTGCAGGAATGTCATCCTCGCTGATACGCACCTCGATAGGATGCTCAGTCAGTTTCTGGCCGAGACGTGCGGCGACAAGATCCGCCGACACCCCCTCATGCTCCAGCAGACGGCGCAGGCGGTCGGCATGATCCCGGGTGTGGAGAGCCACTGTCACCTTCCGTACCTGCTCCTGACCGCTCTTTTGATCGGCATTGCTGTTCATAGAGATCTGAATGTTTTTATCGGTTAATTGAGATTGCCTTAAATTATCAGCATCGCATCTCCGTATGCGCCGAACCGGTAACCCTCCTGCACAGCCACATCGTAGGCATGCATCACGTTATTGTAGCCACCGAAAGCAGCCGTGAGCATCAGCATTGTGGAGTAAGGCAGATGGAAATTGGTCACAAATGAAGTAGTGACAGTGAAGTCATAAGGCGGGAAGATAAACTTGTTGGTCCAGCCTGAGATCGACTTCAGGTGACCGTCCATGCTCACAGCATCCGAGATTCCGCGGAGAACCGACGAGCCCACGGCGCACACCTGACGCCCCTCATCCTTAGCCTTGTTCACCATCTCCACCAGTCGCGGCCCTACTTCTACCTCCTCCGAGTCCATGCGATGCTTCGTCAGATCTTCCACATCGATATCGCGGTATGCGCCCAAACCGCTGTGAAGCGTGATAAATCCGCGCTCCACACCCTTGATTTCCATGTGCTTCATCAGCTCGCGGCTGAAATGAAGACCGGCCGACGGAGCGACCACAGCACCCTCATGGCGTGCGAAAACCGTCTGGTAGTCATCGGCGTCACACTCCTCCGACTCACGGGTGAAGTAAGGAGGGAGCAATGTTTTTCCAAGACTGAAAAGAGCCTTCTTGAATTCCTCATGTGTGCCGTCATACAGAAAGCGCAGCGTGCGTCCTCTCGATGTCGTGTTGTCGATAACCTCAGCCACAAGC
>CAMWSY010000119.1 GCA_947176995.1 uncultured Porphyromonadaceae bacterium | reverse complement strand
AGGGATGTGCCGGGTACACCGGGTTCCCTTCGGTCACCCGGTGCTGACAGGTGTGTCGCCCGTTTCACGGGCTTGGCGGGGAGGAGGATATGTCGGACGAGTCAGACAATTCTGACGAGTCAGAGGTGTGGGGTAGGAATGTGCTTCGCACGCTGATAATCGGGAGGACGCACGGGCCGTGCGTCCCTACTCTATGGCTGTTTCGCAGCTCCGCAGCTCAAGAGGGATGTGCCGGGTACACCGGGTTCCCTTCGGTCACCCGGTGCTGACAGGTGTGTCGCCCGTTTCACGGGCTTGGCGGGGAGGAGGATATGTCGGACGAGTCAGACAATTCTGACGAGTCAGAGGTGTGGGGTAGGAATGTGCTTCGCACGCTGATAATCGGTAGGACGCACGAGCCGTGCGTCCCTACTCTCTGATTTAGACCACAGCTTTCTACTCGGATAAATCAAATTATTAAATATTATAAATTGCAATGAGACTGCTATCTTTATTATTTTGCTCCATCGGGCTTCCGCTGTCGGTTCTGGCTCAGGACTGGAAGGGGCTGCAAGCTGAAGCCTCGGCGAATAAGGCTTTTGCAGAAAGCCCGCAGACGGTGCTTCTGGACAGCACGAGTGTGGAGGTCTCGGAACTCGGTTCCGGTAAGTTCGTTATACGTCGCGTTATTCAGATCAACAATGAGGAGGGTGCTCTTGCCAACCGCGTGGTCAAATATGACTACGATCCTCTGACGGCGTTCGCTGAATTCACGGAGATGAAGGTTTATCATCCTGACGGGTCGGTGACTGACCTTGACGTGAAGAAGGTGTGTGACTACGCTGCTCCTGCCCGTGCGATATACTGGGGAGCGCGTCAGATCATGATGGAGCCGGGTATGCTCGAGCCGGGTGATGTGATCGACTACACGATACACAAGAAGGGTTTTACTTACGCTCTTCTTGCAGCAGGTGAGAGTGATGAGGAGCGTTTCGTGCCTCCGATGCGCGGCGAGTTCTATGATATTGTTCCTTTCTGGGTGGAGAGTCCAACGGTCAGAAAGGTGTACCGGGTGAGTGTGCCGAGTGACAAAGATGTGCAATATGAGTTTTTCCAAGGTGAGTGCTCGAGTTCGGTGAAGTTTGACGGCGACCGCACGGTCTATACTTTCGCGGTGAACGATGTAATGCCTCCGAAGCGTGAGACGAATATGGTGGACTTCTATGATGTAGCCCCGAAGCTGATGATGTCGTCAACTCCTGACTGGAAAGAGAAGTCGCTTTGGTTCAATAAGGTGAATGAGGATTACGGCAGTTTTGAACCGACTCCCGAGGCTCAGAAGAAGGTGGATGAGCTTCTGCGTGGCAAGACTGACGAGATGGAGCGCATAGCGATCCTGACCCACTGGGTGGCTGACAATATGCGCTACTCGGGTATCTCGATGGGTAAGGGCGAGGGGTACACCCTGCACAATACGCGCACAAATTTCACTGACCGCGCAGGTGTGTGCAAGGATAAGGCGGCCATGCTGATCTCGATGCTGAGAATGGCGGGTTTCGAGGCTTATCCGGCCATGACGATGGCAGGCTCACGTATCGAGCAGATTCCGGCAGACCACTTCAATCACTGCGTGGCTGTGGTGAAGCTGAGCAACGGACAGTATATGCCTCTTGATCCGACATGGGTGCCTTTCAACCGCGAGCTTTGGTCGAGCGCCGAGCAGCAGCAGAATTATCTGCCGGGCGTGCCTGAAGGAAGCGATCTTAAACTGACACCTGTCTCGGCTCCTGAGAACCACTATTTCAGACTGGTTGCCAATACACGCGTGCTTGCCGACGGAACTCTTGAGGGTGAGGTGACGGTGATGGCGGAAGGACAATCGGATGCGTCGGTGCGCCGCCCGTTTCTCGAGGGTTATGCCGACCGCGTGAGCCGGGCTATTGAGTCGGAATTGCTAAAGGTGTCGCCGCAGGCTAAACTCATCAGTTTCTCATGCCCCGATGCCAAGAACTATCAAAAGGGCCCGGTAGAGCTGAAGATGAAGTTCTCTATTCCGGACTATGCAACAGTAGGGGACGGGGTGATGATATGCCGCCCGTTTGTGCTCAGCAATCTTTACAGCGGTGTCAAGTCGTTTATGCGTGTGGATACAAGCAAGGAATCGCGTGACTACGGATTCAAGGATTCCTGCTCGCGCCTTGTGGAACTGAAGGAGACGATGACTCTGCCCAAGGGTTATGAGATGAACGGCGCACCGAACACGGATATCAATGTAGATGTGGATTCTGAAATAGCTTCGTTTAACAGCAGTGTGAGCAGTGCAGCCAACACGCTGACATTGGACGCAAGGCTTTCGCTGGGTAAGCGTGTGTATGAAGCGGGAGACTGGACTGATTTCCGTAATGCCGTGAATGCCTACAAGGATCTGGCAGATTCAGAATTTGTTTTCGTAAAATGATTGAATGTAAGAGAAAATGAAGAAGCTAATCATATCGGCATTCGCCATTTTTGCCGCTGTCGGTGCTAACGCCCAAAAGAGCGACGCTACACTTAACAGCGTCACGGAGACTTACACCCTCAAGCCTGACGGATCGATAGACTACGATTATTCAAAGTCGATAACGTATAACACTCCATTTGCTTTCAACTCGCTTTTCGGTGAGACTTTCATTGTCTACAATCCGGATTTCCAGACACTGAAGATAAACGAGTGCTACACGACCCAGAGCGACGGGACGCGCATTGACGCTCCTGCCAACGCTTTCAATGAGGTGCTTCCGTCGGCGGCAGCAAACTCAGCGGCATACAACGGGCTGCGCGAGATGGTGGTAACCCATACCGGTCTTGAAACGGGTGCAACCGCCAATCTGTCGTACACGATAAAGGGGAGTGCTGACGGGACACCGACTCTGGATATCGACCGCATAATACCGACTCCGGGCGCAGATATAAAGGAGTACAAAATTGTGGTCAATCTTCCGGAGGGAAGCGCACCTCTTAAATGGAATATCGAAGGAGGAAAGGTGACGCCTGTGGTGAAGGGGAACACCTACACATGGACATTCCGCAATATCGCGCCTGCTCCGGGTGATCCCTACAGTCCGGCCAATCACAGCGGAACTCTAAGACTCACGGCTACAACAGCGGGCTCACTTGCCGAGAATCTGCAACCTTTCACAGTGGAGACCTTTGATGACTGTGTGCTTCCCGGAGTGGTGAGCGACACAATGTCGGTAGCAGAAAAGGTCGCCGCCGTGCAGAAGTTTATGCGTACACGCATCGCAACGGGTAATGTGACCCCGGATCTCACGGGGTATCACCTGCGCCAGTGCGCGGACGTAATCGCCGCCGCATACGGCACTCCCGCAGAAAAGGCTGCCGCAATGGCAAAGATACTGCGCGGCGAGGGTGTGAACGCTCAGATGGTCGTGGTGTTCCCCAAGGAGACCGGTGCCAAGAGCATACGCAATATCTCCCGCTATCTGGTGATTGCTGACGGCAAACTCTATGATCCTAACGGAACGGGTGAATATAACGCCGCGCTGCGTGCCGACCGCGATGTGATCTATGATCTGGGCGGGACGGAGATTAATGTCAAGCCGGTGTATGTGAAGGTGGATTGCTCTGCCACGATCAATCTCAGTGCTGACTCTGTGGCCGTAAAGGAGGAGAGTTGCTCGATTGACGGTATAGACGAGTCTATCTCGATCAAGGCCGGTGAGATCACAAAGCGTGCCCCATATATGGTCTACACTATCGCTTCTCCTACCAAGGGTGTGGACAGCTGGGGAATGCAATCGCTTCCATCGGAGCGTAAGAATCAGTTTGAGATTCCTTATCCTATTGATGAAACATGCGCTTACATGATCAATCTCGACGGTGTAGCGTCGTCGACAAAGGACAAGAGCGAGAAGGTGGAGAATGCGGCCGGAAGTGTCGAACTTAAGATTATGAATAACGGTAAGTCGGTTTCGATCGTAAGACACATAAAGCTCAAAAAGAGTGTTTATAGCCCGGCGGAATATGCCGATGTACGTGCGCTTCTGCTGAAGTGGAAATCCCCTGAATTCAGGTCGATAATCTTGAAGTGACAAAGGGGAGAACTCAGAGCACGCGGAGTTCCCGATAAATGGCAGATAAGATAAGTGTAGGCCGCATTCCCGTCGATGGGATGCGGCCTACTGTTGTTATTGTAAATGTTGTCTATGTGTCGGTGGGAAGTGTCAGGCAACGAAGCTGAGCTTCTCGCGGATGCGGCTCCATATCGACTCTTTCATAGGCTTGATGTGAACGCGAACATCGTTGTTGACCTTGCTGAGGAACAGGATGGTCGAGTGCATAACCAATGCCACTGTCTCTTCAAACTCGACAATCGCATGAATGTGATTCAGGCATATCGAGTGGAAAGGGGAGTCGGAATGAATGCTCCCAATGTAGAGCACACCGTCCTTGATGTGGATCATGTTGCTCGTGTGCACAGCCTCAAAGAGGAGGTGGATATCAAGAGCGTCAACAGAAGCGGGGCGACGGCTGAACTTCCGATAGAGGGTCTGTATAACGTTAGTGGAGATCATTGTCTTATTTGATGTCTGTGGCTTTGTGAGCTGGTTAAGTAATGAAGTTTCTTATCACTTTCACAAACTAAACACCTGATGTCTCCAGAAAGTTTACAAAAAATGAAAAAGTTTAACTTTCTTAATCATTGTGATTAAACTGCAACGCGTGTGCAGAATGTAACTACTTTGTAACAGATTTGTTATCTTTTAGTTGATCTATTGCCTTAAAAAAATCTTCTTGCGGAAGAAATCCGACCCATGAGTAAATTTTTCCGTCGGCACGGATAAAAAGGAGGGTTGGAACGGATGTTATGCCGAGATTTCGGGCGAGCGGCTGATGCTGATCGATGTCGACGGAGATGAATTCAACCTGCCCTTTGTACTTCTCGGCCGCTTCCTCGAAGATTGGGCTGAATCGTCGGCACGGCCCGCACCATGTGGCGTTGAAGTCGATGACAACGAGATGGCCGGGTGCTTTGTTGACGTCGTAGGTTGTGCCTTTTTTGAGTATCTGCACGCCGTCGGGTATAGCTTCGGGTTGTGCTGCTGTCGAGACGGAAGGAGTGATGAGTGCGGCAGCAAAAAGTAATGCTGAGAAAATTTTGCGGAATTTCATAGTCGTTATCTTAAGTTTAAATCACTTTACATAATTGGAAAAAGGAACTCCGGGAGGGAGGCACATATCGGCCGGCCCTCCCGGAGAATTAATTTTCAGTAGAGTTCAGGAATCAAAGTGCTCCTGCGAGTGCTGCGTTGGTCTTGTGAACAGCCTCGGCGCTCTTCTGGAAGAGTGCTTTCTCCTCGTCGTTGAGGGGGAACTCAACGATCTTCTCGATGCCGTTCTTGCCAAGGATGCAGGGAACGCCGATGCAGAGGTCGCTCTCACCATACTCGCCTTCGAGAAGAGCAGAGCAGGAGATGAGTTTCTTCTGGTCATGGAGGACAGCAGCTACAACCTGTGCAGCAGCTGCACCGGGAGCGTACCATGCCGATGTGCCGAGGAGCTTGGTGAGTGTAGCACCGCCTACCATTGTGTCGGCAGCGACTGTAGCGAGACGGTCGGCGCTGATGTAGTTGGTAGCGGGTACTCCGCGGTAAGCAGCGAAACGCACGAGGGGAATCATGGTTGTGTCGCCGTGTCCACCGATCACGATGCCTTCAATTTCCTTGGGATTTGCGTCGAGCGCGATCGAGAGGAAGTATTTGAAGCGTGCGCTGTCGAGTGCGCCGCCCATGCCGATGATGC
>CAMWSY010000118.1 GCA_947176995.1 uncultured Porphyromonadaceae bacterium | reverse complement strand
TGTCGAAGCGCGCCGCTCCAAGCGACACAACTTCTATGCCGCAGCAACTGGTGGCGAAGGTGAGCGGCCAGAGCGAGTTACTACGCCCCCAGTTGATCAGGTCATCAAGGACTCCCACAAGCACATTCGTGCCGCTGGCACGAAGCTCCTCAACGAGTCCTTCAATGTATTCGTTATCCTTAAATGCCTCGTAAGGCATGCTCTTGGTTGTTATCTGGTCTTTCATTTCCATTCGAGCGCTCCTTTACGCCAGGCATAAATAAGTCCGAGTACCAATACTCCAAAAAACACGCCGATGCTCAGAAGCCCGTCAACCCCGAGCTCACGCACCCTGACGCCCCACGGGAAAAGGAACACCGTTTCCACGTCAAACATCAGGAACAGAATCGCAAAGAGGTAATAACCCACCGAGAAACGGCTCATGCTCTCGCCGCGGGTAGGGATACCGCACTCATAGGCCTCTCCCTTCTGTGCGTTGAAAGAGCGGGGCGAAATCAGCCCTGCAAGCCACATGGCAAGTGCCACGAGACCAACTCCAGTCAGCAGGCCCACCACGGCGAGCATCGCATTATTCTGGATTCCGAAGATTGCTAAAGATATCATATTGAATTTTCAGCTGTTATCACGTGTTTGTCATGGCACCGGGGCACACCCCGGCACACAACTCAGCAGCAAAGATACAACCTGACAACCTTTTTTGCAAAACTTTCTTAACAACATCTTAAAAATATTACCCTAATTTTTATTAACAGCTACATGAACACCACCTCAAATCGCCCGGAAATTCATGTCATTTGCAATTTCTGCATCTAATTTTGGATATTTTCCCCGCGGTTTCCTATCTTTGTTGTATTCATTATGAAGATTTTTACAAAACAGGAGATTAAGGCTATCGAGGAAGCGACGATCAGGGACGGTGTTTCTGCTATTGACCTGATTGAGCGCGCCGGAGCGGCTGTGGCACGCATCATCATGCAGCGCTACGACAAAGACCGCCAGTTCGTCTTTTTTGCCGGACCGGGCAAAAATGGCGCCGATGCCCTGTGCGCTGCTCGCATCCTTTGGGAAAACGGATTCGATGTCGACGTAACCCTCTTCAACATCCTTGGCAACCGCCTGTGCAACGAATGCGCTGAGATGAAAAAGCGACTGCTCGCCGCCAATTTTCCACAGAAGCGGCTCGCCGAGGTCATCAAGACATTCAAGATGCCTACGCTGACACCGCGTCACGTCGTCATCGACGGACTTTTCGGGCGTGGACAGAACCGTCCGCTCGAAGGTGGCTTCTGCACTTTGGCCGAAACCATCAACGAGAGCAACGCGCCGGTCGTTGCCATCGACATTCCATCCGGCATGTCGATCGACTGGAATCCGCAGGCAGTAGCAAGACATATCATCCATGCCTCTCTCACGATTGCCATACAGTTCCCCCACCTCGCCTTCTTCCTCCCGTCGTTCTCCGACCTGTGCGGGCAGTGGATAACAGTCGATATCGGGCTGTCGCGTCAGGCAATATCAAAAATTCCGGCAAGATATTACCTTGTTGAGAAATCCGATGTTGCCCGCACACTCCGCCCGCGTCAGCAGTTCACATCAAAAAAAGACTACGGTTCAGCCATCATTTACGCCGGATGCTATGGCATGATGGGGGCGGCAGTCATGGCTGCGCGCGGCGCACTCCGGGCCGGAGTAGGCAAACTCACCGTAAGCTCTCCACTCTGCGGTTACAATATTCTCCAGTCCACAGTCCCCGAGGCATTGTACCAATATGTGAAAAACGACGGCATAATTAACGAAATCAAGCCTCTTCACCACTATGATGCCATAGCCATCGGTCCGGGCATAGGCACCAACGACGCCACGATTGCCGCACTCGAGAGTTTTCTCGCATCCTACTCTTCACCAATCGTCCTCGATGCCGATGCACTTAATTGCATCGCGCTCAAGCCTGCCATGTTGCAGACTATTCCACGCGAATCCATACTCACTCCCCACGCCGGAGAATTCGACCGACTTTTTGGTCCGCAGCCCAATAGTGAGGCACGTCTTGCCAAAGCCATCGAGATGGCAAATTACTATGACGTATTCATAATACTAAAGGGACACTACACAGCCGTAATCCGTCACGACGGTAAAATATACTTCAACTCATCAGGTACACCTGCAATGGCCACGGGCGGAAGCGGTGATGTGCTCACCGGCATCCTCTCAGCACTTATCGCCCAAGGTTATCACCCAGAGATAGCGTCACTCGCTGGCGTTTTCATCCACGGACTCGCTGGTGAGATCGCCGAGCGCACCGAGGGATCCTACGGTGTGACAGCAACCGATATAGCCAACGCAACAGGCAAAGCCATAAAAGAGATAATGAACAAATGAACCGCAACTGTCTTTTTGCAATAATAGCGGCTGCAATAGCCGTTCAGCCTCTCACCGCCGAGACCACACAGAAACTTTCGGCAACAAAAGCCAATGACTACGCTTTGGTTTATTCTCTCCCGCTCACGACCGTCGACATCACGATCGAGACGGTAAAGACCGTGCGCACACCCGGAGAGTTCTACAACTATGCCAAACGCATCCTCAACATCGACGATCCTGTTGCTGAGGCTTCGGTTGAATACACTCTCAAGAGTGTGACCGTCACCACCCGCGGAGTTCCTGATCCCGACCGTCGTTATGCAGTGAAATTCGGCTCTGGCTCTACCCCGTTTATGATCATGTCGGCCAACGATGTGCCGCTTGCTATAAACACCGAGGACATTCGCATCCCCAAGGCTGATCCGCTCCCTGTTGCGCAGGAAGCTGCGCCTACTCCATTGCAGACCGAAGCTGCCCGTCAGGTCATGACCGAGGAGATGCTGCGGAGTCAGTCCACTCTTAAGCGCGCCCAGATTGCGGCAGAGCAGCTCTATGCACTGCGTCAGAGCCGTTCCGACCTTCTGACCGGACAGGCCGACCAGATGCCACCCGACGGTCAGGCCATGCAGCTTGTCATGGACAACCTTAATGCGCAGGAAGCTGCTTTGACGGCAATGTTTCTTGGCACCGAACAGGTTTCCACCGAAGTGAAAACAATCTCTTTCACCCCCTCGGCTGCCGACTCCGACATTTCTTCCAAAGTTATCGCACGCCTTTCAAGTGTCGACGGCATTGTCGATGCCAACAACCTTTCAGGTGTCCCCATCACACTCACCTACAAAGTCGTGTCACGTGGCGAGATGCCGCTTAACGAAAAAGGCGCGCCACTCCCCTTCCCCAAAAATGGTTTCGCCTATTGCATCCCCGGCACCGCACAGGTCACTGTAGCCTACGAAGGCAAGGATTTCGCTGAGAAAACCGTAAATATTGCACAGGCTGGTATCGACTACGGTATGGCGCCAAACTCATTCACCGACAAGAAAGCTCCGGCCTACATGATTATCGACCCGGCCACAGGTGCCGCAATCGAGATCGGAACAAAATAAAGATGCGATGAAGACCATCAGGTTGTCCGCAACGCGTTGGGGAGTACTTTTCATTGCACTCATTGTCTCATTTCTCGGCAACCTCTATATCGGTTCGGTCAATATTCCATTTGATGCGGTAACCGATATCCTCACTGCGCGTGCCGGAGATTCAGTTTCATCCGGCGTCAGGTTCATCATACTCCAGAGCAGACTTCCGGGTGCTTTGACTGCTGTACTCAGCGGAGCTGCCCTCGCCGTCAGCGGACTCCTGTTGCAGACCTCTTTCCGCAATCCACTCGCCGGCCCTTCGGTATTAGGCATTAACTCCGGTGCGAGTCTGGGTGTAGCCGTCGTGATGCTTATAGGCGGAGGATCAATGATTGCCGGAGCGATGGAATTTGGAGCGGAAATAGCAATAATGATCGGAGCTCTCATCGGAAGTTTTCTCATTATGGCAGTTCTGCTCGCTCTTTCAGCATGGCTACGCAATGATCTTATGCTACTCATTGCCGGAATACTTGTCGGCTATCTCGCGTCATCGGTAATAATGATATTGAATTTCTCCGCCACATCCGACGGAGTTCAGAATTATGTCATCTGGGGTATGGGAAGCTTCACCGCCGTCCCACTGGACCGTATGCCGGTCTTCGCTACTATGGTTGTGATCGGATTGCTTTTTGCCATTATACTTGCAAAGCCTCTCGACTTGCTGCTGCTCGGCAACGACTATGCCCGCAACCTCGGTGTAAACCTCAGCCGCACCCGCAATATGCTGTTGCTTGCCACAGGACTGCTTGCCGCTGCTGTCACTGCATTCTGCGGTCCGGTCTCATTTATCGGACTTGCTGTGCCCCACATGGCACGCATGATCATGAAGACCGACACACACCGCATTCTGCTCCCGGCTACAATCATAATCGGAGCAATTGTTGGGGCGGCTTGCAACATCCTTTCCGTCCTACCATCTTCGGGACTGATTCCCGGCATAAACTCGGCGGCATTGCTCCCGCTCAATGCTGTGACGCCACTTTTCGGCGTTCCGGTAATACTTTATGTCATTCTGCACCGCCGTTAGACCCTCTTTCCATTCCACAAGTCCTGTTATGAAAACTCACTGCCATCTACTGCACGTTGCTGCTCTTGTCACCTTCATAATGCTATTAGCCGCCTGTGCCGAAAAGAAAATACCCGTTGACGACCCTGCTGCAAGAGTCGGCGACCGATGGCTCTCCAAAACCGAAGTACGTCGCAACCTTCCGGTAGGCATTACCGGGCAGGACAGCGTTAAGGCTGCAAATGCGTTCATAAACAACTGGGTCGAAAACGAAGCCTCAATGCTGGTTGCCGAGCGTAATATACCTGATACCAAGGAAATCGACCGCCTTGTCGAGGACTATCGCCGCGAACTTCTCATGTGGGAATACCGTCGCCGCAAGATCGACGAGAACATCTCAGATCCGGTTTTGACTCCGCAGCAGATAACCGACTACATTAGCCGTCATGCGCAGGACTACACCCTCGACCATACCATAATCAAGGGGATATACATTAAGATTCCCGAGGACGCTCCTGAGCTCGACGAGGTGCGACGCATATATAAAAGTGACAGAGGAGATGACATTGACAAACTCGACAAACTTGTCGGTTCTGCCGTTAATTATGAGTATTTCCGCGACCGATGGATAGACTGGCGACACATCGAGGAGCGCATTCCGTTTGATGGATTCGACAATAATCCCGACGCCTACCCCGTCAATCAGAAAAATCTTGACCATAAGTTCGACGGCTACGTCTACCTTCTCCACATTACCGATGTGATGAAGCCCGGCAACCCGATGCCCGAAAGCTATGCCGAACCATTTGTGATCGAGTCCATACGTCGTGAGAATGCCCTCGACTACGATAAGACACTACGTCAGCTTCTCACCTCCGATGCCCTCTCCGACGGCACTGCCCAGATATTCTGATATCTGTTTTGAAATACACCCCGTCAGAACTATATTCCGCCAAGCTTCACACGATAAAATGTCTATATAACAAGTCAAAGTCCCCGACATCACTGCCGAGGACTTCTGTGTTAATCCGGGAACTGTTTATTTCAAGATACCGGAAGATGCAGAACCTGAGGCCTGTGGCTCATTATCCCTCTTGACCTTTTTACCGAATCCGAAAGTATAAGTGGCTGTGAATTTTATCGTCGCGTGATAATTCCCATTGATAAGTGTTTCATCGGTGCTATAAAACTCACTGTTCATAATCCTCTGGGAACTCTTCCAATTCCACCGCGCAATATTTCGGATCATAGCAGAGAGTTTCCAATTGGAATTTGACCATCCTACATTGAGATAATAATTATCTTTGT
>CAMWSY010000117.1 GCA_947176995.1 uncultured Porphyromonadaceae bacterium | reverse complement strand
CTATCAGCACCGCCTTCATTTCTGTCTCCCTTTTCCCCTTATTTCCCGGTTATTTTCGCCTTTATTTCATTAAGCTTATTCAGTGCGGCCACCGGAGTCAGATTATTTATGTCAAGTCCAAGGATCTGATCACGCACCTGACTCAGCACCGGGTCATCGAGTTGAAAGAACGAGAGCTGCATACCGCCAGCCTCCTTCTCGGCCTCTGCAAGTCCGCGGCTCACCGACGGCGAGATCTCCCCCGCCCTGCGCTCGCTCTCGAGTTTCTTCAGTATCTCGTCGGCTCTCTCAAGTATCTCCTTGGGCATTCCCGCAAGTTTCGCCACATGTATGCCGAATGAATGTGCGCTCCCACCCTTGGTGAGTTTGCGCATAAACACCACTTTGCCGTCGATTTCCTGCACCGACACATTGTAGTTTGCCACGCGACCATACATTCCCGCCATTTCGTTGAGCTCGTGGTAATGCGTCGCAAACAGAGTCTTCGGATGACAGCGCCGGTTCTCATGTATGTATTCAACTATCGCCCATGCGATCGAGATACCGTCGTAGGTCGAAGTGCCGCGCCCAAGCTCGTCAAACAGGATAAGCGACCTCTCGCTCATGTTGTTGAGTATCGCGGCAGCCTCATTCATCTCTACCATGAAAGTCGACTCGCCAACCGACAGGTTGTCCGACGCTCCTACTCGCGTGAATATCTTATCGACAATGCCTATACGTGCTGAGTCGGCCGGCACGAACGACCCTGCCTGAGCCATCAGGGCTATCAGGGCAGTCTGCCTCAACAGCGCCGACTTACCCGACATATTCGGTCCTGTGATCATCATCACCTGTTCGCCGTCGTTGTCGAGTTTTACCGAATTAGCGATATAGGGTTCACCCGCAGGTAGCTGACGCTCTATCACCGGATGACGCCCCTCCCTTATGTCGATAACAAGCGACTCATCCACCGTCGGGCGGCTGTAGCGGTTGCATTCAGCAGCCTCGGCAAACGATTGCAGGCAATCGAGCCTTCCGAGAAGCATAGCGTTGCTCTGCATAGCGGGGATATACTGCGCCGCCTCCCCGACAAGTATGTTGTAGAGCCGTTCCTCGATGATTTCTATGCGCTCCTGCGCCCCGAGAATCTTCTCCTCGTAGGTCTTCAGTTCCGGCGTGATATATCGCTCGGCATTCACAAGCGTCTGTTTCCTTATCCACTCCTCCGGCACCTTCTCCTTGTGGGCGTTGGTCACCTCGATGTAGTAGCCGAACACATTGTTGAAGCCGATCTTAAGCGACGTGATCCCCGTTCTCTCCGACTCCCGCTTCTGTATCATCGCCAGATACTCCTTACCCGACGATGATATGCTTCGCAGTTCATCGAGCTCGGCATCAACCCCGTCCCTTATCACAGTGCCGCGGTTCACAGCCAGCGGAGGATCGTTAACGAGCGTATTGAGTATCTTTTCCGAAAGCACCGGACACGGGTTAAGCTGCTCTCCCAGTGTGCGCAGCGACTCATCCGACGCGCCGGAGCATATCCCGCGCAAAGGCTCGATAGCTTTCAGTGCAAGAGCTATCTGACGCATCTCGCGCGGCGACACACGTGCCGATGCCACCTTTCCAACAAGACGCTCCAGATCACCCACCTCATGGAGATGCGTCACAACCTTCTCCCGCTCGCGGCGGTGCTTCACGAGATAACCCACCGCATCAAGGCGGCGGTTTATGCTTGCCGTATCGCGAAGCGGAAAGAGAATCCATCGCCTTATCATGCGTGACCCCATCGGTCCCGCCGTGTGGTCGAGCACGTCGAGAAGCGATTTACCATCCTCTGTTCCGGTTGCGACAAGCTCGAGATTCCTCACCGTGAACTTGTCGAGCCTCACACTGTGATCCTCCTCTATGCGCGATATGCGGCTTATGTGCGACAGGCGGTCGTGATGCGTCACATCAAGATAATGCAGCACCGCCCCTGCTGCAATTATGGCAAGAGGCATACCGTCGATGCCAAACCCCTTCAGTCCCGTCGTTTCAAACTGTTTCAGCAGCCGGTCATGCGCGCTGTCGGTCGTAAAGACCCAGTCGTCAAGCTCCGACGTCAGATACTTCATCTGGAAACTTCCCTCCACAAGCGCGCGGCTGCCACGTTCCGTGAGCACCTCCTTCGGCGAGAAGCTCCCCAAGAGTTTGTCGATATAGTCCGTGCTCCCCTCGGCCACCATGAACTCGCCCGTGCTTATGTCGAGAAGCGCGAGCCCCCATCGCTCCTTCTGATGATATACCGAGGCAAGGAAATTGTTTTCCCTGTGGTCGAGCACACTGTCACCGAGCACCACACCCGGCGTGACAAGCTCGGTAATGCCGCGCTTCACCAGTTTCTTGGTCAGCTTCGGGTCTTCAAGCTGCTCGGCTATGGCCACCCTCTTGCCCGCACGCACGAGCTTGGGCAGATAAGTGTCGAGAGCATGATGCGGAAAACCTGCGAGTTCCACCGATGTCGCTTGGCCGTTGGCGCGCTTGGTCAGCGTGATTCCCAGTATTTCCGATGCGATTATGGCGTCGTCGCCGAATGTCTCATAAAAGTCCCCCGATCTGAAAAGAAGCACCGCATCGGGATGCTTACGCTTCATCTCGAGGTACTGCTTCATCATCGGTGTCTCAACGATCTTCTTAGCCATGAGAGGGCTTCACTTTGTCGAAATATAGTTCCAGAGCCTCCCTTGCAGCCACAAATGAGCTGAGCCTGTCGGCAAGCACTTCGCTCTCGAGCTTCGGAAGCACAGCCTCCACCTCAGTATTGCGGTAGAAGCGGTCGCGCAGCTGCTCGTTTATGCTTTCATACATCCAGTAACGTGCCTGCTCCTGACGCCGCACGTCGAAGTAACCGTTACCCTTTGCAAACTCAAAATAACGGTCGATCATATCCCACACCTCAGGTATGCCGAGCTCGAAATACCCCGAGTAGGTAAGCACCTCAGGCTTCCACCCCGATGCCGTGGGCGGAAACAGCTGCAACGCGCTCTTGAACTGCGCCTGAGCCAGCTGCGCACGTGGCACATTGTCGCCGTCGGCCTTATTTATCACAATACCGTCGGCCATCTCCATGATGCCGCGCTTTATTCCCTGAAGCTCGTCGCCCGTTCCGGCAAGCTGTATGAGTAGGAAGAAGTCCACCATCGAGTGAACCGCCGTCTCGCTCTGCCCCACGCCCACCGTCTCCACAAACACATTGTTGAAGCCGGCAGCCTCGCAGAGCACGATCGTCTCGCGTGTCTTGCGGGCCACACCACCGAGCGACCCCGCCGAGGGTGAAGGGCGGATGAATGCGTCGGGATGCACCGACAGTTTCTCCATCCTCGTCTTGTCGCCGAGTATCGAGCCCTTGGTGCGTTCGCTCGACGGGTCGATAGCGAGCACGGCAAGCTTCCCGCCCCCTTTCAGCACATGCAGCCCGAACACATCGATCGACGTGCTTTTTCCCGCCCCCGGAACACCCGTGATACCTATGCGCCGCGAATTACCCGAGTAAGGCAGACACTTCTCTATCACCTCCTGCGCCATAGCCTGATGCTCCGGCACAAGACTCTCCACGAGCGTCACCGCCCGGCTGAGCATCGTGATATCCCCCTTCAGAATACCCTCCACAAGCTCACCCGGCGACGCCATGCGACGCCGGCGGTGCTGAAGATAAGGGTTTACTGATGGCGGCTGTGCAACGCCGCTATTCACTTGCAGCCCTATATATTGCGAATCATTCTCAGGATGTTCCATATCATTACATCTATGTTATTGCAACAAATATACAAAAAAATTCCCACCCGGCCACCACCCCGCCGGGGCGAGCCGAAGGGCACACTATCGGGCGAATATCTTTCCGAGCTGGCGGAAGTCAGGGTCTTTGAGCAGCACGCGCTTGTCGGCGTTGAGCAGATAGAGCGTAGGCATGGCGGGAAGGTCATATAGCTCATTGTCGAGGATAGCCGACAGGTCATAACCTACCGTCCAGTTGGCGGGCATGTCACCCAGACTCTTGCGCCACACATCACGCTTCCCCTCGGCATAGATTGCCACCACCGTCAGACGCCCCTCGTCCACTGCCGCGTTGACAGCCTTATTAGCCGCGATCGCGTTGAGTATGTCCGTGCAGTGACTGCACTCAGGATCATAGAACACAACGAGCGTTATCGGCGACTCTATGCCGTAGAGCGACCGCCGCGCCCCCTCACGGTCCTCGAAGCGGAAATCGTTGGCCAGTGTGCCCCGGCGGTTTAGCATGGCGACGCGCAAACGCTCTGCCGCCACATCGCGCACCACCGCCGGAATCGAGTCAACATCGAGCAACGTGTTGAGAAAACGGATATACACCCCTTCGTTCCTCACCGGCGACGAGGGATCGCCGAGATATAGCCCCGCACACTCCGTGGCCGATATAAGAGCCTCTTCATCATGCCGCAGACCATCGAAAAGCACCGCCAGACCTCTCCTCGCCGTCACGCTGTCGGTGACAAGGAGTTTTTTCACGACCTCGGCCATCGTCTGCTTCATCACCTCCTCATCGTGCAGGGCGGCAGTGTCGGCATAGTTGATATTGCTGCACAGCGCCACAAACGGATGCACCACCTCCTTCACCGCAGCCTTAGGCCGGGTATCATTGTGACTGGAATTTCCTGAGCATGAGACCATCGCAACCATCACGACAGCCCACAGCAGCGCGTAGCAGATTTTCATAGCTTGGGATTTTTCATAAATGTAATCACAAAATTAGCAGGGCGAATAGTTACCGTCATCCACGCTACATGTTAATAATTCCTAAACACGCTTGTTAACGCGTCTTAAATATAATTAATTCAACTCCACATGATTGCTCCGTATTGAAATAAATATTATTTTTGTTTTCCAAAGTTGGTGTGCCCTATATAGGAGAATGCACCGCTTCATTCGTCCGGCCGACTGAAAGTTTATACCGATTTACCCCCACGGAAACCGGCGGACATCAGAGACCTACGACATACCTGAAACCAATCTCTCGATCACCTATATGAATTTAACCAATTGTAATACAATCACATATACCCCCCCCCATCCGGCATTCATAAGCCGGCACGACTCATTATCCAGACCTCGGCTACTGCCTGAAATGCCGCTTCGCCGTAAGCCGGTGGAGCATTGGGCGCTAAATGCCGCGCAACTATCAATTAACCAACTCAATTGACTCTGATATAATGAGATTCTTAGCTTTTACACTTGCAGTAATGGCCACGTTCGCCACATTCGGCATCAATCGTGCCGACTCGACGGACGTGTCATTCACTATGCAGCAACCCCGCCTTGAGCAAGTCGCAGAAGCTAAGCAAGCTATAGAGCCTGACCACCGTCGCCCCCTTCACTTTGCGGTCAAAACCAACATGCTCCTCGATGCGGCGCTGATGCCCAATGTCGAGCTCCAGTGGCTTGTCAACGACAAGTGGTCGGCAGCGCTCGAAGCCGATGTGGCATGGTGGAAACCCGAATATCGGAAAGTCTACCGCATCGCCATCATCTCCCCCGAGGTGCGTTACCACCTACGTCAGCGCGACCGGTGGCACGGCATGTACGTCGGAGCTTTCGCCGGAGGCGGTATCTATCAGCTCGAGTGGAAGCACGACGGCTACAAAGGCGAGGGCTTCATGGCCGGACTCTCATTCGGCTATATGTGGCCCATCCGCCACAACCTGTCACTTGAGGCCGGAATCGGTGCTGGCTATCTCCACTCCCGCTACAAGGTCTACGAGAGCTTGGACGGCCACAAGCTCTACATGCGCACCAAGTCGCTCAACTACTTCGGCCCGCTCAAGCTCAGGCTTTCGATCGCAT
>CAMWSY010000116.1 GCA_947176995.1 uncultured Porphyromonadaceae bacterium | reverse complement strand
GCAAACGCCCGTGCCATTCTCACTGGGTCACCGGCCACAGCGATCGCCGTGTTCACAAGCACGGCATCCGCACCGAGCTCCATCGCTTCAGCGGCATGGGATGGAGCACCTAAACCGGCATCAACCACCACAGGTACACGACTCTGCTCGATTATGATTTTCAACAATTCACGTGTCACGAGCCCCTTGTTTGATCCGATAGGTGCCGCCAGTGGCATGACAGTTGCAGCACCGGCTTCTTCAAGACGTTTGCACAATACCGGATCAGCTTGTATATACGGCAGCACTACAAAACCCATCTTTGCAAGCTCCTCGGTCGCTTTGAGGGTTTCCACCGGATCGGGGAAAAGATATTTCGGATCAGGATGGATCTCCAGTTTAAGGAAATTAGTGCCGAAAGCCTCCCGCGCAAGCTGAGCAGCAAGTACTGCCTCCTCAGCGGTTCTGACACCCGAGGTGTTAGGAAGCAACTGTATGCCATCGTGCATTATGTGTCGCAGCATATCATCCTCCTTGTTATCCATGTCGATACGCTTCATAGCCACAGTCACCATCTGCGAGCCCGAAGCTTTCAAGGCTGCTTCCATCAGCTCGTTAGAGCGGAATTTTCCTGTCCCGACAAACAGACGCGAAGTAAATTCCCGTCCTCCTATAATTAAATTACTCATATATCTGTCCTATTTCTTTATTAACGAATGATTTATTGCTTCTACTATTCTTGCGGTCATCTCCGCCGGATTCTCTGCTTTAAGTATCGTACCACTTACCGCAACGCCCTTCACACCAGTCTGCATGATGTCAGGAATATCCTGTAACGTAATGCCTCCTATCGCTACAATCGAAGTATCAAAACTTCTCTTTCTACATTCATTAAGAATTTCCGTATATCCCCCGATTCCGAGCACAGGACTTAGATTCTTTTTGGTTGTAGTGAAACGAAAAGGCCCAAGCCCCACATAATCAGCACCGGCAGTAACAGCCTTCTCAACATCCTCAAACGTATTTGCAGTAGCACCTAATATTTTACTCGGGCCAAGCAGTCTTCTTGCTTCAGCTACCGGCATATCGTTTTTTCCGACATGAACACCGTCTATGCAATCAACATGTGCGGCAAGTTCAACATGGTCATCCACAAGCAGAATAGCACCGCTGTTCCTGCACATTGGAGCGACCATCTCGACTACCCTTTCAACATCTTCTACCGGAGCATCCTTCATGCGTATCTGCACCCAGCGGCATCCTCCCTTCAACGCCTCAGCAGCTCCTGCCACAGTATCATCAACCCCGACTCCGTTAGTTATTAGTTGGAGCTTGAACTGTTCGGGATCTATTCGTCTGTGCCACACGGCTCCAAGCATTGCTGCACCACCGAAACCGATGCGTTCCACTATCGGCAGTCTATCTTCTGTTATTCCACCGAGCGCAAAAACCTTCTTGTTCACAACATCCTTTAATTCTTCTATATTGAAATACCCCTTGTACCCCGGTTTTGATATACTTGGAAAAATCGGACTAAGAAAAACATAATCCTCATTTACCTCCCTGATATCTTCCACCGAATGCAGCGACCGGCTCACAAGGCCACGCCACCCTGCAGGTAGCATTGTATTGCGTCGGCTCAGATGCACACCTCCCACGCCAAACTCCTCGGCCAGCTCAAGACAGTCATGCAACGACACTCTGCTGCGCAACTCTGCCGGAATCTCCGCAAGAAGCCGCCGCATCTCCTCGGCTGTCGCCCCGGGTTTCCTGATGTGCAGTCGACTGAAACGCTTTTCACTTAGCAGTCTTCCGATTTCCCGGCTCTCATTTGCATAAAAGTACGGCACTGTTATGGCAATCAGTTCCATGGCTTCATCCTCCGCACACAGCCCTTATGATCGTCATCCTCATTCCGTCGCTTAGTTCATAACTCCCCCACTCCTGTCGGGGCACGACACGATTGTTCACCGCTACAGCCAGCCCCGTACCGGTAAAACCTTCCTGTTTCAATAAAGCATCAAGAGAAATCCGATCGCCATCCACCCGCAGGCTCCGGCCATTCACAACTACTTCCATAACTTCTGTAACATCCTAATTAACAAATGCTATCAAGAGGCGTCGAGAACAACGCGCGGAGTAGACTTCACAAAAGTTACTTCAAGATCCTTACGGCGGTACTGACCGCTTCAAGTTCAAAGGGTATGATCTCAGCCGTATGTAGTCACCGGCACCCCTCTTGAATGAGCAATGCAAATATAAAACATTATTCGCTCCCCTTTTTCCCTTTTCGACATTTTCTTCATGCCGGTAAATGTTAAAAATCATCATTTTTCATCATTTGTTTGTTATACGTAAAAAGGTTGCGCACTTGCACATTTAATTTGCATCATAAATCAGAATAATAAAGCATAATATAGAACGACATGAAAAAAGACATGATTTTCTTCACCAATGTCGGCCGCGGGCTCACTTCCACATCGGCCAACCACATCGCCAATCTTGCCAAAGAGATGATTCGCAACACCGAGACATCTCTTGAAGAAATGACGTTTTATTCCACTCATGTCGCTTTAATAGGCGGTGACAAACCAAACATGCTCAATCGTGGAGTTGGCAACGAAGAAGTTGCGGAAGTAATACCGAAACTCCACAAAATTGCCGACGCCAAGTCGCTTATAGCGTGGCTTCGTGAAGCCATAAAAGCCAAAGAGCGTCTTATGAATGAGGTAAAGAACCTGACACTTCAGGAATATGCCGATATCGAAGGCATAAAACTCCGTGAGCAACCGGTACTTGGAGCCATCCTCACCGAGGATGAATATTTTGCCGGCAAACCTATCGGAGAGAGGTGTCGGTACTACGAACTCGAGACACTTGCTGCAACAATCGGGAAAGCAATTCATCCCGACGGAGTGTTCGCCGATGCGCGCAAGGAATTGCAGACTAAGGCCACCAAACCCCACACAGTAGAGGGTACAGGTCGCGATACCCTGATTTACACCTATACATCCACCGTCGATGAGTCAGTTGTCGAGGACGTGTACTTCCGCCTGCAAAAACAATATCGTGAGGCACAGGCACAACTTAATTCCATGAAACACGAGTGTCAGAAAGCAATAGAAGAGTCTTCAGTTGATGCAAAAAGTCGTTACACACAAGAGATGGCTGACTGGACCAACGAACGAAAACTCATCGAAGCCCGCAAATCGGAATACGTTGAGAAGAAACTTAAGGACATTAACGATCTGCGCATTATAGTCCCGGAATCACTCTCCGAAATCTATTCAGTGGTGTCAGATCTTGGTAAAGCATGAAGTTTGGCATAGGTATCCCGGTTAGGGTGCCGAAACCTTAAGGAGCAAGGAGAGCTGCCAACAATCAGGTGAGCCGCTGCGTGCGGCGTATTATGTACAACAACAGCGCGCGAAAACGCGCTAAACGACCGGAGCTCAACCGACAATTTCTCTCTCCATGCCTGTGATGACTTGACTGTTCGGAGGCCGCTTTCGCTCTCGTCATGAGATCCGGGTTTTCGGCTTTGTCATAGATCTTGATTTCTCGACAGCAATCCACACTCCGCTTCATGCCGGGGGGGGATGCCGTTCCACTTCGGACGCGCATCCCCCCCTTCTATTTTCCCTACCTCATTCAAGTTAATTTATATAAGGAATCTGAAAGCAGACCTCCATTTATATCAATTTTTATTTATCTTTGCGCCAAGGCACTTATCTTATACACGAGTAATTATGTGTAAACGTACCGATTGTTTCAATAAACTCCATGCTGTTGCTCCAATACTACGCAATGAATTCGGAGTAAATTCCTTATGTATTTTTGGATCGATTGCAAGAGGAGACTATTCCACTGATAGTGATATAGATGTATTTGTTGATATGCCACCCAAAGCAATGCAGTTGTTAAGTTTGAAAAACTATTTGCAAGACCTTTTAGGTATGGCTGTTGATATAGTCAGAAAGCATCCAAATCTTGATCCCTTTCTTCTAAGACTAATTTCTCGTGATGGAGTCTACATCTTCTGATAAGCAAGCGCTTATCGAGCATATCCTTTCACAACTTGCATCGTCATGTGAGTTGATAATGCTCTGGAATAAAAATCTGACTTCAACTGATCAGTATCTTTGTTCTCCTGAAGGAATGCAAAAAATGGCTGCTACTTGTATGCTACTTGAAAGTATCGGTGAAGGTGTCAAGAAAATCAACAAAATAATTCCCGGTTTTCTCACAAATATTTTCCCGGATATCCCATGGAAAAACATTATGGGACTTAGAGATCATATAGCCCACGGATATTTCAATCTTGATGCAGGAATTATTTATGATGTTGCAATAAACGAAATCCCCAACCTTCACAATGTATTTACCCTATTGCAAACAAGGCTACAACAGAACCTCCAATAATATGCTGAAAGCGGTGATCTTGATTGTATCTATGATCAACTGCTCTGTGGCAGTGTGTCAAGTGGTGGAGAATGATTCTATCCGCACCGACTCGCTGAAGGCACGCCTAATTGACAAACCGGGCTGGATTCCCCTTTCCTTGCGCCTTAATCCCGATTTCACGTACAATGCAGCACACGGTGCCACAAGCAACCTCACTGCACCGACATTCACTCCGGCCGCAATTCACCCCGGACAGATCGCAGCATGGCACAACGGCGGACTCACCGGTTTCACATCATCACAATCCATGCCCGGCATGATGGGGATTGAGCGGGGAGGATTTACCGTCGGTCAAAATTTTGGAGACTTCTCATTCAATGTCTACGGCGAAGCAGTCCGCTACGGTTTATATCGTGATTTACGCTCGTCGTTAGGCTATGGCGGCTCTATATCCTACAATATAAACGACCGTGTGAGTGTCACCATGTTTGGTAACTACTACACATCGCCAGGTCCCATGCACCCCGCAATGGCCGGATACGTCAGTATCCCCACTTTCGGCGGATTCCTCGACTATCGCATCAGCGACCGGTGGGGTGTGCAGGTAGGCGCTCAAAGCTACCGATCCATGTCTACACGACAATTGGAAACACAACCCATCGTCATGCCTTATTTCAGATTATCCAAGAAAAATATTATCGGCGTGGATGTGGGTGGAATCCTTTATCAGATCATTCACAACGCCAAGAGCCGCCACCATAGGGAAAATCCTACGTTGCCGCCTCCTATACCTCCTTTGCCGCCACTCAGTCGATAAAACGGCGCGTCAGCCCGCTATATGCGTCTATGCGGCGGTCACGCAGAAACGGCCACCAGCGGCGCACCTGCTCGCAACGCTTCATATCCACATCCACAACCACTGTTTCCTCCTTATCGGTGCTTCCACGATACAGGAACTCACCTTGCGGCCCGGCAACAAAGCTGCTCCCCCAGAATTGTATGCCACCAGTCGCACCTGAGGGATCTGGCTCATGTCCAACGCGGTTCACCGTCACAACAGGCAGACCGTTTGCCACGGCATGACCGCGCTGCACCGTCGTCCACGCCTCGCGTTGCCGCTCCTGTTCATCAGGCGTGTCGCTGCTCTCCCACCCTATAGCTGTAGGATAGATCAGTACTTCCGCCCCACGCAGCGCCATTAGCCGCGCAGCTTCGGGATACCACTGATCCCAGCACACAAGCACCCCAAGACGTCCAACCGATGTGTCGATAGGTTCAAAGCCGATATCGCCCGGTGTGAAATAGAATTTTTCATAATAAGCCGGGTCGTCAGGAATATGCATTTTGCGGTATTTCCCCGCAACCGACCCGTCTTTCTCAAATACTACGGCGGTATTATGATAAAGCCCGGCTGCTCTGCGTTCAAATAGCGACGTCACGATCACAACCCCGTTTTCACGTGCAAGCGCACTATAGAAA
>CAMWSY010000115.1 GCA_947176995.1 uncultured Porphyromonadaceae bacterium | reverse complement strand
GCCTTATCATTGTGGTGTGTAAGCAGTTCACCCCTCTGCGCCAATCGCATCGTGTAGATACTGTAAGGTTCAAAGAGTTTTATCGTGCCATAAGATATTGTCGAAACAATCAGCAGCGGCAGAAACAGCTCATAGCCCCCCGTCATCTCCGCAGTGAGGAAGATAGCCATCAGAGGCGCGTGCATGACTGCCGACATTACCCCCGCCATTCCCATCAGTGCGAAATTCTTTATCGACAGGTCAAGTCCCAGACCGAGATGATTGCACAAATAGGCATAAAAGAACCCAGCCATGCAACCGAGATAAAGCGACGGTGCGAAAGTACCGCCCACGCCTCCCGCGCCTGTAGTCGATGAGGTTGCAAAACCCTTGGCAAGAATCACCATACCGATGAATCCAAGTATCATCCACGGCGACTGGCGGTCATTGTAGAAAATACTGCCGTCAAGAATCGATCCCGGGTCACCTCCGAGCAGATGGTTGATCGCTGTGTAACCTTCACCATAGAGAGGCGGAAGCAGAAACACCAGTCCCGCAAGCAGCACACCGCCGAAAAGAGTCTTTTTCCACTGGAGAACAAGTTTGTGCTTAAAGAAATTCTCCATCATGTTCATCACGCGCGTGAAGTAGAGCGACACAAGGCCGCAGAATATCCCGAGTACAATCACGTATGGGATACGCCCTGTTCTGAATGGCTCACTCTGTACAAACAGGAACTCCACATCAAACCCCGTGAACACATACGCCACCGTAGCACCCGAAATCGACGCTATAAGCAGCGGCATCACCGACACCGTGGTCAGGTCTATCATCAGCACCTCAAGCGTGAAAAGCATCCCGGCGATCGGGGCTTTGAATATCCCGGCGATACCGGCCGCCGCACCACATCCCACAAGTATCATCAGGATGCGCGGCGAGAGCCTGAAAAGCTGCCCTAAGTTTGAGCCGATAGCGGCACCCGTGTAGACGATAGGACCCTCCGCTCCAACCGATCCGCCAAATCCTATTGTCACCGAGCTTGCAAGCAGCGACGTGTACATGTTGTAGGGCTTCAATCGGCTCTTGTTCTGTGATATGGAGTACAGCACACGTGTCACACCATGCGATATATTGTGCTTCACCACAAAACGCACATAAAGCATAGTCAGCAGTATACCCACTGCCGGAAAAAGCAGATACAGATAGTTGCCGCTGTTTATTGCGATGTGGCTGCTCAGAGCCGTTGAGATCGTATGGATAAGCCATTTGAGCACAAGAGCAGCAAATCCGCAAGCGACCCCGACCAGAAATGCAAGCACAATCACAAACGAGCGCTCCGATATGTGCTTTTCACGCCATATCAGCACCGACAGCATGAAATCATGGAATCCATGTCCCTGCTTCTCCTCTTTTGCATTAACGGTCTGTGCTTCCTCGGCCATAATTATGATAATTTGTTTATGACCTTAATATTTTTATCAGTCCACCGCTCCCAAGCTTGATCACGGTCGAGGCTTTCCCGATGCTGTCATCATCGCGTCTGTATTCAGCCACATAGTCAGCAGCTTCCAGTATCGCCCTGTTTATCTCCTTGAATACTCTTGGTGCAGCCTCCCCGCTCACATTTGCCGACGTCGACACGATAGGCCGGCGCATACGCAATGCAAGCTGCTGTGAATAAAACTCCGAGGTCACCCTTATCCCGACGCTTCCATCCTCACCCATCAGATTACTGGCAAGATTCTTCCCCTTGTCATATACAATTGTCATCGGGTCGGTGGCAACATCTATGAGTTCCCATGCCACTTCAGGCACCTCTTCCACATAATTTTCAAGCCAGCCCGCGTATGGCACAAGCGTTATCAGCGCCTTATTGTCGGCACGCCGTTTGATTTCATATATCCGCGCGACAGCCTCGGCATTAGTGGCGTCACACCCTATCCCCCATATCGTGTCGGTAGGATACACCACAATTCCACCACTCTGCATCACCTTGCAGGCGCGGTCCACATCTTCACGCACAGCCTTTTTTTCCTCCGGTGTCATCGGTTCATGCGTTTTAGCAGATTATACGACGGTAAGATTCCGAGCTCACCCGCTTTCGACAGATCGGCAGTGCCAGCCTCCCGGTTTCCGAGTTTCATGTAGGCGTAACCGCGGTTATAGTATGCCTCACCGAAATCCGGTTTAAGTTCTATAGCCTTTGAGTATGCGCTCACCGCCGACGTCAGATCCTCCTCCTCAAGCAGCACATTCCCCTTGTCGTAATAGGCGAATGCCATGTTAGGCGAGAGTCCCGTTGTCTTGTCAAAATCTGCGATGATGCTGCGCAGTTTCGCCCTGCGCATCTCCGGCGTTATCTCATGCCCTGCGTCCCCCTTCTTGTTTGCCTCGCTGGTGTGGCCTGCATTACCCGACTCGGCCTTGAGCATCTGATAATTGGCAATCGCACGCATCAGATAGGCCAGCGACCAGTCAGGAGTCAGTTCTATCGCGCGGCTGAAATCGGCTATCGCCGGCTCATAGTCGCGCAGGGTCATGAAGTCCATGCCTCGTCCGAAATATTCCACCGCACGGGGCTGATGTGTGGCAAGATATGAATTATAATACTCGATCGACTGAAAATGCCTTTGCATGAGGTTCTCATCATCAATCGTAGGCACGCGGTCAGTCACTATGATTGCAAAACGCAGTATGCGCGACGAGTTTATATCGTCAACCTCCTTGATATAGAACCCGGTCTCCTGAAGTTCCGTCGGCGCCCCGTAGTACGACAGCACAACCATCGGCTCCATCTCGATTGCTATATTTCGGTCTTGCACCTTGCCGCGTATGCTCTTGTTGTTATACTCCCCTTCCAGTTCAGTGTTGTTTTCAACAGTCAGCAGCGACATGAAGCGGTCTGCCACCATCTGCGACGAGTACTCCTCCACCGAGGCTGCCGGTTCGTCACCACCTTGCGCATTCGCCTCATTTCCGGTAGTGGTGGTAGCCATATCTCCCCCTGCAGCTTGTGCAGCCTCCTTAGCCTTCTTTGCTTCCGCCTGAGCAATCTTGGTCAGTTCGGTAGCCTTGTTGTAATCACGCTCTGCCTCGCGCAGATGCCCGCCTCGTTCGCTGTTCACCTGAAATCGTGCGAAATACGCTCCCGCAAAATCCGGATATTGCTCAATCACCTTGTCGATATCCGCAATAGCTTTGTCCCACTGATGCGTCTCGCGATACAGCATCGCACGGTTATAAAGCGCGCGTGCATCATCCCGGTCAAGCTTCAGCACCTCACTGAAATCCTGTATTGCCCGGTCATTGTCCGACACCTCCGCCCGCAGAAGTCCGCGGTTGAACCATCCCACTGGATTCAGCGGGTCAAGATTCACGGCATAGTCGTAGTCGGCCATCGCGCCGAAATAGTCATCGAGTTTGTAACGAAGGAAAGCCCTGTTGATGAAATATCCCGCATAATGCGGCTGTAGCTTTATCGCCTCATTCATGTCGGCAAGAGCCGATGCAAAATCCTCATTGCTGTTTATCGCTATATCCGCACGCATCACGTATGCGTTCACCGCATTACGGTTCAGTTCCAGCGCCTTGTCGAGATCAGCCTTAGCAGCTACCGTGTCACCCGTTATCATGTTCAGGCGAGCTCTTCCCATGTATGCACCGTCAAATCCGGGATACACCTTCATCAGTCGGTCAAAGCTCTCACGTGCGCCGTCATAATCAGCCGCATCTTCCTGCGCGAGAGCCTTGTTGAAAAGTATGCCACGGTTATCTGGCAGTTGCGAAAGCGCATGATTGTAATCCTCTATAGCATCCTTGCTCTTACCCTGATTCTGACGTGCCACGCCTCTCACCTCCCACGCATCCGTGATATAAGGGTTGCGTTCTATTGCAAGAGTAGCATCAGCCTCCGCACCCTGATAATCCTCGAGATTGAGTTTAGCTATCGACCTGAAGAAATATGGCTGTGCCAGATATGGCTTGGCAGCGATCACCTGATTGAAATACTGGATCGACAGCATGTAGTCCTCGAAATAGAGGGCGTTTTGTCCGACCCTGAGCACTTGGTCAGTATTGATCTGAGCCTCAGTTTTCACAAAGGCACACACCAAAAGCAATATCGCACAGATTATTCGGTTCAAGGCTTCTCCTGATAGTAAGGTATATCCACCAGCTTGATGTCAAACTGCAAAGCACTGAAAGGCGGGATTATTCCGCTCGACTGTGAGCCGTAGCCCTGAGCCGCGGGGATAACTACCCTTGCCGAGTCACCCACACGCATGTCACCCACGCCTATCCACCAGCCGACTATAGTCTGGTTGAGCTGTGTCATATAGAGACTGTCCGTGTTTCTGTACGACGAGTCAAACGGAGTGTTGTCATACAGGCGTCCGCAGTATTTCACCGCCACAGTCGAGTTATAGAGCGGCGAGAGATTGCCCTCCGTTTTGCTCCTGTCATTGAAATAGTGGATCAGCACGTATGCATTGCTGTTCCACTCCGGAGTCACCTTCGTGTAGTAGGGCGAACCGTCCGTATCGCGGAGAGCCGACTGGGCCTCGATCCAGCTTGTGTTGGTCTCCATCCACTCCATGTAGCTGCTCAGATCATTGTCGTCATCGTTGCAGGCAGCAAGAAATACAGCTATAAGTGGAAATATCAGTAGAAGTTTTTTCATCTTGCAGTGATAATTATTGAGGTGTCTTGACCCGGCAGAGGTATTAGAACTGCACCTTGGGAGCGCTCTGGGCAGCTTCATCAGCTGCAAACGGATCCTTCTTGTCAAATCCCGCTATCGAAGCCACGATAGTAGCCGGGAAGCGACGTATGCTCACATTGTAGCTCTGCACAGCGTCATTGTAGCGCGTGCGCTCTGTAGCGATGCGGTTTTCAGTACCCTCGAGCTGAGTCTGGAGATTCATGAAATTCTCGTTGGCCTTCAGGTCAGGATAAGCCTCATGCACGGCATTGATGTAAATGCCCATTGCACTTTGCAGCTTGCTTTGAGCCTTCTGGAAAGCAGCTATATTTTCCTGAGGATCAGTCACGCCGTCAGCCTCCTCCTTAGCTTGGAGCAGACCGGCACGGGCAGCCGTCACATTCTCGAGAGTCGAGCTCTCATGTTCGCTGTAACCCTTCACTGTAGCCACAAGATTCGGGATAAGATCCGACCTGCGCTGATACTGGTTCTGCACATTGGCCCAAGCCTTATCCACATTCTCCTCTTGGCTCACCATGGAGTTGTACGATGAGAAGCCCCACAATGCGATGACGACAATAGCACCTATCACCACCCACTTCGTCATACCGCTGCGGCGTGGAGCCTGTCCTTGCTGTCCGGCGTTACCGTTATAATTATTGAATCCCATAATTCACTTTTTGTAGGGACGCACCATGGTGCGTCCTGTTATCAAATACGGCGGAGCAACGAGTTTAGGCTCACCTGATCATGTATCAGCTTGTGGAGGTCGGCAATCGCAACGCGGGTCTGCTTCATCGAGTCGCGCTCACGCAGAGTCACCGTGTTGTCCTCGAGAGTCTGATGATCCACCGTGATGCAGAACGGAGTGCCTATTGCATCCTGACGGCGGTAACGGCGACCGATTGCATCCTTCTCCTCATAGTGCGTCGTGAAGTCAAACTTCAGATCATTCACGATTTCACGCGCCTTCTCAGGCAGACCATCCTTCTTCACGAGCGGAAGCACGGCGCACTTCACCGGCGCAAGAGCCGGCGGCAGGTGGAGCACCACGCGCTTGTCGCCACCCTCAAGTTCCTGCTCCTCATACGACGAGCAGAGCACCGACAGGAACATACGGTCAACACCGATCGAAGTCTCGATCACATACGGCGTGTAGCTCTCGTTCAGCTCAGGGTCAAAATACTGAATCTTCTTACCGGAGAACTTCTCATGCTGTGACAGGTCGAAATT
>CAMWSY010000114.1 GCA_947176995.1 uncultured Porphyromonadaceae bacterium | reverse complement strand
TTGAGGACTGAATCGATACCCTCGGCCGTGAAGGGACTTTTACGCTCGGTCTGAACGTTTTTAGTCGCGACCCACGCCTCATTTTCATCTTTGGCTCCCGATGCATCAAAAATGACAGAGTCGGCCGGTAGTTTCATCTGCACCCGAGCCAGTTCCATAGCTTTGTTCTTCTGCTCTTCACTCAGTGGCGTACCGGGTGCAATGCCCAGAAGCTCGTAGGCAGAAAACTGATAAATAGACAACTTTGCCGTGCGGGTGGTCTCTACAGAATCAGCATATCTCTGCTGCAAAGAGAATGACGGGACAGTAAACGTGTTATTCCCCTCATTTTCATCCGGCGAGTCATTCCAGTTGTCAAGTGTTTTCTTTCCCCTTATGACATTGTATTCATCCAAGCATCTGACTATACGCTCATTCAAAGTACGCTCATACTCATTGAGCGCATATTCATACCGGCCGTACAGCCAATAAGCCTGCATCCCGAGAAAGGAGATGATGGCGATGATGGTGATTATATATAGTATCTTAATCCGTTTTTCCATAATCCAAATTTACAACATTGCAATCATCGGAGTGCACTGCCCGGCAAAGTTATTATTTCACCGTAATAATTCAGTAATAATTCCCTAATGTTTGAGTAATGATTATTTGAGGCAGCAGGATGAACGCCAATATAACTTTGCGGCAGAACCAAAAACAACATCACTATGAGAAAAATTTTAGTAATACTGACTGTGGCATCCATCGTGGGTGCTGCCGTGGCTAACGGGAAAATCAACCGTCGCAAACTTGGCATCTATCAATCCAACGTGCCCGAAACCGAGACGCTTGCCGAGGAAACAATGGAATTTGTGTATGACTACAGCTATTGTGTGGACACGACAGGAGAGCTTACCGACAATTACAGCTCCGACAACATGCTGCTACAGATCTCCAGCGACGGGGTGTCGAAGTTCTCAAGTTTCAAGAATCTCACCGTCGACTCGATTCTCATGTCGTCGACCCCCGAACAGATCTCGGCTGCGGTGATGGAGGGGAAACTCAGCAACGGCGAGTTTATGACAATCTACAAGAACTACCCCACAGGAAAGCTGACACATACTGAGAAGATATGTCAGGACTGGTTCAGTTATGAAGAGGATATGCCGGTTCTTGACTGGGAACTGACAGACACGCTGGTCGATGTGCTGGGATATGAATGTCACGGTGCCAAGTGCAGTTTCCGCGGAAGAGAGTGGACAGCATTCTACACCGAGGATATTCCGATCATGGAAGGCCCATGGAAACTTCATGGACTTCCGGGACTGATCATGAAGGCCTCTGATGAAAAGGGAGAATACACATTTGAGTGCATAGGTATAAAATCAAGTGCCAATCGGCCTATAACCATATACAAAGCTCCATTCAACAAGACCGACCGAAAGGGCTATTACGACACCAAGAACCGATATGAGATCAATCCATACGCCTATTTTGAGGCCACGACGGGCGGACACATCACAGTGACCGACCAAGCGGGAAATCCTTTACCTGACGCATACGAGCCGGAAGAACTGCCTTTTGACTACATCGAACGTGACTGGAGAAAATGAGACTTAATCTATTTATCATAAACATGTTGCTCGGACTGTTGCCCGCATGGGCGACAGTGCCGGGTGAAATCAGCGGCAAAGTTTTGGATGTGTCATCGGGTGAGCCGATTGCCGGAGTTGTAGTGAAAGCTAAAGGGGCGTTCACATCTACCGATATCAATGGTAATTTCAAGATATCTCTTAAAGCGGGAGCTGACTCGGTTTCGTTTCGCTGCATAGGATATGAGGTGCTGACGTTGCCTGTAGCGGCTGACATGGAGAGCGTGAAACTCACTGCAAAAGCGACTCAGCTCAAGGATGTGATTGTGGAAGCGCCTGACATCTATGCCAAGGGTGACACACTGGTCTTCAATGTGGCACGCTACGCCAACGCCAAAGACAATGCCATAATAGATGTGATAAAGCGTCTGCCGGGCATAAAGGTGGAGGAAGACGGGACAATAAAGTATCAGGGAAAACCGATAAATCGGTTCTACATCGACGGAAACGATTTTATGGGAGGACAATATGGTCTCGCAACCAACAATATCTCGCATGAGGATGTGAAGTCGGTGGAGGTGATGGAGAATCATCAGCCAGTGAAAGCGCTTGAAGGTATAGAGTTCCCGGAGGAAGCCGGGATAAATCTAAAACTCAAAGAGGATGCCCGGAGCCGCTGGGTGGGGGTGGCACAGGCTGCGACAGGAATCGGGCCGTGGCTTTACGATGGCTCACTGTTCACGATGCGCATTGCTCCCAAAGTGCAGAATATGGTTACACTGAAAGGAGATAACACAGGGTGGAATCCTGCCAATGAGATCACGGAGCATGATTTCAACGATATGTCGGTCACAGCCGATGGCAGCACGCTGTGGCCTGAGTATATATGGGCCGATATGGTCAACGCTCCCCTGTCGGAAAAACGAACCAGAGACAATCTTTCGGGACTCGCCAACGCAATCACGGCGTGGAAGTCGGGCGACACCTCGATGCGGTTGAAGCTGAACTATATGGGTGACCGTCTGGATTATAATTCCCGGATAAGAACGGAATACATAGGCTCGGGGATACCGGATTTCATTCAGAACAACAAACTTCGGACTATGAAGCACGACCTGTCATCACAACTTAATTCTGAAACAAACAAGCGGGGTTACTTCCTGAAAAACCGATTGACAGTGAGCGCAGTGTGGGATAACTCGGAATCAAACGTGAGCGGATCACTCGATCTGACACAACGGGTCGGCCGCAAGAAGTTTTCGGCTGTAAATGACACAAAACTTGTCAAGCGCAGTGAAAAGAAAGTTTTAACCATTGTTTCGCGCAACGCTGTGGAGCATCGCCCTGACCGGCTGATTGTGAATGGAAAGGGAAATGCGATGCAGAGTGTGGGTAGCACCGATGTGCGGTCGACTACCGAGGTGAAATCGGGCCGACTGACGCGGTTCTGGAAGTTCTATCTGTCATCGGGAGCCGATCTGAATTATCACAGGATGGACATGGCACTGACTGGACTCGGCGGTGCATTTGACAATACCGGCGTTTACAATAACTTTCTCTCTGACATCTATGCCACACCACAGGTCGACTACAACCGCAACGGATGGAAAGCGTCGCTGCAAACCCCGCTGAAATGGATGCACTACTCGATGAAAAGACAATATGACTACATCAACGTGGTGCCCCGTCTGAACGTAAGGCGGCAACTTACTGCAAAATCGGAGTTATCGGGGACAGCGGGTTATTCGCTTGGCTCGCCACAGGCCTATCTGAATATCAATAATCCCATACTACAGGACTACCACAACATTTTTATCGGCCACAATTCCGGGAGATACACTCACGGGGTTGATGCGACGCTCTCCTACCGATACCGCAACCCGCTGAAGTCGCTGTTTGTAAACGGGACTGCGGGCTACGGCTATCAACGTCAGTCTTTGATGGCAAACCAGATATTTGTGGACGATATGATAGTGTCGACCTATGCCGACAATCTTTCAGATACCCGCACGTGGAATTTCAGCGGCGACATAAGCAAAGGACTGGGGCGAAGCAAGATGGTGGCCGGTTGCAGCATAAGCGCATCGACAGCGGCAGCCTCGCCGATGCGAAATTATGAGGCAATCCCCTACCGGATGCAGAATTATGGGATAAAGCCTTATCTTCGCGGCAGTGTGGTGAGGTGGCTGTCGGTCAACTACGAAGCTGATTACCACTACTCAAATCTGATAATAAACCGCGAGTCAAATAAAGCTCACACTTATAAGCAGAACTTCTCTGCAACGGTTCTTCCGGGTGATTTAATCCAACTGACAATAGGAGCAGATCACTTCCTGACGCACTTCTCAGAGGGAAACACTGCCAACATGGTTCTGCTGGATGCCTCCGCTGTCTGGAAAAAAAACAGCCGGACGAGACTGTCACTGACAGCAACTAATCTGCTCAACAGGCACGGATATGAATATGTGACCTACGGCGCACTGTCACGCTCGGAATATTGGTTCGGAATACGTGGTCGCAACATCATCGCATCGGTGCAATATCGCTTCTGAAAATCCTATGAATTTATCGAAAACCACGTATCTCCAATACATAAATAAAGATGCTCAGGGCGTATGAACATGTCCCTGAGCATCTTTTCAAGTCGTTATGAGTGGATATCGCTTACTCTTTTTCCTTACTTTGGGAGGCCTTATCACCGGAAAGACGGAATCTAATAGGAATTGTATACCAGACTGCAACAGGTTTTCCACCCACGGTACCCGGCTTAAAATCAGGCAACAATGACAATACCCTTATTGCTTCGGCATCGATTTCGGGACTTACAGAACGGACAATCTTAGGAGTTACCACCTTACCCTTGGATGTCACCACGAACTGCGCTACCACCTGACCCTGCGTCCCTTCCTTCGCTGCTTTCTCAGGGTATTTCACGTTTTTACTTACGAAATTCAACAACTCTAATTCGCCACCGGGGTATTGCGGCATCGCTTCTGCTGCAGTGAAAACTTCTTCTTCATTGTAGACCGCCTTTTTTTCTTTATCTTTGTCATCAGGCGGAAGAGATAGAACTGACTGCGATGTGCTTTCGATGAATGACGCAACAGCCGGAGTGCTGTAGAGGAGTGCTGCCAGTGCTACGGCAGGCACAAATGCGAACGAACGCATGGCGCTCCATCGCGAGGATCTTTTTTTAGACATCATGTTGACTCTTTTTTTAAGTTGACTATGATTGAGGCTGTCGGCAAGTGAAGGGAATCTCGCGCCGACGGCCTTTTTTACCAATAACATCTGATACTCATAGGCCGACACACCCGATGCCACAACTGCATCATCGGCCTCAAACTCGTGCAAAATTCTGATTTCACGGTGCATCATCCACGCTGCCGGATTATACCACTGGAACACAACAAACATTTGCGCCACATATAGATCAACCCAATGATATGAACAGATGTGCATCATCTCATGCTTCAGAATCACATCACCGCAGCCGTGATAATCACTGCGAGGCATCACTATGCAGTTTATCCAACTGAATGGTGCAATGCGTTCATCGTCGATCAATATTACACGGCATTGACCATTATCAATACACTCGCCTGATCTCACGATGTGAAGAATGCGCACAGTAACCATGACAGTATGCGCCAGAACTGCGATAGCACCCGTAATGTAGAGCCAAAGCAATATCTCTATGACGCTATGTGACGGAATAAAATCGGAAGCATCAACTATCGGAGTCAGGGCGGTTGATATGTTGTCCGATGTCATAGTCGTCGCAGCCCCATCACCAACCCGCTGCCCGGCCGGCATCAACCACGCCAGAGGCATCAGCAATGAAACCACATAGATCGATAGAAATACACAGCGGTTAAAGCGCAGATTTTTCTCGTTGGACATGAATAGCTTGTAGGCAATAAACATTATTGTCATCACCAACGCCGAGAGCAATGAATAAGACAGAATTATTCCCATGATCATTTATCTTTAATGGTGTCTTGACCGGATGTACGCTTCGATTCTATCAACTGAATAATATCTCGCAAATCATCAACAGAAATTTTCTCCTCCTCCACCAGAGCTGAAACAGCACTCTTGTAGGAGTCATTAAAGTAATTCTTAATGACCTCAGCCAGTGAGCGTCCGCTGAAATCACTTTTATTAACCAGAGCGTAAAAGCGGTGTGAATTACCTACCTTTTCATGCCCGACATAACCCTTGTCTTCAAGAATACGCACGAGTGTTGACACGGTGTTGAAATGAGGCTTCGGATCCGGATACATAACCAACATCTCCTTCACAAACATCGGCCCACGCTCCCAGAGCATATTCATTATCTCAGTTTCCTTTTCGGTGAGTATTTTGC
>CAMWSY010000113.1 GCA_947176995.1 uncultured Porphyromonadaceae bacterium | reverse complement strand
GGAGTCGCTCGCGGGCGCGTGATTTATTCTGGGCCTGTGATCGCTCGTCGGAACATCGCACTGAGATGCCGGAAGGGATGTGGGTGGCGCGGACGGCAGTTTCAACTTTGTTGACATTCTGTCCTCCTTTGCCACCTGAACGGCAATATTCAAAGGTTATGTCGGAATCACTGATCGACGGCAGAGTGATTTCGTCGAAGAAGCTGACACCGACAAACCAGTTGTTGCGTTTATGAGTAGGACGGTAGGGATTGCGTGTCGAACGCCAAAGGATTGTGCCCTGCCACTGTTGAATGACTGATGCGGGGATGTCGTCACTGCTGCTTAGTGTCAGGGACATATAACAGTCGTGTGCCTGATGATGCGGCTCATAGTCGGTGAGCGCAAGTGAGGGAATAGCTTTCAACATTTCACCGGCAACAAGTGTGACCGCTCTCGCACATTCTACCGGGCCTCGCCCGGCGGTTATCTGAACATATTTCTTCATTCTCCTGAGTTTTTGATATTCACCCGCGGGCTCACGATTGTGAGGACATCAACTGTGGGGGTTATGAGCCGCAGAATCTCTCCGGCGGATTTGTAGGCCATGGGGGATTCATCGATTGTGCCCTCACAGACCGAAGTGGAGTAAACGCCTGACATTGTTTCCTTGAAGTCTGATAATTCTATCTGTTTCCGTGCCTGTGCACGCGACATGATGCGTCCGGCCCCATGAGGGGCTGTATTTAGCCACTGCGGGTTGCCCTTGCCGATGCAGATTGCTATGCCATCGCGCATATTGAATGGAATGGCAACCTTATGCTCCTCGGATGCGTCGATAGCTCCTTTGCGTAGAATCGGGGTATCATCGGTAACCGAAATGTAGTTGTGGGTGGTGAAAATTGATTCGATGCATCGGGCTTTGCATAGTTTGCGTAGTATAGTAAACACGCGGTCGCGGATGATGTGATGATTGTAGAGTGCATAGGCTTGGGCTATCAACATGTCTGACAGATAGCCGCGCAGCGCATCGCCCCACAGGAACCCGACGAATTCTGCACGTTTGGGATTCCGGGCAATGTTGCGCCAGTAATTTGCAACTTTAACGCCGAGATTGCGTGAGCCAGTGTGTATCGTAAGCCATCCTTCGCCGGTATTGTTGTCTTCGCCGTATTCAATGAAATGATTGCCACCCCCGAGTGTTCCGAGACTTTTATAGAAGATGCCTTCCTGCATTTTGATGCGACGGCAGAAGTCGGCGATAAACCGGGCGTCGATGCGCGGGATTTCGTCAATGATATCCGGGGCAGCTGAGCGGGCTTTCTGGTAACTGGAGTTGATGAACCGGAACAATTCTTTCTCATTTAGTGAATTTTTGACGCATATCTCAGTCCCGGTGGGAACTGCCTCACGAATGCGGTGGTCAAGCAATGCGAAATCGTCATGACTGACCGGAGCGGACAGCCTGTGCATTGAGATTGTACAACCTATATCAGCTCCAACATGATCAGGGTTGACATAGACGCCGATCGGATAGGCAGTACCGACGTTGCAAGAGTTGCCAGCATGGACGTCGGGCATCTGCACAATGTTTATGCCGGTAAACGCGGGGTGGTCGCATAGCTGCCTGACCCATTGCAGGGCTGTTTCCTCGATATTGTCGGTAAATATTTCAGCCGATGTGGATATTCCTGTTATTATCATCTGTTATTTATTTTCAACAAAGGAAAAAGCTGTGTGCGCAATTGATTTGCGCAGTGTGAATAAAAATTCTATTTTTGTGAAAAAATCCATTTATGCCGCTCAATCGCTCCACTCTGATAAGAATTTCAACCATCGACCGTTGTCTGCAAAACCGTTATCGACGTTGGACAATCAATGATCTGATCGACGCCTGCACAGATGCACTTGCCGAATATGAAGGACGATGTAATCCGGTGAGCCGACGCACGTTTCAGAACGATCTTGCACTCATGCGCAGTGACCGGCTCGGTTATAATGCTCCGATTGTCGTGCGCGAAAATAAATATTATGAGTATGCCGATCCGGATTTCAGTATAACACATCTTCCGCTCAGCGATGAAGGGCTCGATGCCCTAAACTCGGCTCTGGATATTCTGAGGCAACTGCAGGGATTTCCACAACTTGCTTCGTCGATCGACACGATAAGCAAACTTAATGAGCAAATCTCGCGGCATACGGAAGGAACGACTCCGGCGTTGGATATGGAATATGTGGCAGGATACACCGGTGCTAAATTCATCGGTGATATATATGATGCGGTAAGGAGACATCAGACCATTGTTGTAGAATACCAGTCGTTCAAGGCACGGAATTCTGAAGAACTTGTCGTGTATCCTTATCTTCTCAAGGAGTATAACAACCGATGGTTTCTTATATGTGAAAAGGCGTCAAACCGCACGCCACAGGTCAACATACTCGCTCTTGACCGCATTCATAATGTGACCACCGACAGGCTGCATCCGTTCAGAAGGTGTGTGGATTTCGATCCTGCACATTTCTTTGATGATACAATCGGTGTGACAAGACTGATCGGAGACAAGGCTCGTCGAGTGGTTATAAAAATTGACCGGTCGCAAGCTCCCTATGTGGAATCAAAACCGTTTCACCGCTCTCAGAAAGTGGAGCAGAGATTTCGTGACGGCAGCATTCAACTCTCACTCATGGTGGTCCTTAACAAGGAACTTGAGCGTCTTATACTTGGCTTTGGTGGTCATGCCGAGGTGATCGCTCCTCCAGAGTTACGCTCAAGAGTGGCAGAAAGTGTCCTCAAGGCTGCCGGACATTATAGGACTCAGTCGGGAGATAAATAGACCATCACATCCCAGTCGTCAGGCTTTAGATGCTAAGTACGTTTGGAGTGTTTAGATTATTGTAGTCTGCTGTCATTATTGCTCCGTTGGAGAATATGATGCCGTTTTGTTCCCTCACTCCGTGCTGAGCATGGATGTGACCGAACAGATGAGCTTTAAGATGCAGGGTGGAAATTTTATCGAGTATCTCCTCTGAACCGTAGTTGATGTTGTCATCGAAGTCGAGGATGCCATAGGCCGGTGAATGGGTGATAAGGATGTCGGTGTCATGTGGAATATTGGCGTAGTTGCGACTCTGACGATCGGTCACGCAATCGCCTGTAAACATCGGCACACCGTAGAATTTAATACCGGCAATCTCTACTCCGGTATTACAGAGATAATACACATTTGGATCGAGTCCGTCTATATTAGCTCCATAGAGGCAATCATCGTGATTCCCGCATATAAAAATCTTATGTGGATATGACTGGTCACAAAACCAGTTCATAAAGTCGATGGCTTCCGGCTCGCTACCGTTCATCGTGAAGTCGCCGGAGTCGATCAACACATCTGCATCGGGCATACCGCGAAGCCTGCGATGACATCCGTGGGTATCAGATAGATGTAGAATCTTCATATTAATCTCTTTTAGATGCAAAAATAGCATTTAGATGTCTTATTTTTTAAGTCAGGAAAAAAATTGTAAAAAATTTAAGGTGTATCGCGAAATGCGACAGCGTGGTTATAATTTTGCTTCTGAAACAGGAGAACGCATATTTCTCTTGTTGCGCAACAAGATTGCGCACGCTGTGTGTAAATTTGTGTCGGAATCAAAAAAATAACAAGATATGAAGACTATAGAAGGATATGACGTAAAGATATTTACTGACAATATTGAGAATGGTGCATTGGAGCAGATCAAGGAATTGCTGTCGATCGACGTGTTTTCCGACAAGAAGATACGTATCATGCCCGACGTTCATGCGGGTGCCGGATGTGTCATTGGGTTCACTGGCGACCTCGGTGATAAGGTTATTCCCAACATTGTGGGGGTGGATATAGGCTGCGGTATGCGAGTGCTGAATCTTGGGAAGATAAATGAAATTGATTATCACGCTTTTCATGAGCACATACGCGGTAATGTGCCTTCGGGTAAGACTGTCCGTGAAGAAAGGTTGGGATTCAAACCTCTTGCGGGTGAAGAGATGGACATTTACCGTGAAGCAAAGCAACTTGTGCAGGAACTGCATTGCTACCGTGATCTGAAGGACTCAGGGCGTATCAACAAAGCGATTGGTTCGCTCGGAGGTGGAAATCACTTCATCGAGCTGGATAAGGATGACGAGGGGAATGTGTATCTTGTTGTCCATACCGGTTCACGCAACCTCGGCAAGCAGGTCGCCGATATTTATCAGGCGCGTGCAATAAAACACCTGACCGCTGGAGCTGATGAGTTTGAGGAGACAATAAGACGCACGATCGAAGAATATAAAGCAGCCGGACGTCGCTCGGAGTTGCAGGGTGTCATCAAGAAGATGCGTAAGGAGCGCAATGAGGCTAAGCCTTCGCTGCCTGAAGCACTATGCTATGTCGAGGGGGAAGCACGCGAGCAGTATCTTCACGATATGCGCCTGTGTCAGCGCTGGGCAGTGCTCAACCGCCGACTCATATCTTTGCTTTTGTTGCGTTTCTTCCCGGGCGTTGTGGTGTCGGAAGAATTTGAGTCAATCCACAACTACATAAGCGATGACAACATAATCCGCAAAGGTTCGATTTCGGCAGCCGAGGGTGAGCGTTGTATCATTCCGCTTAATATGCGCGACGGCTCGTTGCTATGTACGGGTAAAGGCAATCCCGATTGGAACTGCTCGGCACCACATGGAGCCGGACGTGTTCTGAGCCGGTCACAGGCTTACGAGAAAATCACAATGGAGGATTTTGTGGCATCGATGCAGGGAATCTACTCCGAATCGGTCAATGATTTCACCCGCGATGAGTCGCCGATGGTTTACAAACCGGCCTCAGAGATTATTGCTAATATCGGCGATACGGTTAATATTGATACAATCATACGCCCAATCTTTAACTTCAAGGCATCATGAAAAGTCTAATCCTGTATCGTGAAATGCGACATGGTTTGGTTAACTTTGCGGAAAAGTAATTCATAAAGCTATGAATCAAGCGCAGAAATATGCATGGCTGATAGATACAATACGCCGTGCCGACGGGATTTCTCATCGGGAGCTCTCGGAAAGGTGGGAACGCAACACTTCGCTCAGTGACGGACGTCCGCTTCATCGTGCCACATTCAATCGCTGGAAGGAGGCTATCGAGGAGCAATTCAGTGTAAAGATAATCTGTCAGAAAACCGGAGGATATCTCTATAGGATTGCTAATCCCGAGGACATTGATGAGGACCGGCTTAAGAAGTGGATGCTCGACTCGCTTGCTGTCGGCAACATGATAGGTGAAAATCTTTCGATGAAAGACCGTATTGTCGTCGATGAGATTCCGTCGGGACGTGAGCACCTGACGACACTGCTGGAAGCGATGAGAGATAATCATGTGGTCATCATAACTTATCGATCTTTCACAAAGTCGCATGGTTATACATTCGCAATAGCCCCGTATTGTGTAAAGCTGTTTGAAAACCGATGGTATGTTCTGGCTTATAATGCCCATTACGACGGTTTGCGGCTATATGGACTCGACAGGATCGAAAGCGTAGAGATTGCTGATGAGACATTCAAGTTGCCGAAGGACTTTTCGGCAGCAGAATTCTTTTCAACGGCTTATGGAATTGTTGTAGGTGACGGCACGAAGCCTGAAAGAATTGTTATCCGTGCCAATGAGGATCATAAACATTATCTTAACTCTCTGCCGTTGCATCACAGCCAGCGGATGATTGAGGATCACGGGGAATATGCCGATTTTGAAATGTATCTCGCGCCGACCTATGATTTTGTCATGAAACTGCTTCATGTAGGAGCTATGATCGAGGTAATTTCGCCGGTATCGCTTCGTAAGACAATGAAAGGGTGGATATCGGATATGGCAGAACTATATAAAAACGACTGAGTATGCAGGATTTTGCTGCTATAGATTTTGAGACCGCCAATGGTCGCCGCTCATCGGTGTGCAGTGTCGGTCTTGTCATCGTCAGGGGCGGGGAAATTGTGGATAGGTTTTACAGCCTTATAAAACCGTCGCCTAATTACTATACCTATTGGACAACTGAAGTACATGGACTGACACGTCGCGACACCGACGGACAACTCTGTTTCCCTGACGTGTGGGCTCAGATCGCTCCGCGCATAGCCGGACTGCCACTTGTGGCTCACAATCGGCCGTTTGATGAAAGCTGCCTTAAAGCGGTGTTCGAGGAGTATGGAATGGAATATCCCGGTTATGAATTTCACTGCACGCTCGTAGCTTCACGCCGATGTCTCGACTTGCCGTGTCATCAGCTTCATGTGGCGGCAGAGGCCTGTGGCTA
>CAMWSY010000112.1 GCA_947176995.1 uncultured Porphyromonadaceae bacterium | reverse complement strand
GGGGTAAGCTCGGTAACAACTCTATCGGCAACTATGACTGGCAGTCGATCTACACTACCGCACAGTATGCAACCAATTCAACCCTTAACTCGGGTATCGCAATCACAAGTATCGCTAACCCGCTGCTTCGTTGGGAGACTTCAAATGTCACCAATGTGGGTGTGGACTATGGTTTCTTCAACAGCCGTCTGAGCGGTGCTATCGAGTATTACAACAAGCTCACTTCGGGCATCCTCTATACTCCCGATATGTCGATGACGATGGGTACTGCCGGTGCTCCCAAGCAGAATATCGCCGAGGTCACCAACCGTGGTGTCGAAGTCGAGATAGGCTGGACCGACCGCGTGGGCAAGGTAAATTACAGCATCCGCGGTTCGTTTGCCTACAACAAGAACTGGGTGAGCAAGTACAAAGGTGAACTTAAGCGTGGCTGGAATGCTGACCACACCGAGTACACGACCAATATCGGTGACGTTTCGACCGGTGGCACTACCCGCGTGATCGAGGGTCACATGATCAACGAGTGGTATCTGCCCAGCGTCTACAAAGGAACTGGTAACCACTTCAATTCTGATGGTTCTGTAAACATTAACGGTGGTCCGAAGGACGGTATGATCCGCACGACCGACGACATGAAGTGGATTGAGGCTATGCAGGCTGCAGGATACACATTCCAGCCGAGCAACGTTGTCGGCAAGCAGGGTCTGTGGTATGGTGAGTATATCTACGCCGATTCCAATGGCGACGGTATCTATGGCAACAGCTATGACTCGGATTTCCAGAACTGCTCGACCATGCCTAAGTACAACATCGGTCTTTACATGAGCGCAGACTGGAACCACTTTGACCTGTCGATGAACTGGGGCGGCTCGCTCGGTTACAAGCTCTACTACTACAGCACAGGCCGCAATGCTTCAAACACCGTATACGGTTACGCAATCCCCGACGCTATCGCATACGACCACTATTTCTTTGATCCCGAGAATCCGAACGATCCGCGCACAAACCTGACTTCGAAGAATCCGCGTCTGGCTTACCTGAGCGGCACTCCGTCGAGCGCATCGTCGGCTCTCCACCTCGAGGATGGCTCGTTTGTGAAGCTCCGCAACCTTACGTTCGGCTACACGATTCCGCAGAACGTTTCGCGCAAGTTCTTCGTCGAGAAGCTCCGCGTTTATTTCTCGGGTGAAAATCTGCTGACGATCACCAAGTTCTCGGGTCAGGATCCTGAGATGCGCACAACCTCGGGCTACTCGACCATGCGCCAGTATGCTTTCGGTGTGAACCTGTCATTCTGATCTCTTGATGTTTTAAGATTAAGACGATGAAAAATATATTCAAGAAATTCACGATAGCTGCCGTAGCTCTGGCCTCGGCTGCAACATATACCGGCTGTCAGAGCGATCTGCTCGACACCACTCCCACCTATATGTACTCGAGTGCAAATGTGTGGCAGAGTCCTATCCTCGCGCGCAGTGCCGTGAAGGGTGTCTACAACGCTCTGTATGCACGTTTCACACAGAACTACTCGGGTAGCTCGCTCGGTATCCCGATGGACTGCTGGTCGTCGGTGATGGACATCGACCGCAACTGGCGCGGCGGCCTGTTTATCTGCACAGGCTCGTGCACGCCGTCGGACGGTAATGTGGCAAACCACTTCAAGCTGTTCTACACAATCGTTTACCGTGCGAACGATGCAATCAATCATCTCGGCGATGTGCCTGACATGACCGACGAGGAGAAGTCGCGCCTGATCTCGGAGTGCAAATTCCTGCGTGCATGGGGCTATTTCTACCTCAATCTCTACTGGCGCGGTGTTCCTCTCTATCTTGAGACAGTAGCTCCTGAAGAGGCCACTCTGCCCCGCTCGACTGAAGCGGAAGTGTGGGAGCAGGTGATCAAGGATCTCACCGATGTGATCAACGATCAGAATATTCCTGACAAGTATAACAAGGGTAATGCCAACTATGGTAACGCCACACGCGGCGCGGCTCTCGCTTACCGCGGACAGGTGTACCAGCACATGGGTGACAATGCCAAGGCTCTCGCCGATTTCGAGGCAGTGGAGCGTTGCGGATTCTCACTCTACAGCCCGAGCAACGGTGCTCCCGGCAACCGCGACTTCTTCGATCTTCTCCGTCCGGCCAACGAGCAGTGTGACGAGATGATCTTCTCGATACAGTGCGTGGAAACTTCAGGCATGGGTAACCCCCGCGGTATCAACTACGGTAACCGTGTGACCGGTGGATCGGCATGGAACAACTACCTGCCCAACCCGGCTTATGTGGAGATGTTTGAGTGTGCCGACGGCAGCAAGTTTGACTGGGAGAAGTATTGCCCGGGATGGCATCAGATGGAGCCTGAGGCACGTAAGGTGTTCTTCCTGCGTGACGGCCTTGCAAGCGGTGATTACGGTGTGTGGGGTACGACTGCCACAACTTCATACGATCATAAATACTATGACAACATGGAGGCTTCGGGTGCCGATATGTCGAAGTACATTGACAACGGTAATGAGGCACGTATCAAGAAAGCATACGATGACCGCGACCCGCGTCTGAAAATGGCTATCATCACTCCCTACAGTGAGTATGACGGTAATGAGGACGGTGTGGGTAACCACACTTGGACTCTCCGTTGGCCGTATATTCTTGACGCCGGTGCTCCATACGATATCCGTACGGATACAAACGCTTACTACTACTATCTGTGGCGTAAATATGTCACCGAGAATGATGAGTGCACAACCCGCTGGGTTTATCCGATGGATATCATTCTCTGCCGCTATGCTGAGATTCTTCTCCGCCGTGCAGAGTGTCTCAACGAGCTTGGCCGCACTAACGAGGCTGTGGAACTTGTGAACATGGTGCGCAAACGCGCCGGTCATGTTCAGCTCAACGATCCTGCTTATCCTGCAACCACCGTTCAGGGTCAGGATGATATGCGTGAGCGCATCCGCACAGAGTATTACGTAGAACTCGGCGGTGAGGATTCGATGTTTGCAAACGAGCTCCGCTGGGGCACATGGCAGGACCGCAAGTTCCGCGACCATTCGTCGGGCAAGACTGATGCCGCCATGAACACCAACGGTCTCATGCAGATGTGGGGAACTGTAACTTACTACAATGTGTCGGTAGGTGATAAGATGAATGTATGGCCTATTCCGGCTAAGGAGCGTGAGATGAATCCTTCGCTCACCCAGAACCCCGGTTGGAATGACTAATTCTTTTATTCTTTTGTGAAAAAGAATGTAATTGATAATTTTATGGCTTGAAAAGAGAGCATCCGGAGGGCGGCTTGCACCGACTTCCGGATGCTTCTATATTACAGAATAAATCCAATCAATAACACCAAAAGCAAATGAAGAAATCAATTCTGGCACTTGCCGCTCTCGCAATGTCGACTTGCGGTTTTGCGCAGCATCGTGCCGATCAGCAGCATCTGGAGGATGAAAATTCTTTCTCGATGATCGTTCTCGGTGACCCGCAGGGCTATATCAAATATGATCTGAACCAGCCTCTGTTTGACCTCTGCACGGCTTGGGTTGCCGACAATATCGACAACCTGAACATCAAGGCTGTTCTCTGCACCGGTGACCTCGTGGAGCAGAATGACAATATCACGATGAACCGCAATATGCTCAACCAGACGAGCCGCGAGATGTGGGAGGCCGGTTCGCGCTGCTTTGAGCGTCTCGACAATAAGGTGCCTTACTTCATTTCGGGCGGTAATCATGAGTATGGCTACCGTCGTTCGGAAAACGGTATGACTCACTTCCCGGAGTATTTCCCGTTTGAGCGTAACCGTGCATGGCGCGACATTATCCGCAGTGATTATCCCAACCGCCAAGGGGTGGCTGACATCGAGAATGCCGCTTTTGAGTTTGAGGATCAGAACTGGGGCAAGATGCTTGTGATCGTGACTGAGTTTGCTCCCCGCGATGAGGTGCTTGAGTGGGCAAAGGATCTTTGCGCAAGCGACAAATACAAGGATCACAAGGTGATTTTTATGACGCACTCGCTTCTGCAAGAGCGTTCGGCTGAATATACGGACAATGAGTCGTATAAGATCACTCCGCGTAACTGGGGCAAGCAGGTGTGGGAGAAACTGATTTATCCGTCGAGCAATATCGTGTTCGCGCTCTGCGGTCACACGGGACATCCGGGTGACTACGAGGACTCGGTGGCTTATCGTGTGGACAAGAATTCGGCCGGTCGCGATGTGCATCAGATGATGTTCAATGTGCAGGTTCTCGGCGGTGGCTGGGAGGGTAACGGTGGCGACGGCTGGCTGCGCATCCTTGAGTTCATGCCCGACGGCAAGACGATCAAGGTGAAGACTTACTCGCCGCTATTCGGTATCTCGGCTCTGACAAAGCATCTCGCTCACCGCACAGGCGAATGTGACCAGTTTGATATGGTCATAGAGTGAGGTTGTAGATCCGCACTAAATTAATCCGGGGCAGCTCCTTTTGCAGGGCTGCCCCGTGTTGTGGATGGCCTGTGGTTTTGCTGCGAGCATGGCCGTGCTCGGACCTGTCGGACGTGTCGGACAATTCTGACGAGTCGGAGGGTGGATGGGAATGTACTTTGCGCGTTGAGAATCAGGAGGACGCACGCGCCGTGCGTCCCTACTCTCGATTAAAAGGCATTCCAAACACGGATAGATAATGGGACTGTCGTGCAATCCCCGGTAGGCGTTTTGAATGAGGGGATTACATGAGGCCGCGGAGCATTCCGTAGAAGTACATGGGCTTCAGGATGTATTTTTTCAAGAGCCATGCGGGCCAGAGCTCTTTGGATGTGTCGAGCATTGAGAAGGGGAAGGAGTTGCACGGATTCTTGTCGTAGTCAAATTCACACAGCAACACATGGCCGTAGTCGGTCACGATGGGACATGCGGCATATCCGTTGTATTTCTCCTGCGGCTCTTTGCCTTCCATGAGTGAAATCAGGTTCTTGGCTGCTATGGGCACCTGAACGCGCACTGCTGCGGAGGTCTTGCTGGTGGGTATGCCGGCAACATCACCCAGTGAGATGATCTCGGGGTAGGTCTTGTGAATGAGTGTCTCTTTGTCGACCATCACCCAACTGTCGGCTGCCAGTTTTCCTTCGGTCCAGCCCAAGCCTGAGTCGCGCACGAAATCGGGTGCCGACATGGGGGGAGTGAAGTGGAGAAAGTCGTAATCCTCGGTAAAGGGGGTGACAATTTTTTCTTCTCCTTTTGTCTCGATTTTCTCAAAGTAGGCGCGTTTTGCCTGAGTGTCGACTCCTTTCAGGCGGCAGTTGAGACTCACGGGTATGTTGCGCTCTTTGTATATCTCTTCCAAGCGGGGGGTAAAATATGGTACGTCATAGAGTGCTTTTGACGCGGTGAAGTAGTCGAGTTGCAGATTGTCGCGGTTGTTCTGCTTGCGGCTCTGGTGCTCTGTGAGCAGGCATATCTTTTTGGGCGCACCGCCGCACTTGAGTTTGGTGTAGGTGTCGGTGAAGACTCCACGGCCTCCTTTCTTAGCGAACTCCTGCATGGCTGTCCATGTTTTCTGCGCGCCGTTCCAGTCGTAGATGCAATGGGCGTTACCCTGTCCGAGCGTGTCGAGCGAGATTCCTTCTACTTTGTCCCAGTTGATTTGCAGGCCGGGGGTGAGTACAAGGAAGTCATAGTTGATTTTCTCGTTGCCTGTAGTGGTCACTGACTTGGCAACGGGGTCGACAGCGACGACGGTGTCTTTTATCCATTTGACTCCATCGGGGATGTAGTCTTTCTGCTCTTTCCATACTTCGTCGGGCTCATATTCGCCACAGGCGATGAGGGTGAATCCCGGCTGGTAGTACTGGCGGTCGCTCGGGTCAATGAGGGTGATGTCGGGATCATCGAGCCAACGTGTCAGGCGTGCTGCCATGCTCAGGCCGGCGGCTCCTCCTCCGATGATCACTATTTTTCCTTTGGCGTTGCTTGAATATGCAAATGCGTCGTTTACTCCGATCGTGGAGATAATGCCAGCTGAAACAAGGAGCTTCAGGAATGAGCGGCGTCCTATTTCATTATTGTTGGCTGAGAGTATTTCTAATTGCTTGAAAAGTTCATTTTTCATGATAATGTCTTATTTTTCCATTGCTTTTCCAAAGATAGGATAAAAAATTTGAGTTGAGCTATATTAAGGTCATCAATTTTGCTTTCGACCGGTAACGATATGGCTTTTTAACGATACTGGAGCTGGAATCTGACGGAATATTTGCTCCGGGTTGCCACGGGCTCTGTCATTTTTATTTGAATATATACATTTTTTTGTAATTTTGCAGCTGCATTGGTTCATGCCCCGGTTAATACCGGACATG
>CAMWSY010000111.1 GCA_947176995.1 uncultured Porphyromonadaceae bacterium | reverse complement strand
CTCCTCCCTTAAATCAACAAACCTGAATGAGCTCTACCACAGAGGAGTATGGACTGATTGGATATCCGCTCACACATTCCTTTTCACAGCGCTATTTCAACGAGAAGTTTAATTCCGAGAAGATAGACGCTGTCTATCTCAACTTCCAGCTTTCCGACATCGGCGAACTCATGGAAATGCTCGCCGAACACCCGCGGCTGCAAGGATTCAACGTCACCCTCCCCTATAAGGAGCAGGTTATCCCCTATCTTGATGCGATAGATCCCAAGGCAAAGGAGATAGGTGCTGTGAACGTTGTGAAAGTCAAGCATCTTCCCGGCGGCGACATAAAGCTAAAAGGATTCAACAGCGACTATATAGGCTTCCTCGATTCCCTTCTCCCGCTTCTGGGCGAGGGCTCTCATGCCGCACTCGTGCTCGGCACCGGCGGAGCTTCCAAAGCCGTGAGGGTGGCATTGGAGTCGATAGGAGTGAAAGTGTCGATGGTATCACGCACGATGAAACCCGGCGTGGCCTACACCTATGAGCAGCTCACGCAGGATGTGATGGACAGCCACGATATTATCGTGAACACCACCCCGCTGGGGATGTATCCCCACGTTGAAGCATGCCCACCTATCCCCTACGACTATATCACACCGCGCCACATACTCTACGACCTCATCTACAATCCTGATGTGACCACATTCATGAAACTCGGCGCAGAGCATGGCGCAACTACAAAAAACGGTCTTGAAATGCTATTGCTTCAGGCTTTTGAATCATGGAGAATATGGAAAAGCAACTAAACAAAAAGCCCGCGGGTATCGCGCTTGCAGCAAAATATGTCTATGCCGCGATAGCCATTCTCATCTGCATACCCGCCGACCTTTTCGGTCTGCCCCAGATTTTTTCACCGGCTATAGCTCTTTTTACCGGTCTTGTCTTCGCTCTGATTTTCCCCATGCCATGCCCGAAGTTCAACAAGAAAGCATCGAAGTATCTGCTTCAGGCATCGGTCGTCGGGCTCGGATTCGGCATTAACGTCAACGAGTAGCTCAAATCGGGTGCCGAGGGCATGATGTTTACCATCATATCGGTATTCGCTGTGATGACATTCGGCATACTTATCGGCTATTGGATGCACATTAACCGCAAGACAGCTTACCTGATTTCATCGGGCACGGCAATATGCGGCGGAAGTGCCATTGCCGCTGTGGGGCCTGTCGTGAAAGCCTCTGACCACGAGATGGCAGTGTCGCTTGGTGTAATCTTCATGCTCAACGCGATCGCACTTTTCATCTTCCCGCCTATGGGACATTTCTTCGGCATGAGTCAGGAGCAGTTCGGCACATGGGCTGCAATTGCCATACACGATACCTCGTCGGTCGTAGGTGCCGGTGCAGCCTACGGGCAGGAAGCACTCAAAATAGCAACGCTTGTCAAGCTCACGCGTGCCCTGTGGATCATACCCCTCGCACTCATCACCATGCTTCTTTTCCGCGACAAGACAGCTAAAATCTCCATCCCTTGGTTCATTTTCATGTTTATCGGGGCTATGCTGATCAACACCTATGTGGGTCTACCGCAATGGCTCACCTCGGCACTTGTCTACATCGCACACAAGGGACTTGTACTCACTTTGTTCTTCATCGGCGCAGGTCTCTCGTTGGCGGCAATAAAGAAAGTCGGTGTCAAGCCGCTTGTGCTTGCCGTGGCTCTTTGGATTATTATAGGCGTATCGAGTTTCTTTGTCGTGATGGCGACTCTGTAGCCTGCGGCTAAACACATAACATACTGGAATGCCCCCGGCCCGATTCCGCCAGAGTGTCCCGCTGCTATTCCCGCTCACGGCACTTGCGGCAGGCATTGTCGCCGGGACATTTGTTTCGTTACCTGTGGCAACGGCAGTTCCGGCCGTTGCAGCTGTTGCTTTCGCATTGCTGCGCAAGCGATATGTGTCGCTGCTTTCTGTCATAGCTACGGCAGGAGTGTTGCTGGCGGCATTCACCCTTCCACCACGGCTGCCTGAACAGCTTGATGATAAAGAGGCCACATTCTCGGGGATTATACTTGAACGTGCCGACAAAGACCGCACCGTTGCCACAATCATCTTGATCGACTCCATCGCCGACGCGGCGGGAACTATGCAACCTGCAAGAGATTTCCGGGCGAATGTATATTTCTTCGACTCGTTTATGTGGCTCTCGCCGGGAAAAAGAGTGCGCTTCACATCACGCCTATCCTCACCTGTCCATGATCCTCAGCTTCCTGATGATCCCGACTTATCGGTCTATTACCGGTATAAAAGCATCTCGGCTACCGGTGTGGTGTTTTCAGGAGACGTCAGTGCCACAAGCGGTGATTCCCGCTGGCACACGATGTTGCACTCAATAAGGCAAAACATTTCCGACAAGTTATATCACGGCGGCATATCCACCGGGTGCGCCGCTTTTCTCGACGCGCTTCTGCTCGGCGATGACACTAATCTCGATATTGAATTTCGTGAAGGGCTCACGCTTGCAGGACTCTCTCACATCATTGCTCTGAGCGGAACACATGTTGCGATAATCGCATTGCTCATTGCCGCACTGCTATTCCCGCTTTATCTTCTCGGCTATCGCAAGGGCGCATTGATTCTGTCTATTATTGCACTCGCTTTCTACGCTTTGCTCACAGGCATGTCGGCATCGGTTGTCCGGTCAGTCATCATGGCATCCGCTGTGATAATTGCGGTGCTTTCCGACCGTGCAGTCAACTCTCTCAACGCCCTGTGCTTCGCCGCTATAGTCATACTCTGCTTCCGACCGCACGACATTTTCTCTCCCGGAATGCAGATGAGTTTCATGGCTGCCGCTTCTATTCTTCTGCTTGCCAATGCGTTAAACCCGGCACATCAGCGACGTCGGCTTCTTTACACTTCTGCGGGCATCGTCACCACAATAATAGCAGCCGTAGCAGGAACTTGGATAATTGCCTGTCATTACTTCCATTACACGTCGCTATGGTTTCTCCCCGTCAATCTCCCCATGGTGATCCTTCTCCCGGTTGAGATCACCGGAGCTGCACTTCTTGTCATCACCGGCTCATTAGGTATCAGCATCCCCTTCCTCCCCACGATAATCGAAAAGGGTTACCGCTCAATTGCATGGATATCCGAAAGTGTAACAAATGCTCCCGCAGCCGGTGTGAGCGACATATATCTGAATCCATGGTGTATTCCCGTCTACTTCATCGCACTCTATGCGCTGGCAGAGGCTTTGAGAACCCGCACACGACATCTATTTGCCTTTACTGCAAGCCTATTCATCGCAACATGGGGCATAGCGGTCTTGCCTCATGGTTCCGACACTTCAACGCCACGCTTATATGTCACACACGACAACACATGGACCGACATAGTGATGCACAGCGGGAACAAGATGATGATTGCAACATCGGCGTGGCGTGAATCACCACAGGAGACCGCCAACCGCTTCATTTCATCACACAGCGATTTTCTCTCACGCCGACACATCCCCGCGCCCGATATTCTATCGGACGCTAATCCACGGAATCGACGTCAGAGGCTGCTTCTGAACATTGGCAATGCGACCGTAGCCATAGCCGGTGCCCCGGCCGACACCACTCTGTTTGCTCCGGTCAGTCACACCCATTATGCCCTTGTCACCCGCAACAGCCAGTATATGCACGCCGTTCAGTTGCAACGTCACTACCGCCCCGACACAGTGATACTTACACGAGAAATATACCCCTCGCATCATGATCGCCTTGCTGCGGAGCTTGATTCAATCTCGCAGCCCTACATATCCTTGCGCGATCACAAAGGCGTATTTTTCAGAGATCTAAAGAGGATCGAGCGAAAGCACTGACGACAATATGTCAACCGCTTCCTCCACGCGCCCGACATTGGCGATGGCGAAACTGCGTTTGCCGTTTTTCTCCCTGATTTTCACGCGACGTGAATTGTCCTGTAAATAATGGATAAGACGTCCGAACATCGGTGACTGATAATAGGCCTTATTGCTCTCGTCGACAAAGTAGATAAACATTGTGCCCTGTTTCAGCACCACCTTTTCAATACCGAGCGTGCGGGCTATGCGCCGCAGACGCGGTATGCGTATAAGCTCGGCAGCCACATCGGGAATATGCCCGAAACGGTCTTCAAGGCGCGACTTGAACGCCAGCAGGTCTGTTTCTTTCTCTATATTGTCGAGTTCCTGATACAGTGATATGCGCTCGCTCTCCTGTGGCACGTAGTCAAACGGGAAAAGCAGCTCCATATCGCTCTCGATCACACAATCGGTAACAAACTCATCGGGATTCACTTCCGATTTGTCGGGGAGCACGTCGGCAAACTCCTGCGTGCGCAGCTCGGTCACCGCCTCTTTCAGAATCTTCTGATAGGTTTCATAACCGAGGTCGGCGATAAAGCCGCTCTGCTCCGCTCCAAGCAGATTACCCGCACCACGTATGTCAAGATCCTGCATGGCTATGTGTATGCCCGAGCCAAGATCGCTGAAACTCTCGATTGCCTGAAGCCGGCGACGCGCAATCGGTGGGATAGGACGTCCGGGCGGAACGGTCAGATAGCAGAAAGCCTTTCGTGACGAGCGTCCCACACGTCCGCGAAGCTGATGAAGTTCCGACAGGCCGAAATTCTGAGCGTTGTTTATGATGATCGTATTGACGTTTGGCATATCAATACCGCTCTCGACAATCGTTGTCGACAGCAGCACATCGTAGTCATGATTGGCAAACGCCAGAATAGCCTCCTCAAGTTTCTCAGGGGGCATCTGCCCGTGTGCGACAAGCGTGCGTGCGCCCGGAACCAGACGGTTCACCATGTTCTGAAGATCATAAAGCCCCTCGATGCGGTTGCTGATGAAGAACACCTGACCATTGCGCGACAGCTCAAATCCCACCGCCTCAGCCACAAGCTCATCGGTAAGCGTCGACACTGATGTGAGTATCGGGTAACGGTTAGGCGGCGGAGTGGTTATAGCCGAAAGGTCACGCGCCCCCATGAGAGAGAACTGAAGTGTGCGCGGTATGGGCGTGGCACTCATCGTGAGAGTGTCGACGTTCACTTTCAGTTGTTTCAGTTTCTCCTTAACTGCCACACCAAACTTCTGCTCCTCATCGACTACAAGCAGCCCGAGATCCTTGAACTTCACGCTTTTACCTATCAGCTTATGCGTGCCAACGATTATATCGATCTTCCCATCGGCGAGATCGGCAAGTATCTGCTTCACTTGCTTTGGAGTGCGCGCGCGCGACAGGTAATCTACCCTGACAGGGAGTTCTTTCAGGCGCTCCGAGAAAGTGCGGTAATGCTGATAGGCAAGCACCGTCGTAGGCACAAGCACCGCAGTCTGCTTTCCATCGGTTGCAGCCTTGAATGCCGCTCTTATGGCAATTTCAGTCTTACCGAACCCCACATCGCCGCATATCAATCGATCCATGGGCCGCGGACTCTCCATGTCGCGTTTCACATCGGCAGTGGCAGTGATCTGGTCGGGCGTGTCCTCGTAGATAAACGACGCCTCAAGCTCATGTTGCAGATAGCTGTCGGGAGAAAACGCAAACCCCTTTTCATCGCGCCGTGCCGCGTAGAGCTTGATCAGGTCACGCGCAATATCCTTGAGTTTTGATTTTGTCTTCTCCTTGACGCGGTTCCAAGCTCCCGATCCGAGCTTATTCACCTTGGGAGGCACACCCTCTTTACCACGATACTTTGCCAGTTTGTGGAGCGAGTGGATCGACACGAAAATCACATCGTTGTTCTGATACAGGAGCTTGATCATCTCCTGCGTGCGCCCGTTGACATTCGTTCGCAACAGGCCGCCGAACACTCCCACACCATGATCGATGTGCACGATGAAATCACCCGGCTCGATCGACTGGAGTTCCTTTATCGACAGAGCGAGCTTACCCGAGCGAACACGGTCGCTCTTGAGCATATATTTGTGGAAGCGGTCGAAAATCTGATGGTCGGTGAAAAAACACCGTTTTCCCTGCGCGTCGACAAAACCTTCGTGAAGCGTGGCATCAACCCCAGTGAATGTGATTTTGTCGCCACGGTCGGCAAATATGTCGCGCAGACGCGATATTTGCGCCGGACTGTCGGAGAGAATGTAGATCGTATAGCCATCGGACTCAAACTGTCCGAAAGCTTCGGAAATCATATCGAAATTCTTATGATAGACACCTTGCGGCGAACAACCGAAATCAATCGTCGCCGTTGTTTCGGCAGCAAACGGAGGGGTCTGGCCGCCGGTAAGCGTCAGCTGCGGGAACGTCGCCAGCGCAGCACAAAGTGCTTCGCCGTCGGCAAGCCTGCGGGTAGCGTCCACGTCGGCCTCACCCGAAATGACGGCATTATCGCTCATTTTGGAGGCGCACACCTCCCTGACA
>CAMWSY010000110.1 GCA_947176995.1 uncultured Porphyromonadaceae bacterium | reverse complement strand
CGCCGATTCTGGAGCCGATGGTGACTACATCACCCCAAGCTCAAGCAACGTGATACGCGACACCAACCCCAAGATCGAGACATTCGCCGAGCGCGATGCCAACGGTTTCGCCATGACGATCATGGCAATGTGTGTCGTCTTCTCTGCTCTTGCACTTCTCTGCGTTTGCTTCATGCTCATCAGCAACATCAATCAGCGCGCAGCAAAGAAGAAAGAAGAAGTTGTTGTTGCTGCTGAGGAGGAAGAAGCCTCATTCGGCACCGATGCCAACGAGGAAGCTATCGCTGCAATAGCTATGGCGCTCCACGATCACTTCGACGCACACGACCGCGAATCCGCCGTTCTGACAATCAACAAGGTCAAGCGCGCCTACTCTCCTTGGAGTTCTAAGATATACAGCATGCGTCACATGCCGCAGAAGTAAATCAGAGAACCCACAAGGAATTCCACACACCATTTCTTTTAAACGACAAAAAAATGAAAGAATATAAATACAAAATCAACGGAACCGACTACAAAGTAGGTGTGGGCGACATCGACCATGGCATTGTCACGGTAGAAGTCAACGGCACACCCTATCAGGTAGAAATCGAGCACAAGAGCCCCGCACCCGTCAAGGTCATCAATGCTCCCAAGGCTTCAAAGGCTCCCCGCACAGCCGAGGGCGAGAAGATCATCGCCAAACCCGCTACTGGTCCCACAGGCGGCTACGCTGTCAAAGCTCCCCTCCCCGGTGTCGTACTTTCGGTAAGCGTGAAAGTTGGCGACACAGTGAAGGCTTCCGACACTGTTGCCGTGCTTGAGGCTATGAAGATGGAGAATGCCATCCGTGCCGGACGCAACGGTAAGATCGCATCAATCAACGTCAAGGACGGTGAGTCGGTTCTCGAGAACACCGTTATCGTAACCCTCGAATAAGGTTTCTCCGAATATAAATCAATAAACATCATTCAAAATGACTGACGTTTCATTCGGCGAATTCCTTCTGAGCAACCTGCGGCAGTTCTGGGAGTTTACAGGCTTCTACAACTGCACATGGCAGCATCTCGTCATGCTTGGCGTAGGTCTGTTCTTTATATGGCTCGCCATCAAGAAGAACTTTGAGCCGATGCTCCTCGTTCCCATCGGGTTCGGTATGCTCATCGGCAACATCCCCTTCAACACCTCGGCCGGACTTGAAATCGGTATCTACGACGAAGGTTCCGTGCTCAACATCCTCTACAACGGTGTTGCTGCCGGTTGGTATCCTCCGCTCATCTTCCTCGGTATCGGTGCCATGACCGACTTTACAGCTCTTATTGCCAATCCCAAGCTCATGCTTGTCGGAGCAGCTGCCCAGTTCGGTATCTTCGGTGCCTACATGGTATCACTTGCACTCGGCTTTGCTCCCGATCAGGCCGGTGCTATCGCCATCATCGGTGGTGCCGACGGTCCCACGGCAATCTTCCTTTCATCGAAACTCGCTCCCAACCTCATGGGTGCTATCGCTGTGTCGGCTTACTCCTACATGGCACTCGTGCCCGTGATCCAGCCCCCAATCATGAGGCTGCTCACAACCAAGAAGGAGCGCGTCATCAAGATGAAGCCAGCCCGTCAGGTCGCACAGTCCGAGAAGATCATCTTCCCGATCGTAGGCCTCATCCTCACCTGCTTTGTGGTGCCAACAGGTATACCTCTGCTCGGTATGCTCTTCTTCGGCAACCTGCTTCGTGAGTGCGGCGTGACGACCCGTCTTGCCAAGACTGCATCCAATGCCCTCACCGACATTGTTACAATCCTTCTTGGCATGACTGTAGGTGCGTCCACACAGGCAACAACCTTCCTCACCGAGAAGACCGTGTTCATCTTCTTCCTCGGCTTCATGGCGTTCATCATTGCTTCGGCTTCAGGTGTGCTCTTCGTTAAGTTCTTCAACCTGTTCCTGCCGAAATCCAAGAAGCTCAATCCCCTCATCGGCAACGCCGGTGTATCGGCAGTGCCCATGTCGGCACGTATCTCCAACAACCTCGGTCTCGAGTACGACCCCTCCAACTATCTGCTCATGCACGCCATGGGTCCCAACGTTGCAGGTGTTATCGGCTCAGCCGTTGCTGCTGGTGTGCTTCTCGGCTTCCTCGCCTGATCCACGTTTCACTCAATATAGAAAGGGATTCCGCGCAAATGATGCGGAATCCCTTTCTCGCATTTTATATTAAAAGATTGTTTTAAGTAAGTCGTGTAAATTAGTTTATATTATAATTTGATGTTGGCATGAGTAAAATTCGGATTTACGAAGACGGAGTTATGGGGCTCCATAATGACGGATGAGTAAGTCCGAAGATTGCCATGACAACCCGAAGGATGGTATAAACTAATTTTCATGACTTACTTATCTGTCAATCCTCACCGGCAGTGATTTCGTGCTCTACCTCAGCCGTCGGTATGCGGCGGTTCTGCATCCCTACGCTGCCAAGTTCAAAGAACGAGTTGAATGCATATAAGATTATGCCGATACCGGTCATCAGCACCACCACGTCTGCCGATTCCCTCACGCCGCCGGCGCAAAGTATGACCACGCCCTCCACAATCAGCACGATCGGGAAGATATAGAACCAACCAGGGAATTTGATAGGTGCGAAACCGTAACCGAGGATATAGAACTGCCAGATGCCCGCCAGAATCAGGAATATCGCGAGAGCATACACGATGATTCCTACAAAGAATGACGGCACAAGAAGCATCACCGCGCCTATGCACATTCCACCGATACCCGAAGTAGTGCCGATAAAAGTCGATCCCGTACCCGCAACATTCTTCCTGCGGCGACGCGACGACACGAGCAGATTTATCAGACCGGTCAGCACAAATAGTCCGCCGATAAGATAGATTATATTATACAGAATATCCTGCCGTTTCCACATCACGCACAACGTGACCCCGACAGCGAGCATCAGCACGTTGCTTATCCATTTGCCTGTTTTTGCATTCATAGTTGTAACGTTTGTATAGTAGTATATATTTATTGTTACTACTATAACAAACAAAATCCCTTATTCGGCTATCGCCATTCCGCTTTTTTTAACTTATCAACCTATCCACCCCTCGATGCTGAAATATATCCCGGCGCACGCCATGAGCATCAGCAGCGAACCTATAGCCTTGTTGATGAGCCACAATGACCTGACGTTGATATGCGAGCGCACCTTATTCACAAAGAAGGTTATAGCATACCACCATAGTATAGCGCCAGCAAAAATTGCAAGATACCCGGTGATATAATGATAGTAGAGATATTCCGGAGCAAGAAAGTCAAACTGTGTGAAAAGACCGATTATAAAAAACAGTATCAACGGATTGGAAAACGTGAACAGAAACCCCGTGATGAAATCGAGCCAGTGGGTTTCATGCTTCTCATCAGGCTTCTTCAGCCCCTTGGCAGGATTGCTTCTGAAAAGATAATAACCGAATGCGATCAGAACCAGACTGCCCGAGAATTGCAGTAGATTGCGGTGGGCGTCGATAAAATCCGTTATAAGAGCCATGCCCAGACCGGCAAGAAGACAATAGAATAGATCTGAGAGTGCCGCACCTATTCCCGTGAAAAAAGCCGGCCAACGACCCTTGTTAAGAGTGCGTTGAATGCACAGCATACCTATCGGGCCCATCGGAGCCGAGATAAGCACGCCTATCAGCATACCGCTGAAAACTATTTTCACGAAATACTCTATTTCCACAATGTAAAATTACATAGTTTTTTTTACAATCTTATCAAAACGCCCACACTTTTACCCGCTTTAACTTTTTTATTACCCCTCACATCCCATTACTTTCCCCCGCGTTTCGTATATTTGTCACTAAGAAGTGATTTCTCGCTTTACTCTAAACATGATATGATAGACTACCTCATCGACATTGACACACAGGTATTCCTGTTCTTCCACAATATCCGGGCGCCATTCCTCGACTCATTCATGTGGATATTCTCCCAGCGCTTCGTCTGGGTGCCGATGTATGCTGCAATCCTGATCTTTCTTTTCAGGCGTTACGACTGGCGTCAGGCACTTATCTTCACGCTTGCAGTAGTTCTTACCATCACATTGGCCGACCAGATTGGTGCAACACACCTTCGCCCCTGCTTCGCGCGTTTGAGGCCATCCAATCTCGACAACCCGCTGTCAGCTATGGTCACCGTCATCAACGGACACCGCAGCGGCTCCTACGGCTTCCCGTCGTGCCATGCGGCCAACACATTCGCTCTTGCCACCATCATCTCTCTCATTGCCCGCAACCGCGCCCTCACCATCTTCATGTTCATCTGGGCACTCATCACATGCTACTCCCGGGTGTATCTTGGAGTACATTATCCCGGCGACCTTCTCTTTGGCGCACTGCTCGGTTACTTGTGTGCTATTCTGGTCTATTACCTTACCCGACGTCTTTCCACACGTTACCTTGCTTCAGGCCTGACGGCTCCGCGTCACGATACGATTTTGCATCGCGCCCCGGCTCACATCATCATCCTTGTCGGCGCACTCACGATTCTTGTCATTGCGATAATCAGCCTATGGAAAGCCTGACCGACCGTATAGACACCATCAACCGCCTTGTAAACGAAGGTACAATTAACGAGGCCCTCGAAGCCGCGCGCACACTTGTGCGCGATAACCCCGGCAGTGCCGAAGCATGGTTCACACTCGGGAAAATCCTCTGGAAACTTGGCCGGCGTGCCGAGGCCACATCCGCCTACCGCACCGCCGCCGATATCGACCCCGCCGGTCCCGCAGCAATAGCTCTTGCCCATGCGCAGGACATTGCCGATTACTTCAACCCCGACCTCTTTAACCCCTGAAAAAAAATTCGCGTAACAATCTCTTATCCCCAGCTATTCCCATGAGAATAACAGCATCTCTTGCAGTCGCAGCAGTCATGACGTTGCCTGTAGTCGCATTCGCCGAAGTTTCAAAAAAAACAGCACCCGACCAAGTTATCCTTCACGCATGGAGTTGGTCTTTCAACACTATAGCCGAAAACATGAAGGCCATAGCCGACGCCGGCTACGACTTTGTCCAGACCTCACCCGCTCAGGCATGTTTCGTCGGTGAGGACGGCGGACTTGCACTCTTTAGCAAACCCGGCGACCCGGTCAAAGGCAAGTGGTACTACTACTATCAGCCCACCGACTGGACTGTAGGCAACTACCTCCTCGGCTCACGCGACGACTTCAAGGCTATGGCCGACAGTGCTTTGAAATACAACGTCCGTGTCATTGTCGACGTCCTGCCCAACCACACGGCCGTTAACCACAATGCCGTCCTTCCCGCGCTCGACAATGCTGTAGGCGGCCACGAAAACCTTTTTCATGCCAACGGCTTCAAGGACATCCACCGTTGGGACGACCGCGAGGAATGCACCACCGGCAAGATGGGCGGCCTACCCGACGTCAACACCGAGAATCCCGATTTCCAGTATTACTACCTCCAGTACGTCAACGACCTCATCAATCTCGGCGCACGCGGCTTCCGCTACGACACAGCCAAGCACATCGGTCTCCCCTCCGATCCCCTCGACCCCAAAGCTGAGCGAAACAACTTCTGGGACATAGCCACAGGGCGCGAAGGAGTCAAAGGGCTGTCCTTGCTCATGCCCGACTCGCTTTTCATCTACGGCGAGGTTCTTCAGGGGCGCAACGTCAAGGAGCTCGAATACTCCCAGTATATCGGCCAGACGGCATCAAGCCTTGGCCATGCGCTCAGGCAGGTGCTTGATAAACGTAACTTCAATGCCGCCGATATCACATCCTATCATCATCCCGCCTCCCCTGCCACACTCGTCACATGGGTTGAGAGCCACGACACCTACTGCAATCAGCACGAATCCGCCGGACTCACCGACGACCAGATACGCCTCGGTTGGGTCTACCTTGCATCGCGCGCAGGCGGCACACCACTTTTCTTCTCCCGCCCCGCAGGTTCCACACGCGACAACTATTGGGGCAACAACCTCGTCGGTCCTCGTGGCAATGACGAGTTCTTCCACCCCGAAGTAGTGGCAGCCAACACATTCCGTCACCGCATGGCCGGACAGCCCGAAGCCGTCTCAGCCACTGCCGACGGCACAGCCATTCAGGTTTCGCGAGGCACACGCGGCACAGCCCTCATCAATCTCGCCAAGAAAAACAACAAGATCAAGATTGCCACCGCTCTACCCGACGGCACCTACACCGATGCTGTCCACGGCAACACCTTCACCGTAACCGACGGCACCCTCACTGGCACCCTCTCCCCCGAAACCACCTGCATCCTCTACGCCGCTCCCCGTCGCCGCTGATCTCCAACCGCAATGAATCATATCCCTGCAATACTTGCCACCCTCATCTGCGTCTGCCTTCCCGCAGCCGTCAGAGCACAATCAGTCCCGAAACCCGTCACCCCCGTCGTTCAATAT
>CAMWSY010000109.1 GCA_947176995.1 uncultured Porphyromonadaceae bacterium | reverse complement strand
GTTGTGGCTCCCTGACCGTAGATGAGGTTGTTTCCGCCGTATTCGTTTTCTTCTTCCTCCTCATCGTCGTCGGTGCGGCGTTTGTCGTTCTCCGATGTCTTGGGCTTGTTTTTCAGAATATCATACGGCTTCTGCTTGTCGAGCGGCGTTTCAAGAAGATCCCACGTCTGCTCAAGATCCCAGTTCTTTTTTACATTTATCTTCTTGGGGTAGTAGTAGATATCCTCGGGCTGCTGCCACTGGAGCAGCTTGCCGGTGTCCCATAAGCCATTGCCGTTCACATCGATAAACGCACGGGCATAGTAGGTGTCGGGGGCAATGAAGTCAAAGCGGGCTTTTCCGTCGGTGACTACCGCCGATGCCACCGGAGCGTCGCCCGACGACAGAAGCTGCACCACTATGCGGGGCACAATCGAGTCAGACGGCGTTTCCACCGCAGCACTGTCGGTAATCTCCTCAACCTTTTCTGTGCCACTCCAGTTGTATGGTGGCTCAGGCAGATAGGGGAGAGTGGGAATGTTGAAAATAAGTGTGGAATAGTCTTCAGAGGATTTGACCTCAAATTCATGGTTGAATTTGTCATTGACAAGACCGTAGATGCCTGTCATGGCTGCTGAGTCAATCTGAAGTTTGTACTTTGTGCCGTAATCCCACCTCACGTCGAGTGTATAGTCCATGATGTTCCCGGCCGTGTCGGGTGTGAGCTCGATCGTCTCGTCGAACGGAACCCACGTGGAATCTTCGAGCCACTGGAGAGATATCGCTTCCTTGCGGATGGAACTCAGAGGCTGGTTTATATGGATTTTCAGAGGGCGGTTGTACTCCTGCTGCGACCCGGAAACGGCTTTTACATCGAGATATGTGATTTTCTCCTTCTCCGGCATTGTGTCGGCAAGCAGAGCCGAGTCGCCCGATTGCAACGCTTTCTCGATGCGCTCGCGGCGGCGCTTCTCTTTATCGGCCTTTGCTTTCTCTGCTTTCTCGATTTCGCGTTTCTGGGCGGCAGAGAGCTTAAAGATGAACCGGAGGGTGTCGGTTGTCCATGCGAGGGCATCCGTGCTGTCTGTGCGCAAATATTGCGTTGCTACGAGCAAGGAATCTTGTTTTATGAGTGCGGAGTCTTCGATCCAGAAGCAAAGGGTGTCGCGGTTGGCTGTATATTCGAGACGGGCAGCCTCGTTTATGATGCGGCCGGCGTTCTCGCCGTTGGTGACGGTAAGTATCGGGAACGTGTCGGAAGGAGCTGCAAATCCTATGTTTATCTTGTTGCGCTCGGGACGTGAGTAGTCGCGCAGATATTGTGCCTGATAGTTCTCGTTGAACCATGTGAGCAGTATATCGTTAGGGAAATAGCTTGTCCCCTGCCGCGTGACAATGGAATCGGTGCCGTCGGCGGCAACAAAAGTGTCGGTCACTTCGATTGTTTCTGCCCAAGGTGTTACCGGGGCATTGTAGAACGCCACGTCCTCTGAACGATCCCAGTGGAAATCGCGGTTCAGGTCGTTGAGGGCAAAGAGGCGGTAAGGCTCGTGCTTGAGATTGCGCAGTGTGAACTGACCTGACTGGTTGGTTTTTGTGATGCGCTCAAACCGCAGTGTCGAGATCGCACTGTCAGCTACATTCCGATATGCACCTACGATGATGCCTTGAGCCGGCTCAAGCGTGGCGGCCTCGAGCACCATGCCTGAGATGCGCAGTGAGTCAATAGAGTCACCTGTGGCAAAGTCTATGGCAAAGCCGTCGAGGATATTTCCCTCGTTAAGGTCGCGTATGGCATCGGAGAAGTCGAGCGTATAGGTGACGTCGGGGATCAACGTGTCCTTTAGCGTGATATTCAGGTGGCGTCCGTTGGCAACGATAGAAGGCTGTATCTGCTGCGCGGGTGCGATGACAACTTTGTTGATCACATCCTCGACCTTGATGTTTTCATTGAAAGTTATATTGATCTGCTGACGTCGGAAGTTGGTCGTGCCCGGCGCAGGATTACTTCTGACATATTCCGGCGGAGTCTCGTCCTTTGGGCCACCCTGCGGGCGTCCGATACTGGCACATGCCGCCACAGCGAGCGCGATTGCGACCGCTACCGGCATTCTCATCCACCATGTCGTATTCACGTTGTCGGGCGAAATTATGTTTTTATTCCAAAAGTTTCTACAAAGATAATCTGCCGCGGGTGAAGATGGAAATTTTAACCGTAAAAAGAGTGGCTGTTTCAAAATTGTGTTTCTTGAAACACGATGGCTACTCTAAATAGATAACTTGTTGAAATATAGCAGAGACTCACTAGCCGTGCGTCCCTGCTATATTTGAAGAGGCATTTATGATACAGCCTGATAACTATTTCTCGCCCCAGCGTGAACGGAGCGGGTATTTGTTGGGATGCATGATCAGGCGAAGTGAGGTGCTGTAGGAGAAGTAAGCCCAAAGCCAGTTGATGAGCACTGTAATCTTGTTGCGCATCCCGAGCAGGGTGATGAGGTGAATGAACATCCATGTAAGCCAAGCCGGGAAGCCGCCGAACTTAAGATGCTTCAGGTCAACAACAGCTTTGTTGCGGCCGATTGTGGCCATTGTGCCTTTGTCGTAGTATTCAAACTGGCGCGAGGTGCCCTTATTAAGGTTCTTCGCCAGATTCTTGGCTGACTGGATTGCTACCTGAGCAAGCTGCGGATGCCCCGAAGGATAAGCCGGGTCAGAAGTCATCAGGGCGATATCACCGATAGCATAGACATTTTCAAGACCTTTTACCGCACTTGTGCCATCGACTTCAAGACGGTTTCCACGTGCACGCGCAATGTCGTTGCCATTGGCATTGATGATGGGGAAGGGAGTGCCTGTGACGCCGGCAGTCCATATAACCAGACCAGCCTCGAGAGTCGAGCCGTCGGAAAGGGTGACAAGATCCTCCTCATAGCTCTTCATGAGAGTGCCTGTGCGGACTTCAACCATGAGTTCTCCGAGATATTTCAGGGCTTTTTCAGAGGCGACTTCCGACATCGTGCCAAGTACACGCGGCATCCCCTCGAGGAGCGTGATGTTGACTTCATCGGGGTTCAGATCAGGATATTCCCGCGGAAGGATGTAGCGTTTCATCTCGCCGAGCGCACCGGCGATCTCGACTCCGGTCGGGCCTCCGCCGATAACAACGAAACTCAGCAGCCGACGGCGTAACTCCGGGTCACGAGTGGCAACCGCACGCTCCAGATGGTCAAGTATATCATTACGGCATCTTATGGCTTGGGCAGCCGATTTCAGAGTGTAGACGCGCTTGATAAGGTCGGGTTGACCGAAGAAGTTATTGGTAGTTCCGAGCGCGATTACAAGGATATCGTAGGGGACAGTAGCCCATGGCGTCACCACAACTTTGCGGACATCGTCGACTTCGGTAACCTCGCTCATTATGAGGTGCGTACCGCGAGCACAAGCCTTGCGGAACTCACGTCTGAACGGGAAACTGATACTCGTGGAGTCGAGTCCCGAAGATGCAACCTGATAAAACAGAGGTGGAAACGTGTGGTAGTTGTGTTTGTCGATAAGAGTCACATCATAAATTTTGTGATCTATCGACTTGATGAAATTCAGGCCGGCAAAACCTCCGCCGAGCACTACTATTCTTTTTTTATCCGTTGTTTTCTTGCTCATAACATATACCTGTCTCTTGAAATTAAAACCGCAAAGATGTGCGGGATGTTCGAGGTTGCATCAAAAAAGTTAAAATATAGTGTTAATTATCTTATGTAATGTTTGTAAGAAGTACTGACAACTATAAATTTAGCATAGTTTTATGAGGCTCGGAAGAGAGCGTGCACATACGTATGATTTCATTGGCAAGGTAAGTGTCACTTCGACAAATCAAATCAGCAGTTCCATCATCAATAATTTCAAACAATGGGGAAGAGTATAGCATATCCATCGCTTTATCAAGCTGGATGTGTTGCTTTTCAGCAATCAGCTCAATAATGCGGGCATACTTCATGTCTCGTAAGATGCGGGTAGGTTTATCCATTATTATACTTTTTATGCTCAATAAACTTAAGGCATCCATCTATAGCTCTTTGAGTGATGAAGCACAATTGATGATTGGGCTTTTCAAAAGCAAGATTTTGCAGAGCCTGTTCTTTGTTGTATATGCCGCTCATATAGAGGTCAACGGTCTGAAAGACCTTATCGTTGGCAACTCCTCCTTCGACAATATCATATTGCTTGTAAACATCGTTACCTTTGCGGCAGTTGCCGACGAAATCAAGCCATTCTTCATCATAAGACTCAAATATCTTGATTTTCATAGAATAATCAGGTGAATAGTCGAAAATGTGCAAGTAGGCGTCATTGCCAATCCGAAGAAATCGATTGGCATATTTCTCTGCCTGTTCCAGTAGTCGGGTGACATAGAACCCTTTTCCAAAATCAAGGGCATCACGTGAATGCTCAACGTCGGGAGAGAAAAAGCACTGATCAGAAGAATGGTAAACTAACATAGTGCAAAACCTTTCTTTTTCATTATATCGATTACATCTTGCGCAACATATTCGAGACTGAATGTATGCAAGACATCATAAGCTGCTGCCAAATAATCTTTTATTACTCCGGCAGCATGAAGTTTTTGATATATCGTTGAACATGGCTTACCGGTCATCAGAGATAAAGCCCCTATGACACAGGTTATAAAGTCTATTTGATTTTTAGTCATAGCCTCGAATATCGGAGTGATCAAAACTAGAATATAAAGTTACAAAAGATTAATATTTAGACAAAAATAAAACATCAAGAAAAGTGCTTATTTAGTAGTGGATTGCCGTTTGGAATATTATGGCTATCTTTGAAAGTGTTTTTGCCGGTAAATACCGGTGATTTTTATTGTTGCTATTAATGACTATGGATCAATCGATAGATGTGGCGCTTGAAGCCGTTGAGAAAGGGAAAACCGTAGCGTCGGTGGCAGAGTCGGGCCATATGGCTTTTCTGAATGACGAGGGATTCACGGCTGCCGAGGCTGTGAATGAGGCGAAAAGGTGTCTGCACTGCAAGGTGCCGCAATGTGTTAAAGGTTGTCCGATCGGCAACAATATTCCGGAGTTTATCCACGAACTATCGAAGGGTAATTTCGGCAACGCGATAAATGTGATAAACGAGGCGAGCACTCTGCCAGCCGTGTGCGGTCGTGTGTGTCCGCATGAGAAACAGTGTCAGGGACACTGCATCCTCGGTAAAAAGGGTGATCCCATCCAGATAGGTAAACTTGAAAGTTTCGTGGCTGACTTTGATACAGGCATGGGGCTTATCAAGGAATATATACCGCAGAAGACGCGTGGACGCGTGGCTGTGATCGGCTCGGGTCCGGCGGGGCTGACGGTTGCAGGACAGCTGTCGCGCCGCGGTTTCAATGTCACGATTTTTGAGGCTCAGCAGGAGGCCGGTGGCGTATTGCTTTACGGTATTCCGGGCTATCGCCTGCCGAAATCGGTGGTGCGTCAGGAGATAAAAAAGATCGAGGCTCTTGGTGTAGAGTTCCGGCTGGGACACCGTGTCGGCATAGGCGATATAACTATCGACAGCATTTTTGCCGACGGATATGACGCGATATTTATCGGCACCGGTACGGCTATCCCGAATACTATCGAGACTCCGGGAGTCAATCTGCACGGCGTGCACCAGTCGATCGCACTGCTTCATCAGGTGACGGCCTACAATGACGGTATGGTCACAAAGCGTCATGTGCCGTTGCGTGCCGGCGAAAAGGTGGCAGTGATGGGATGCGGCAATGTGGCGATGGATGCTGCCCGCACCGCAATCAGGTTTGAAACCGATGTTACCGTAATTTTCCGGGGAAAGAAAGAGGAGATGACGGCTATTGAGAGGGAGTACAACGAGGCTGTGCATGAAGGTGTGAAATTCATGTGGGAAACGGAAATTGAGGAGTTTGTGGGTGATGAACGCAACAAGCTGAAGGAGCTTAGGCTGAAATCACCTGACGGAACTAAAATCGCGCCGTTCAACCGTGTGTTTCTCGCTATCGGTTCGCGCCCGGCCAATAGAATCGTATCGACAACCGATGGCATTGAAGTGGATGCAAAGGGGTATGTAATTACCCACACACGCCCTTACGGCATGACGACACGACGGGGAGTGTTTGCCGGTGGTGATGTGGTGCATCGTCCGCAGACGGTGGTGCAGGCCGTGAAAGCCGCTAAGGATGTGGCAGAGGGAATAGCCCAGTATGTGGATGCGGTCAAGCTGCTCGATCATGTCTCGCTTCTGGAGCAGAAGGCGTGATTGGATTAAGTTGCTTATGATAGGTGTTGTGTCAGGAAAAAGCTGTAGATTTGCGGCATGAGAAATCTGCTGTTCTTTGTTCTGACGCTTGTTGCGGTGGGGTGTTCACTGTCGTCGCATGAGGTTGCATTGTCGCTTGATGCTACCGAGGCAATGATGCAGGAGGACCCGGATGCGGCGATGGACAGGCTGAACCGCTATGATAT
>CAMWSY010000108.1 GCA_947176995.1 uncultured Porphyromonadaceae bacterium | reverse complement strand
TCCTCAAAGTCCTACAAGGGACGTGCGCTGAAGGCTCTTGAACTCCCCGGCCTGTGGAACGGTGCCATGAGCGACTGGAACACCGTGTTTGTCGAAGTCCCCGTTTCCACATTCAATCCCGTGAAGACCGTCAACGACCTGCTCCGTCCGTCACATCAGGGTGGCAAGGTTGCTTCGGTCAATGACAAAGCCGGCCGCCGCTACGCAATGCGTGGAGTGTCGGCATCTAAGGAGGATGTGCACGCCGCCATAAAGAACGTCGACAAGGGATTATTCCCAAAAGCCTTCTGCAAGATTATTCCCGACGTGCTCGGCGGTGATCCCGAGTGGTGCGACATAATGCACGCCGACGGAGCCGGCACTAAGTCGAGCCTCGCCTACATGTACTGGAAAGAGACGGGCGACCTCAGCGTGTGGAAAGGAATAGCCCAAGACGCACTGATCATGAATATCGATGATCTTCTCTGCGTGGGCGCAACCGACAACATTCTGCTTTCATCGACCATAGGCCGAAACAAGCTCCTTGTTCCCGGCGAAGTTATCTCAGCGATCATCAACGGCACTGAGGAACTTCTCGCCGAGCTCCGCCAGCAGGGTGTCAACATCATATCGACAGGTGGAGAAACCGCCGACCTCGGCGACCTCGTGCGCACAATCGTTGTGGACAGCACCGTGGCCTGTCGTATGCGCCGCAAGGACGTCATCAACAACGCCAATATTGCAGCCGGCGATGTTATCGTCGGACTTGCTTCCTACGGTAAAGCTGCCTATGAGACAGAGTACAACGGTGGCATGGGCAGCAACGGACTCACCTCGGCGCGCCATGATGTCTTCGGCAAAGACCTTGCCGACAAATACCCCGAGAGCTATGATCAGGCAATGCCAGCCGAACTCGTTTACTCCGGCACAAAGGGCCTGACCGACAAGGTCGAGGGATCACCTGTCAATGCAGGCAAGCTTGTGCTTTCCCCCACGCGCACCTATGCCCCGGTGATCAAGCGCATACTTGATGTGATGCGCGACCGTGTCCACGGCATGGTACACTGCTCAGGCGGAGCACAGACCAAAGTGATGCACTTTGTCGAGAACAAGCACGTCATCAAGGACAACCTCTTCCCCGTGCCGGTTCTTTTTGATCTCATTCAGAAAGAGAGCGGTACATCATGGGCCGAGATGTATAAAGTGTTCAACATGGGACACCGCATGGAAATCTACGTAGCTCCTGCCGATGCCCCACGCATCATCGAGATTTCAGAAAGCCTCGGTGTCGAGGCGCGCATAGTCGGCCACGTCGAGGAGTCACCCGAGGGCAACCGTCTGACTATTATTTCAGAGAAAGGAAAGTTCGTATATTAATGACAGCCTGTTCCTTCAGCAACAGACACATCAGTGGCATGGTGCTTTGCGCCGTGCCACTGTTGCTCATTTTTTCTTTCCTCGCAGCCACATCATGCCGGCATCAGGCAACATCAGTCTCAGGACTGTCGACCGGCACACTGCCCGACACTCTTAGAGTCGCCACGCTCTATGGCCCCTCGTCCTATTTCGTATTCCGCGACGAGAAAATGGGCTACGATTACCATCTTGTCAACCGACTCGGCAGAGACAAAGGAATGGTTATAGATCTCACCGTAGCCTACTCATTGTCATCAATGATGGAAATGCTTGATTACGGCCTTGTAGACCTCATCGCCTATGAAGTGCCCGTGACAGCCGAGTATCAGACAATTGCCATAGCCTGCGGCCCGGAGAACAGCACCAAGCAGGTGCTCGTGCAGCCCAAAGGACACAACATCATTACCGACGTCACCGAGCTGTCAGGCAAGGACGTCTACGTCGAGAAAGACTCCCGTTACCAGTTCCGCTTGCAGAATCTCAATGAGGAAATTGGAGGAGGTATCAATATCCATCCGATCGACCGCGACACTATATCGGGAGAAGACCTCATCAAGATGGTCTCTTCAGGCGATATACCCCTCACAGTGGTCGACAGCGACGTTGCCCAGCTCAACCAGACCTACTACCGCAACCTTGACATAACGCTACCCGTCAGCTTTCCACAGCGCACTCGATGGGCCGTGTCTAAAACCAACTCTTGGCTTGCCGACACAATCAATGCATGGATACACGAGGCCGAGCCTCGCAAAGCCAGCGAAGCACTGTTCCGACGTTATTTCGAACTATCCAAGCAGGCCGGGCGACGCACATTCAAGCTTGACCTTTCCACCGGTCACATATCGGAATACGACAAACTCTTCCGGCAATATGCCGACTCTATCGGCTGGGACTGGAGAATACTTGCTATGCAGGGATATGTCGAGAGCCGTTTCGACACAACCGCCGTCTCATGGGCAGGCGCACGCGGCATAATGCAGATAATGCCACCGACAGCACGCGCCTACGGGCTGGATGTTTCACTGATAACCAACCCCGAGGCCAACCTCGCGACCGCCGTGAAGATACTGAGCCACGATGAGAAAGTTCTCAGGAACTATGTCGCTGACGACAAAGAGCGGTTGAAATTTACACTTGCCGCCTACAATTCCGGACTCGGACATGTGTTCGACGCCATATCTATCGCCCGCAACACCGGCAAAGATCCACAGACATGGGAAGGAAATGTCGCCGATGCTCTCCTCCTTAAATCAGAGCCCGATATCTACAACAATAAAGACATCTGCAAACACGGTTACTTCCGCGGGCGTCAGACAACCGAGTATGTGACAAGCATCCTGCAACTCTACGACGAAGCACTCGCCAAAATCCCCAAATAAACCTCGACTTATTTGCAAATATCGGGTAATCGGGTTAAATTAGCCGGAAAGAAATCATTTAAGTTATTGCCTATCGAAACACTTTACTCCTAATAATCCATCAATCCGGGATCGCCTGACAGCATAGCCCGAACACATCAATTGCATAGGATTCTTCAGCCTTTCACGGCTGAACGATTTTGTGTTGTGTTCACGATGCGGTGCCAGACTCCGGAACAAGAGTAAAGTGACGCATGAATGCTACTACCCCTACAAGAACCGACGGAGAACTTGTAAAACGCTATATCGCCGGCGACGACCGTGCTTTCGACACGCTGCTTGCCCGACATAGCCAACGTATTTTCTCACAGATCAAGTATCTTGTAAAAGACAACGAGACTGCAAACGATCTTTTTCAGGAGACATTCTTCAAAGTCATCACACATCTGCGCGACGGACGCTACCGCGAGGAGGGCAAATTTCAGGGATGGCTTTCACGTGTGGCCAATAACATCGTGATGGATTATTTCCGTCAGAAGCCAGAGATTGGCGACGTATCGACCGACGACACAGATGTAGACATACTCAACCGCGAGGAGCTGGCAGAAATGCCGGTTGAGCACACGATTGTATCCCGACAAGTAGAGCATGACGCTACAAGAATCATGCAGGCATTACCTGAAACACAGCGCGAAATAATCGAAATGCGGTTTTATCTCGACATGAGTTTCAAGGAGATCGCCGAAAAGAAAGGGATGAGCATTAATACCGCTCTCGGTCGGATGCACTATGCGGTGAAAAATATGCGCAGACTTGCCGAGAAGCACAATATCACCCTCTATTAACCACAATTACAGCCAGTCACGCCACTTATCGCACGACGAACGCACTAGAGCTGCCATCTCGGTATCGCCATAGCGTTTCACTACCGATTTCAGGTTGCCAAGTCGGAAATGCGCCTTGGCTTTTGCCTCGTCAGTCCGCAATATCGACAGTGCCTGACGGGTCATGTGCCGGAAACGCTCTTCTACTTTTTTCGAATTGTCGTACTCATAGATAAACGGATACTGCTCCAGCGGCCTGTCGGATTCAATGGACGCATAATTACGTCCCGGCACATTCTCCCCACGCCAGTATTGCGTGAGTGCCCAGCACTCCTCAAACGAGTTACGCCAAGCAATAGCATAGTCGATCATGGCAAGCCCGCAGGTATCGGGGTCTGCCGACGATTTAATGATTTTGTGCCTAAGATCGGCCATCGTTTTTGCAAATTCAAGCTTGGCACTTCCGGGATCAGCCGTCAAAGTATTTTTTGATGATACAGACCTCTCGATATTCTCAGTCCATGAGTCATGCTTTATCTCCTTGTGACGCGACGGATAGCAGTACATGGGATCACGACGCAGATAAGGCGCAATGTTCATCCGTGCAGAATAACCGGGCGAAACACGCGAGAGATAATTCACAGCATCGGCATAACGTTCCTCGCGCAGACACAGTGTGCCGGTCAGTTCAAAGATGTAATCTGGATCGACGCGTGCATAGTTCCTGAGAAAGCGCGACAAAGGATCTTTGGCTGCCACAATCTTCTTGTAGACCTTGGCAAGCTGCGTGGACTTCAGCGATTGCATCAGTTCAAACGTCAGCGACGAGTAATCGACGGTGTTATGCGCCGCCGGATCCTGACGCATCTGGTCATAAGTGATATAAGCGATCTCCTTACCATTATGATCATAACCGTCCTGAAAGTGTAGTGTACTCTGAGCCGACAGGTTATCGGCAAATCCGCACAAAAGCACAGCCGTAGCGTGATCATCGCGCTCCATCAATCCCGGCAGCCAGTGAGCGAACACTATATTCTGCAACATATCCTTCCACTCGGCTTTGGACGGCGAGAGAATATCCACCTTATCCTTAATCCATTGCAGATCATCAAGCAGCGTACCGGTGTTCCCTTCGTCGGCATCAAGCATCATGCGGTAAGCCCGGGCATGATCAGCAAAATCTTCCGATGAGAAATCAGAAGCCATGGCACGGTCTATCGACGCACGGGCAGCCTCGCGGTCTCCGAGATAGTCGTTGGCTATGTAAGCCGACAGAAATTCCCAGTCACCGCGGTATGCGGTCACCGAGTCGGCAAGCACGGCATCGGCCACGGGCAGAAGTGCCGTTACACGTGCGGTGTCGCCCTCGGCAGCGATCGACTGCAGATGCGACAGAAGCATCGGAGAGTCAGGATTGCGCCCTGTGAGGTAGGCAATGGGATCCTCATGCACTATCGACGATATGTCACCCACGGTAGCGAAATAGTCATTAGCTCTGTCTGTGTCGCCCAACCGGCTCCAGCATCCGGCGACATAGCCGAGAGCCATGCGTTTCATCAGATTATCATCGGGAAGTGAATCAAGCCGCTCGCTGAATATATCGATACAATCCTGATATCGGCCCGCTGCAAAACTCGCCCTCACCATCTGGAGCGCATACCGGTCGGCGAAGCGTCGTCCCTTGTAAGCAAGGCAACGGTTCATTATGTCGCCGAACACGTCGGGGCTCTCACCGTTGCGCTCCTTAGGATAATACCAAGGAGAATTCATCTCATGCCGCGCCTCCTCAAGTTCTTTAGCTGTCAGCAGGAAGTTTATAGCCTCACTGTCGCCGGCATTGCGTATGAACGTATAGAACGCATTATCCTCCGTGCGGGAATTACTGCGTTTACCGAATGTGCGCGAGTCATCGGTGTAGACCGCCTGACGTATGTCGGCCAAAGGAATACGTGGTGAAGTCTGCTGTTGCCAAAGCAACAGGTTCTGACGTATCTGGGCATCGCGTATCGTCTCTGGACGCGACGACGAGGCGAAATAGCATGGACGCGGTATTTCATTGTAGTATGGCCCGCAGCCCCACAGACGCAGACATCCGGCTACGGCTATGCTAACGGCGGCAAGTATAAATCGAATCGATTTCATTAGGCGTGAAAGTGGAGAAAGAGTTAGAGTCAAGGTGATAGAGAGTGTTGGAGTAGTTGGGTGACGAAATGCGCCGGTCGATTATCTTCTTGACATCGCTGATAGATTTATAATCAGATCTCTCGGTGCGCACAATATCACCTTTGTGGATTATGGTGCGACCGCTGACCACATCGCGCAATGCACGGTGAAGATTCTCACCCGCTTGCTCAAAATCGTCGGTGTCATCTACATCCACTTCCCGAAGCAATCCGGCAAACCGGCGGTCACGGAAAAGCAACTGCCACGTGTAGAGCGGATATGCCACATCGAGCGGTAGCCGGTAGCCTGAGAGATTCTTCAGATACGGCTCAACGTCGGCTAAGTCAATTATCGAGTTATGCGCATCAGGATCGGCAAAATTACCTGTGTTATAGACCATCAGCACACCATAGTCGACCGGCGGGACTCTCTGCGACAGCTGGTGCAGCCTTATAGTGGAACTGAGCCTGTAGGAGGGATTACGGTCATATAGCGCACGCTTCACCGCCTCGCAAAGATCGAAAAAGATCTGTTCGGTCGATTCAGTCCAGTCACAGTCAAGCTGAAACTCCTCGACATTGGGGATATAATTGTAAGAAACCATGTTGCACAGACGCTCCACGATTTTCTCTGCCCACAGCGCCACATCAGCCCCCATCGCACGCAGGGCATCGACAGTGATGAACACCGTGGGAACATACTGCATCTCATTAAGCACCGGACGCGATTCCCAGTCATATTC
>CAMWSY010000107.1 GCA_947176995.1 uncultured Porphyromonadaceae bacterium | reverse complement strand
ATCCCAATCCCACCCTTACGTTCTACGACGGCAACAAAGTGACCGTGCTCGGTGAGTTCGGCGGTCTCGGTCTTCCTCTCTAAGGCCACCTGTGGCAGAACGACAAGAACTGGGGTTATGTGAAGTATGAGAACGCCGGTCAGCTTACCGACGAATATGTGAAGCTCATCGACGAGTTCATGCCTCTGGTGAAACGTGGCTACTCAGCCGGTGTCTACACTCAGACTACCGACGTCGAGGGTGAGGTTAACGGTCTTATGACTTACGACCGCAAGATAAACAAGATGGATGAGAAGCGTCTGCGTGAGGCAAACCTTCGTCTTGTTCACTCGCTCGACAACAACAAGTAATCAGTCAACCTACTCACGATAGCAATGAGGGAGGCGCCCACAGGTGTCTCCCTCTTTTTGTATAGATGGATTTCATGGCGGATTGTAGCGTATAAGTAAGTCATGAAAATTAGTTTATACCATCCTTTGTGTTGTCATGGCAATCTTCTGACTTACTCATCGGTCATTATGGAGCCCCATAACTCCGTCTTCGTAAATCCGAATCTCACTCATGCAAACTTCAAATTATAATATAAACTAATTTACACGACTTACTTATTGAATTAATCGCTAACTTTGCGGCTGCGTAGAAAAGAATTGTTTTCCCGGTTATTCCGATAGAAAAAATGAACTGGCTGCACACCGTCCTGATCGATCATAGTGCTATACAGGCTATTATCGTGCTGTCGCTAATATGTGCCGTAGGGCTTGCACTCGGCAAGGTTAAGATTGCGAAAGTATCGCTTGGCGTGACTTTTGTTTTCTTTGTAGGTATCGTGGCCGGACACTTCGGGCTCACAATTGCTCCTGACACACTGAAATATGCCGAAAACTTCGGGCTTGTACTCTTTGTGTATGCCCTCGGCCTGCAGGTGGGACCCGGCTTTTTCAGTTCGGTTGCCCACGGAGGTGTGCGCCTGAATCTCATCGGGCTGGCACTGGCTGTGACTGGCCTGCTTTGTGCGGTCGCACTCTCGTTCATAACTCCTGTGAGTCTGCCCGACATTATGGGCGTGTTCTGTGGAGCTACTACCAACACTCCGGCGCTCGGTGCCGTGCAGCAGACGTTGTCGCAGCTGGGAATATCGTCGAGCACTCCTGCCCTCGGGTGCGCAGTGACTTATCCTCTCGGTGTGGTGGGGGTGATACTGGCGATAATCGTCATGCGGCGGTTTTTCATCCGTTCTGAGGAGATCTCCGACAACCCTGTGCAGGTGTTGCCGAAACCTAAGATCACCGAGTTTGAGGTGACCAATCCCGGAATATGCGGTAAGACGGTAGCACAGATAGCCCATTTTTCCAACTGCCATTTTGTGATTTCACGCCTGTGGCGCGACGGGACGGTGAGCATACCCACATCCTCGACAGTGCTCCAGCTTCACGACAGGCTGCTTGTGACGAGCACGCCGGCCGATGTCGAGTCGCTGCACATTGTGTTCGGTCAACAGGACAAGACCGATTGGAATGCCAATGATATAGACTGGAATGCTGTGGACAGGCAGCTCGTGTCGCAGCAGTTTATCGTGTCGCGTCGTCAGATCAACGGTAAGACGCTCGGCTCGCTCAAGCTGCGCAATCTCTACGGGGTGAACATCAGCCGTGTTTATCGTAGTGGTCTGCCGCTCCTTGCCACTCCCGATCTGCGTCTGCAACTCGGCGACAAGATTATTGTAGTGGGTGAGCAGAAAGCCATTGACAAGATCGAGCCTCTTATCGGCAATGCTGTTAATGTGCTTGACGAGCCCAATCTGTTCGCTGTGTTCATCGGCATCGTGCTCGGCATAATGCTTGGAGTCGTGCCGTTTCATTTCCCCGGCATCGGACTGCCGATAAGCCTCGGACTGGCCGGTGGTCCCATCATCATGGGCATCCTTGTGGGTAAATACGGTCCGCGTCTGCACATGGTCACCTACTCGACAGCAAGTGTCAACCTCATGCTCCGCGCTTTCGGGCTGTCGCTTTATCTCGCCTGTCTGGGGCTTGAATCAGGGGCACATTTCTTTGAGACGGTGTTCCGCTCCGAGGGGTTGCTGTGGATAGCTCTGGGTGCTTTCCTTACTATTGTGCCGGTGATCGTGCTCGGACTTATTTCCGTAAAGATATTCAAAATCGACTACGGCACGGTTGCCGGAATGCTATGCGGCTCGATGGCCAATCCCATGGCACTCGACTACGCCAATTCAAGTCTGCCGAGCGACCGCCCATCGGTGGCTTATGCAACGGTTTATCCGCTCTGTATGTTTGCAAGAGTCATTCTTGTGCAGATTGTGATTCTCTGTCTGGCTTAGCATGATTATTGCGAGTTGCCAATAAGTTAAGAGTGATTTAACGGAATATTTGTTGTATATTTGTATATAGTAAATTTAGAGGAAATAATTATGGCACGTCCGATAAAAGAGACACCTGTTCTGGAAGGTGATGATGCACGTCGTTTCGTTGAGCGTATGAACGAAACGAGGATTGAGCCTACCGAAATAAAGCGCAGAAGATTGGCTAATTATAAGTTGGCAATGAGTATTCTTGTTAATAAGTGATGCTCATGCTGGCAGAAGATATCTTGGCTGATTACGAGATCCGTAAGCTCGGATTGCATGATGGTGTTGATTTCTTTGACTGTGGTGATGATGATTTGAATGATTTTATTGTCAACGATGCTCCACTTTACCGCAAAACGCTGTTGGCAATGACTTATGTGCTTAGAAATAAGAATACGGGTAAAGTGATAGCTTATTTCAGTGTTGCAAATGATCGTATTTCGATAAAGGATTTTCCAACAAATACTGATTTCAACCGCTTCAGAAAACATAAATTTGTCAATGAGAAAAGATTGAAAAGTTATCCTGCGATCAAGATATGCCGGTTGGGAATAGACTGCTCTGCTCAAGGACAGCAGATCGGAACTTTTCTGATTGACTTTATCGGGACGATGTTTGTTACCGACAACAGATCGGGTTGCCGATTTATAACAGTCGATGCCTACAATCAGGCGATTCCGTTTTATCTGAAAAACAATTTTGCATTCCTTAGTTCAGAGGATGAAAGCCAGCGTACACGCTTGATGTACTTTGATCTTGCAGATATTGATGATTGATAATCTACAATGAATGTAGTTTCACTTAGACTATTGATGTAAATTTATATGCGCTGCATTGTTTTTATAATCACTTTGCTATTGTCATTTGTGTTGCCGGAAGTGATCACCGCCGCTGTCGTCAGAGGCAAAGTGCTCGATTCCGACACGCATGATCCTGCCGCCGGAGCTGTGGCTGTGCTGCTGGCATCTGACGGTGTTGCTGCCGGGTCGGCCATCATCGGCGATACAGGTGATTTCGAGATTGCAGTTGCCCGCAAAGGTGTCTATAGCCTGTCGGTGCAGCTTGTGGGTTATGTGACGTATTTGCAGAATGATATTGCGCTGAGCGGTGACGCAACAGTGGATATAGGCACTATCGAACTTCAGGTGCAGGATGTCGGGCTCGACGAGGTGGTTGTGACTGCGGAACGTGGAAAGGTCATCTATAAACTCGACCGGCAGAAGATCAATGCGCAGTCGGTACTCACTGCAGCAGCCGGAACGGCGGCCGATGTGTTGAAGTCCATGCCGTCGGTCAGAGTGGACTCAGATGGTGAAATCTCTTTTCGTGGTAGTTCGGGTTTTCTTGTTTATGTCGACGGCAAAAAGAGTATGCTTGACGGAACACAGGCTCTTAAGCAGATTCCGTCGGCCACGATTGAGAATATCGAGATTATCACGACTCCCTCGGCACGCTATCGCACCGATGGTGACGTGGGAATAATCAACATCACCACACGCCGCCAGACGCGCCGCGGTTTCTCGGCTACGGCTTCGGCAAGCGAGAGCACGATGAATGCCTATGATTTCGATTTGAACCTCGCCTATGTTACCGGAAGCAACCGCTGGTATCTCGGAGGCATTGCCAACCGCTTGAAAAACGAGAGTGATTTCAGTCAGACCAAAACCACGCTCGTCGATGGCTTTCTCACCACTTCCAAAGCCGACGGAACGCGCTACACCGCTCCATCTAATTATATCGCACTGGCCGGATGGGAGATGGACCATGGTGATCATCGCCTGAACGTGGAGGTGCAGCATGGAAAGACACGCACGGAGCGGGGCGGTCACATGTCATACGATGAACACCGGGAGTTTCAAAATCAGGTAATTAATGACAATGTCTACGACGCTCACGACGTAATCAGAAATACCAAGCATCTTGCACAGATCTCCACAACCTACGCTTGGATTCTCAACGGCAGGGGAGACCGCATTGACGTGAACGGACGTCTGCGCTACGACTGGAACAGCCTTGAATATACCGAGAGTAACCTCTTTGATGCAACCGGGGTGAGGTATGAAGGTACGCGCGGATATGAGGATGAACATCACTGGGATTTTGACGGTACTGCATCATACCGGCTAAACTACGATGACGACGGACACCTTGAGACTGGCTACCAATATGTGTCGTACAGCGAGCATGGCGATTATTCGATAAAATATTGGGATCGTGGGATCACCGATTTTGTCTGGCAGGACGATATGTATGCCCCGTTTTTCTACCGCCGCCAGATTCATTCGCTTTATGCTATGGTTAATCAGAAAGCCGGCTCGCTGGAGCTTGACGCCGGACTGCGCGGTGATCACACGATCGACGAGCTCACTATTGCTGTTGCCGGAGCCGACCGATATATAAAGCGTTGGAATCTCTTTCCGTCGGCTCACATGATTTACCGTGTCAACGACAAAGGCAATTTCATGGGGGGCTATTCTTACCGCACGGTTCGCCCCGGAATCTGGCAGCTTGAACCATATATCACCTACGAGGACTATTACACGAAACTGATAGGCAACCCCGATATACGCCCGGCCTATGTGCACTCGGCCGAATTAGGCTATAATCACAACTTCGGCAACGACAATTCGGTGACAGCAACAGCTTTCTGGCGCAGCCGCAAGGATGTGGCCCAGCGTGTGCGCGTCCCCTATGAGCCGGGAGTGACACTCGACTCGCTTGTGAATGCGGGCGACGACCGCACGATAGGTCTTGAATTTTCATCGCGTCTCAGGTTTGCACAGTGGTGGACTGCAAATCTCAACGGCAGCGTTTTCGGTTACAAATTCATAGGCAAATATGAAGGATGCACCTCGGCTTCCAACGTCAGTTATTCTGCATCGCTCATCAACAATTTCACGCTTGGCCCCACAACAAAGATGCAGTTCGATGCCAACTTTGTAGGGCCGACGGTGCTGAGTCAGGGGCGCGAGAAAGCCTACTGTTACTTCGATCTTGCTGTGCGCCAGCAGATCGTCAGAAACACTCTGTGGGCATCGCTTGTGGTTCACAATGTGTTTCACACAGCGCGATATTACAGCTCGCGCATCGCCGACGGACTTGAATCCTACACCGACGTAAAACCCAAATTTCCCAATATCGCCCTGTCGCTCACGTTCAACTTCAACTCCAAGGTTAAGGAGAAGCAGGGGGCAGTGTCGGGAGGTGCACAGTTTACGGGATCTGATTTCTAACTTATGTGACCCCGTGGGCGTTGTAACTATATACATTTAATTCATCTTTAGACGTGAAAGAATTTATAATAGATAAGGAGACCACCGAGCGCACCGTGCTTGTCGGGCTCATCACACCGCAGCAGGACGAGTCGAAGGTAAAGGAGTATCTTGACGAACTGGCTTTTCTTGCCGATACTGCCGGAGCGGTAACCGTAAAGCGTTTCACACAGAAAGTCGATTATCCCAATCCCCGCACGTTTGTGGGTAAAGGTAAACTCGAGGAGATAAGGGATTATGTGCAGACCAACGATATTGGCATGGTGATATTCGACGATGATCTGACTACGAAACAGGTGTCAAATATCGAGCGTGAGCTTCAGGTGAAGATACTTGACCGCACATCGCTTATCCTTGACATTTTTGCCAAACGCGCGCAGACGGCCAATGCCCGGACTCAGGTTGAACTGGCACAATACCAGTATCTGCTGCCACGACTCACACGGCTATGGACTCACCTTGAGCGTCAGCGTGGCGGTATAGGTATGCGTGGCCCCGGTGAGACGCAGATCGAGACTGACCGACGAATTATCCTCGACCGCATTGCCCGGCTTAAAGAGGAACTGAAGTCGATCGACCGCCAGAAGTCCATACAACGCAAAAACCGTGGCAAGCTCACGCGTGTCGCTCTTGTCGGCTATACCAATGTCGGCAAGTCCACCCTCATGAATCTGCTGAGCAAAAGCGATGTGTTTGCCGAGAACAAACTTTTTGCTACGCTCGACACCACCGTACGCAAGGTCATAATCGACAATCTCCCGTTTCTGCTTACCGACACGGTCGGCTTCATACGCAAGCTCCCGACGCATCTTGTCGACTCCTTCAAGTCGACTCTCGACGAGGTGCGTGA
>CAMWSY010000106.1 GCA_947176995.1 uncultured Porphyromonadaceae bacterium | reverse complement strand
CCCCACTCCCGTCGAAGACGGGAAATAGCATCAAGCCCCACATCGAGCCGAAGGCGATGGTGTGGGGTTCATGTAGCATGATAGACAATTGGCGTCGAAGACGTCAACTAACCCACTTCCTCGAGGCCATTATTTTAACCACCACATTCCGATCCCCACACATTACAAGTATGCATCCTCTCCGCGTTCTCCGCGATCTCCGCGTCCTCCCAACTCCAGCGTAGGGACGCACGGTTCGTGCGTCCTCCTGATTCCCAGCGTGCAACGCACGCGATTTTTGTAGTAACCGCGCCTATCAGGGCGCGGATACAATGACACTAATGCAAGAGCACGCAACGCGTGCGACTCCCCCGCCCTTCTTTCCAAAGAACGTCTACTCCCCCGCATCCTCTGCGCACTCCGAGTTCTCTGCATCATCCCCGGCCGGAGGCCGGACATTTCCGTTAACCGCGGGCGTTTACGCCCGTGGACAGCCGAGCACGACTTAACACTAATCGTCCCCGGCGGGGACGCACCAATAATTAGCAATCTTATTTGAACCGCATTGCACGGTTCGTGCGTCCTCCAAGCCCGTGCAACGGGCGTAACACCTGCCAGCACCGGGTGACTGTAAGGAACCCGGTGTAAACATGTGCGTTATCATTGAGCTGCGGAGCTGCGTCACAAGGTTCTCTGCTGCCGGAGGCGCAGCACTTCGCGGCAAAGCCGCAGCGTGGACTCCGCGCCCTCCGAGTCCTCCCCACCCCAGAGTAGGGACGCACAGTTCGTGCGTCCTCCTGATTCCCAGCGTGCAACGCACGCGATTTTTGCAGTAACCGCGCCTATCAGGGCGCGGATACAATGACACTAATGCAAGAGCACGCAACGCGTGCGACTTCCCCGCATCCTCCGCGCACTCCCCTAAAAAAAGCGCCACCTCATTATGATGAGGCAGCGCTTTTTTTGCTTCTTACTATCTTTACCGCTTCGGTATATCCACCGACTTTTCTCGGTCACCGAGCAGATGATCCGAGAAGAAATCCACCATGCGCCAGTAGAAATACTCATCCATGTCGCCGAAACCGTGACGCTGACCCGGGAGTACAACGAGATCAAAACGCTTGCCGGCACGTATCAGAGCATTCACCACACGTATCGTGTTGCCAGGATGCACATTGTTGTCAATGTCGCCGGTCACAAGCATCAGGTTGCCCTTGAGATTCTTGGCGATCTCAGGATTAGTAGCGATCTTGTAGACGAATGTTGTGTCACCCTCGGCGCTCACCTCCTCCTTCACGCCGTGGTGCTTCTCGCTCCACCAGCGGTTATAGATGCTGTTGTCATGGTTACCAGCACACGACACACCGGCCTTGAAGAAATCAGGATAAGAGAACATGGCTGCAGCCGTCATGAAGCCGCCGCCCGAATGACCATGCATACCCACACGCTCGATGTCGATAAACGGATATTCGCGTGCAAGCTGCTCGATTGCATACTTATGGTCGGCCAGCGGATAATCGCGCATATTGCCGTAGCCATAGTTGTGATACCACTTGGAGCGTGAGGGGTGACCTCCGCGCTGACCCACATTGATCACGATAAAGCCGGCCTGAGCCAGACGGTCGTTTCTCACACTCATGCGGGTGAAAGGATAATTTGTAGCTTCAACCTGCGGGCCCGGATATACATAATCAATGATGGGATAAACCTTTGTCGAGTCGAAATCAAACGGTTTGAACATCGTGCCCCACAGATCGGTAACACCGTCGGCAGCCTTCACCTTGAATATTTCCGGGAACTTGTAGCCCGCTGCAAAAAGCTGGCTGAAATCCGCCTCGTGAAGATCCATTACCTTGCGCCCCTGATTGTCGAGGAGCACAGCATTCGGCACAGTGTTTACACGTGAATAGTTGTCAACAATATACTTTGCATCGTCATCTATCTCAGCGCGGTGGAAATAATTGCCCTCTGTGAGCAGTTTCAGTCCGCTGCCGTCGAAATTCACGCGGTAGACGTGTTCGTAGTAAGGATTTTCCTCAGCATCCATGCCATTAGCGGTGAAATAGATCGTGCGTGTCGGGTCATCCACCTTCAGCACTCTCGACACGTGCCACGACCCTTTGGTGATGCGGTTCTTCAGATTACCGTCACTGTCATAGAGGTAAAGATGTGCCCATCCGTCGCGTTCGCTCCAGTGCACGATCTCCTTGCCCCCCGAGGCTAACTTCACCGGCTGCATGTCCACATAGGTGTTCATGCGCTCCTCGATCACAGGCACAACCTTGTCATCGCCGATAGTGTAGGTACACACATCGATGCGGTGCAGATCGCGGCTCGTGCGGGTCAGGTAGAACTTGTTGTTGTCACCCGTCCACACACTCTTTCTGTACTCATCGTTGGCCGAACGGTGGGTGGGAGTCTCCGTTTCAATATCTATCGTCTGATCTTTGAATGCACTTGCATCCACCTCCTTGCGGCTGTTGTTCGTCATGTCGAACACATAGAGGTGATTCTGCGGAGCCTCTTTTTCACCCGGCATGTGATACTTGTAGCTCTCCAGAGTCGGGCGCGGCTGTGCCACAGAGTTGATCACCCAGAGAGGCTTCACCTCGCGCTGATCCTCGAGAGTGATTGCAAAATGCTTCGAGTCAGGCGACCATGCGCCATACACAGCCTTACGCTTGCCGTTGCAGAGCGTGTCGGTGTTTAGCGTGCTGTACGGTATGCCATAACCGAAATCCTCAACGCCATCGGTAGTCAGCTGTATGTCAACGATTGTCGAGTCATTCTCATCCTTGCGGGCTTTCTCATAGTCCTCGATGCTCATTTTGTAGAGGTTGAGATCTTTGGCGTACACCACAGTCTTGCCGTCGGGCGACACCGACCCCCAGTCAAGGCGCTTCGGTTCTTTCTCCTTGTCGGCAAGGTGAGTCAGCGACTTAGTCGGATAGTCGTATGAGAAATAGAATACCTTTTTCTCCTTCTTACCCTTACCTTTTCCCTCCTTATCACCATCTTTCTTCACCTCCTCCTCGATTGTCGAAGTGATCTCAAACGTGAAAGTGCGGCCGTCCTTGTCTATCTTCAGGTTTCTGATAGGGATATGGCGTCCCTCAAACGGGTCACCAACGATCTCAGTCAGTTGCGAGGCAAGATCGTCACGGTCAAACAGCGGGGTGCGGGTGCGCGTCAGCGGGTCGACCACATACCAGAAATCACCGTCGCTGGTCTTGTAGGTAAACCAGAACTTATTTCCGTCAGGAAACCATCGCGGCGTGACCTGAGTTGAAAAAAGCATTGTGCCGAGCTTGTCGGCGGTAAACTTCTCTGCTTGGATGTAGCCCGGCAGACGGTCACCGGCACATACTGCCTGACCGACCCACGCAAACATCGCTGCAGCGAGCAATACACGTAACTTTTTCATGAATGGCTTATATCTTGTTCTATTTTGGATTTTAGTTACAAAGATAACGCCGTACGTTTGCATTATCAAGTGTTAAATGACCACATTTTCCCGATATTTTTTTAATTTTGCAATATAAATTCTAATCACCTGTTGCAATCACAATGAAAAAACTGTTTTTTTCTGCTGTAATCATGCTCATGGGAGCATTTATGGCAAGCGCCGACGACGAGAAAGAGGTTTGGGACTGGCCTAAATACAGCTACTATGCCGATGCCAACGCCGAGCTTCTGAAAAATAAGCCCGAAGATCCGCGTCGCGTCGTGTTCTTCGGCAACTCCATCACCGAGGGATGGCCGATCCACAGCCCTCAGTTCTTCGCCGAGAACCCCAATTTTGTCGGGCGAGGCGTATGGGGACAATCATCCTACGAATTTCTCCTCCGTTTCATCGAGGACGTCATCAAGCTCAAACCCGCAGCTGTAGTCATTTGCGCCGGTGGCAACGACGTTGCCGAGAACACATGCCCCTACAACGAGGAGCGCACATTCAACAACATCGTCGGACTCATCGACATGGCGCAGGCCCACGGCATACAGGTCATACTCACCTCCGTCCTCCCCGCCGCCAAGTTCCCTTGGTCTCCCGAGATCACCGGATCTTCCGATAAGATCGCATCACTCAACGTTCTTCTCAGGAACTACGCCGAAACTCACGACATACCTTACGTCGATTACTACTCATCGCTTGTCAACGGGAAACCCGACCGCGCATTCAAGGAAGGACTCGCCGGCGACGGTGTGCATCCCAACGCCGAAGGCTACAAGATCATGGAGAAACTCGTTCTCCCGGTGATACGCAAGTATGTACCCTGATGATCTGCCAATTCCGCATCCAATCATAATATCATATCAATTTCAAATGAAAAAGTTTCTTCTTTCCGCTGCTGCACTCTTCATCGCAGCACTCTCCGTCAGCGCCGACGACAACTGGGATTGGCCCCTCTACAGCCGTTACGAGGCCAAGAACGCCGAGCTCATGAAGAACGCCCCTGTCGATCTCCGCCGCGTGGTTTTCTTCGGCAACTCCATCACCGAGGGATGGCCCTCGAAGCGCCCCGAGTTTTTTGAGAACAATGACTTCGTCGGACGCGGTATCTCCGGCCAGACAACCTATCAGTTTGTCCTCCGCTTCATCGAGGACGTCATCAAGCTCAAGCCCGCACTGGTAGTTATCAACGCTGCTACAAACGACGTTGCCGAGAACACATGCCCCTACAACGAGGATCGCACATTCAGCAACATCGTCGCTATGGTTCAGATGGCACAGGCCAACGGCATCAAGGTTATCCTTACCTCGACGCTCCCCGCTGCTAAATTCCCGTGGGCACCTGAGATCAAAAACTCATCCGACAAGATTGCATCGCTCAACGCACGCATAAAGAACTACGCTGAGACACACGACATACCCTATGTCGACTACTACTCAAGCCTCGTGACCGGCGAAGACCGTGCGCTCAACCCCGCTTACTCTCACGACGGAGTACACCCCAACGCCGACGGATATGTCATCATGGAGAACCTTATTCTCCCCGTTATCCGTCAGTACATTCCCTGATAGACTCTAAACCTCGACGACACCGATACCCGGACGATCCGACGGGACAGTTACCTTTCCGTCAACAATCTTAACTCCGTCAAACGGGTCGTTGCTGATCAATAGATTACCGTCAAGATCCGCCCAGTCGGCCATTGGTGCCAGCTGGGCGGCTGCTGTTACACCGCACGACGTTTCCGTCATGCAACCCAGCATAACCTTCAGCCCAAGAGCTTTCGCCACGACAGCCATTTCATGCGCCTCATGCATTCCTCCGCATTTCATCAGCTTGATGTTGATACCGTCATATATGTCAGCCATGCGCCTCACATCATTCACCCCCTGCACCGCCTCGTCGGCGATAATTGGTAGCGGTGACTTCTCCCTGAGCCAAGCCGTGTTATCCACATCGGTTTTATCAAACGGCTGCTCTACAAACAGGCAATTCCTTGCGGCAAGCCAGTGACACATCTCAAGCGCTTCCTCACGGCTGCTCCACCCCTGATTCACATCCACGCAGATAGGCACATCGGTCATTTCTCTGATTATCTCCACCGTCTCTTTGTCGCGGTCAAGCCCCATCTTCACCTTCAGCACCTTGTATGGCGAAGCTTCCGCAACCTTCTCCCTTACGACTTCAGGCGTGTCAATCCCTATCGTGAAAGAAGTGCATGGAGCGTCAGCCGCATTCAGCCCCCACATCCTGTGCCACGGCTGCACGGTTATCTTGCCTGCAATGTCATGCAGCGCGATATCTACCGCACATTTGGCGGCCTGATTTCCGGTTGCCACGGTATCCATGTACCGGTGTATCTCTGCTATGTGAAACGGATCTGAGAACTGCGACAGATCGAGTTGTGATAGAAAATTGCACACCGATTTCTCGTTCTCACCGAGATAAGGCGGCATCGAAGCCTCTCCATACCCCGTAAGACCATCAAATTCAATCTTAACAAGCACATCGGGCGTTACTGTCCTGCTTGATTTTGCCAGATTGAACGCATGACGCAATTGTAGCTCATGAGGAGCAAACGACAGGTTTAGCTTACCCGGCTTAAACTCACGCCTTTTCTGCCAGCTTATACCCAATGGGGCGAGTGTGACAGCAGCAGCGCTCATTAGGCTGCTCCTCAAGAATGTCCTTCTGTCCATTGCTGTTGAGAGAGATTTATTTGAATGATAGAGTGATTTTTTAACTTAAGGAGATGACAATTAGAAAAACCACGGGTGATCCTTGACCCTCATTATCCCGTCGCTCCCCACGGCATTGCCGAAGCGTCGGCTGCTAAGATAATGCTTTTCCATGTATTCCGGCGACTCACGGTCAAGACTGTTGCGGCGAACACGCCCCGAACTGTGCACATACATGCTGTCACCCTCATAGATTCCCACATGCGTCACCCTACCCGTTTCCGCGTTCCCGAAGAAAAGAATATCGCCACGCGCTATTTTGCCGCGCTCCACCGGTGTGCCGCATTGTGCTTGTTGCGAGGCATCTCTTTTCACGATGATAC
>CAMWSY010000105.1 GCA_947176995.1 uncultured Porphyromonadaceae bacterium | reverse complement strand
GTGTAGATCGGGGAGTTCCAGCCTGACGCCCAAGTAAAGGGGTTCTCGGGCTGAAGCTTGATAGCACTGATTCCCAGAAGTTTCTCTGCGAGCAAATGGTCAATCGTTTTCATCGGACTTATTGAACTGTAATTAGTATTCATACAAAATTAGCAAATCTCCTTATTATCCCGGACATTTATTGTGGATTTTTTTGCTTATATCTATCACTCAGCTACTTCGCTTCCCATCGTGAACGGCGCATTTCCTCAAGCCTGTCTTCCTGAGGATTACGGCAGGCGTGCCAGAAGCGCGTGCCCACAATGCGGTCAGGCAGGAATTGCTGCCTGACGAAGTTTCCGGGATAGTCGTGGGCATACTTATAATCCGCACCATACCCCATATCCTTCATCAGTGAGGTCGGGGCATTTCGCAGATGAAGCGGAACAGGCAGATCACCCGTCTCTCTCACCTTGGCAAGTGCCGCATCTATCGACATGTAAGCGGAGTTGCTCTTGGGGGAGTTTGCTAGATACACCGTACATTCAGCCAGTGGTATGCGTCCCTCGGGCATTCCTATTTTCCTGAGTATGTCGAAAGTGGCGTTTGCAAGCAGAAGCGCGTTGGGATTGGCAAGCCCTATATCCTCAGCTGCGAGAATGGCAAGGCGGCGGGCGATAAACTCCGGATCTTCGCCTCCTGCAATCATGCGCGCCAACCAATAGACCGCCGCGTCGGGATCACTGCCACGTATGCTTTTGATAAACGCCGATATAATGTCGTAGTGCATTTCTCCCCCCTTGTCGTAGGCAGCCGGATTCTCCTGCAACGATGAAGTGACATTCTCATCGGAAATCACCACCGGCTCACCATGAGGGGTGGACTGCTCCAATAGGTCGAGGATATTAAGCAACTTGCGCGCGTCGCCTCCGGCAAAACGGAATAGGGCGACAGTGGATTCAACCTTTACATCACGGCGTGACAGGATTTCATCCTCGGCAAGCGCACGGTCAAGAAGATGCTGCAAATCGTTCTCTTCAAGAGGACGCAGCGTATAGACTTGTGCACGAGAGAGTAGCGGACGTATTACTTCAAAAGACGGATTCTCGGTAGTGGCTCCAATCAAGGTTACCGTCCCATTTTCCACTGCACCCAGCAGGCTGTCCTGCTGCGCTTTATTGAAGCGATGGATTTCATCGATGAATAGAATTGGACGCCCCTTGGAAAACACACTGGATGCCTCAGCCTTGCATCGGTCAAGCACTTCCCTGACCTCCTTAACCCCCGATGTCACAGCACTCAGAGTGAAAAAGGCATTTCCTGTCGCTTTGGATATGATGCGAGCAAGAGTGGTCTTACCCACTCCGGGAGGCCCCCAAAGGATAAACGACGCCACATTTCCACTCTGAATCATGCGGCGCACTACTCCACCCGGCCCCACAAGATGGGACTGACCTATGTAATCGTCGAGAGACTGCGGACGCATCCGCTCAGCCAACGGAGGGAGATTCAAACTCATTTTTCAAGCGAATAAAAGAATTGCAAAGAGAAGCATGGAGCAGGCTGTAAGACCAAGCAGCGGATTGAGAGCGGCGAGAGATGCAGCCGACGGATTTTCGGGCAGTCTCATGCGCCACCATATCGACATTGCCCCTACAACATAGACCGATGCAGCCGATACAAAGCGTGAAGAGGCAGTGACGGCAAGCAGACAGGCCACTATAGCAAACACGAGATATAACGCTCTGACAACCTTACGTCCAAGCAATGTCGCAAGTGTGTGCTTCCCGACGGCACGATCATCGTCGGCATCACGATAATTATTTATTATCAACACATTCGCCCCCATCAACCCGATAGCAACCGATATGGGTAATGCCGCCGGCAACCACTCGCCGCATACAAGCCATGAGGTGAGATTGACAGGGACAATTCCGAAGAAAATAATCACCATGACCTCACCGAGACAATGACGGGAAAGAGGCCACGGGCCGGCACTGTAGGCCAACGCTCCCACGGCGATCACTGCTCCCACGGCAAGAAGCCACCATCCTCCCCAGATTATGAGAGTCAAACCAAGAAGCGATGTGGCTGCCAAAACACCAAAAGTGGCCTTTTTCATTGCCGAAGGGGAAATATCGCCCTCGGTAACACCACGACGCGGGCCGGAACGTCCCGGGCGGTCAAGACCGTCACGGTAATCGTAATATTCGTTTGCAAAATTTGAAGCTATCTGCGCTCCCACAGCAAACAACAGGCATATAACAGCCGGAATCCAACGGAATAGCGGAGATCCGGACGCAACCGCCCATGCCGCAAGTACTCCTGCCGTAGAGACAGGGAGAGTGCGCAGCCTCATAGCTTCAATCCATGCCTTCATCATCATTTTCTTCCTCATCGGGTAGCAGTCCGGCAGCCCAAAGATGGTTGATTGCGCGCAGGACATTGAGAAGGGTCTGTGACCAAAATTCACGGAACGATGAGCGTACAGCCAGAATAGCACTGTCAGCAACTTCATCGGTCGAATCAGCCACGGTGTAGAGGAAATCGAAAAGCTGCTGGTAGATGTCGGCAAGACTTTCCGATATGCTCGCAGCCACAGGTGTATCGCTGTACTTCATGTCCTCCTCAAATACCTCGAGAAACACGTCGTCCTCCCCCATCAAGGCGGCCACTCCGGCACGCACCTCTTCGTAGGCCTGCTCATCGAGCGCAGGGTTCAGCCAAGAGTCCTCTTCATCCTGCAGAAGTCCGTTGGCCGAAGGCTGAAGATCGGATGCAGTGATGTAGATGCGGGGAAGTAATTTAAGCATTGTTGCCACAAAGCGGGCCGGAGTGTAGGTTGCCGCTGAAGAGACAGCCTCACAATATTCACGACCCAAAGCGGTAAATGCAAGAGCGTTGTTATTCATACTAAAGTATCATGTTTACTCGCCGTTGGCGTTGCGCAGAAATTCCTCGGCAGCCGCGCGGTCGTGGAGATTGTCAACGTCAAAAGCTTTCTCAAATTCAAACGGCAAAACCTTGAGATTTGTTTCGGCAGCCAGAATACGCTGAAAATCACTAAGTGAAGACGGGTGTTTGTCCTCGTCGACAATCATCTGCATAACACCGCCTGAAAGACCGTACAAGCCGGCTGAAACAATTGTTCCCTCGGCAAAAGGCTCACCTCCATAGCGGTAGTCGATAATTTCTCCCTCAGAGTTTATACGAGCGTAAAGCGGACTCTCGTCATCGACAAAACGGGTCAGCCCCATCAGCACAGTATTATCATCGGCCTGCTCAACCGCTTGCACATACCGGGTGAATTCCCTATTGGTGAAAATCGCGTCGACGGTCATCGCAATGAACTTACCGTCAATGCCACGCGCACCTTCACGCAGGCTTATGTAAGAATTATCAGTAATCACCGGATTGACAACCACGGGGTAGCCTTCGGCAATCAGAGAGTCGAGATACTCAAGCAATTGCGGCATACGCGCATTAGCAGCAACCTGAATACGGTTTGCGTCAAACCGGCACAGGGTCTTTATGAGGCGGCCAATCATGGGCTGACCGAACAACGGAACAAGCGGCTTGGGGACAGCACAACCGTCCTTCTGAAAACGTGAGCCGAGTCCGCCGGCAAGAATAACGTAGTCCATAATGAGAAACGATGGATCTATAAGATTTTTTCAACTCAAAGATACTACTTTTTAACGTTTTCCGGGCAAGAACCGCGGTGTAAACATGAGGTTTGAAATTTTCAGGAAAATATGTATTTTTGCGCATTAATCGAAAGTGCACATCAAACATCCACTGGAGTAAATGAATATATCCTATAAATGGCTTCGGGATTATGTAGACTTCGACCTTTCGGCCGAAGCACTGGCCGAAGCACTGACATCGATAGGTCTTGAAACCGGATCAATCGAGGAGGTCGAGTCGATACGCGGCGGCCTGCGCGGTCTCGTGATCGGTAAGGTGCTTACCTGCGTCGATCATCCCGACAGCGATCATCTTCATATCACAACAGTCGATCTCGGCGACGGCAACGGCCCTGTACAGATTGTCTGCGGTGCTCCTAACGTAGCTGCCGGCCAGACAGTAGTAGTGGCCACAATCGGTACTGTACTCTATGCTCCCGACGGTAAGGAGTTTACCATCAAGAAAGGGAGAATGCGCGGTCAGGACTCGTTCGGCATGATCTGCGCCGAGGATGAGATAGGCGTGGGAAATTCTCACGACGGCATCATCGTGATCAATGAGGATGTGAAACCGGGCACTCCCGCGGCAGAATACTACGGGCTGACCAGCGACCATGTGCTTGAAGTGGATCTCACTCCCAACCGCGTGGATGCAGCATCGCACTATGGTGTGGCACGCGATCTCTCGGCATGGCTCTGCACACACAACCGCCCGGCAAAGGCCCACAAGCCAGAGGTGGAGTCGTTCAAGGCCGACCGTCCCGACGGCGGCATAGGAGTGGAGGTACTCAACACTGAAGCCTGTCCCCGCTACTGCGGCCTGACGATCAGAGGCGTGAAAGTGACAGAAAGCCCCGATTGGCTTAAAGAACGCCTGACTGCTATAGGACAGCGCCCGATCAACAATATCGTAGACATCACCAACTACATACTTCACGGAATCGGTCAGCCGCTTCACTGCTTCGACCTGTCGCAGATCAACGATGACAAGGTGAGTGTGAAGACTGTGGCCGAAGGTACAGCTTTTGTGACCCTCGACGGTGTGGAGCACAAACTTTCGGAGCGCGATCTGATGATATGCGGTGCCAACGGCCCAATGTGTATCGCAGGAGTTTTCGGTGGTCTCAACTCCGGTGTAACCGAGGCGACAACCGATATTTTCCTTGAAAGCGCATACTTCAATCCGACATGGGTGAGAAAGACGGCACGCCGTCACGGATTGTCGACCGACGCATCTTTCCGCTATGAGCGCGGTACCGATCCCAATATCTGCCTTTATGCGATCAAACTTGCAGCCTTGCTCGTGAAGGAGCTTGCCGGTGGCGAGATATGCGGCGACCCCGTGGATATATCCCCCCAGCCGATAGCACCTTATCCTGTGACCCTCAGCTACAAGGGACTTGATGCCCTTGTGGGCAAAAACATCCCTCAGGAGACGGTCGATTCAATTCTTGAGTCTCTTGAAATAAAAATTACAGGCCGCCCAAGCACCGACGAGGTAAACCTCGAAGTGCCGACCTACAGGGTGGATGTGCGCCGTCCCTGCGATGTAATCGAGGACGTCCTGCGCATCTATGGCTACAACAACGTGGTTGCAGGAGATCAGCTTCACGCATCACTCTCCTACCAGACGCCAACGGATGCCGCCGATGATATGCTCCGCACAATAAGCGAGCAACTCACGGCCACCGGATTCAACGAGATACTCAACAACTCACTATCGTCGATCAGCTACTATGACAGCCTCAACCGCTGGCCGGCCGACAAGTGCGTGAAACTTCTCAATCCGCTCAGCAGCGACCTGAGTGTGATGCGCCAGACGCTGCTTTTCGGCGGTCTGGAATCTATCGCCCACAACATCAACCGCAAGAACTCAGACCTGAAGTTCTATGAAAGCGGAAATGTTTATTTCTTCAATCCTGCGGAGGAATCGACGGCCGAACGTCCGCTCACTCCGTTCAGCGAAGAATCACACCTTGCCCTGTGGATCACCGGCAATATCACTGACGGAAACTGGGCACGAGGCGCACAGCTGTCGACATTCTTCGACCTCAAAGCCACTGTTGCCAATGTGATCGCCCGCCTCGGCCTGAATCCGCGTGAAATATCGCTCAGCGTCGCCGAGGCCGACGAGGTGATGGAAAATCAGATGACAATTTCCACCCGTTCGGGAAAACAACTCGGAATGATGGGGGTTGTGGCTCAGCCTCTCCTGCGCAAGATGGGAATAAAGCAGCCTGTGTACTTCGCAGAACTTAACTGGAAGGCACTCGTAGCACTGGCGTTGAAGCGCAATGCAGAGTTTACTCCTCTCCCCCGCACGATGCCCGTGAGACGCGATCTCGCTCTGCTTCTCGATACAGCCGTCACGATGGAGATGGTCGAGCAGACCGTAAGATCTGCCGAGAAGCGTCTGCTCAAGAACATCGAACTCTTTGATGTGTATGAAGGGAAGAATCTTCCTGCCGGCAAGAAGAGCTATGCCATAGCAATCACACTTCAGGATGACGAGAAGACTCTTCAGGACAAGCAGATCGACGCAGTAATGCAGAAGATCACCCAATCACTCGAGAAGCGTCTGGGCGCCTCACTGCGCTAAAGTGCAACAACCAAGACAAAACAAAGTAAAACACTAAATATCATCACTTCCCATGGGAAGAGCATTTGAATATCGCAAAGCCCGCAAACTGAAACGCTGGGGCAACATGTCGCGCACATTCACGCGCATCGGTAAGGAAATCACTATCGCTGCCAAGGCCGGCGGCCCCGACCCCTCGACCAACCCTCGCCTGCGCGCCCTGATGCAGAACGCCAAGGCTGCCAACATGCCCAAAG
>CAMWSY010000104.1 GCA_947176995.1 uncultured Porphyromonadaceae bacterium | reverse complement strand
GGGGGTGGGATGGGCATTATATTTGTAGGGTCGGACGGAGCGGTCGCTTTGCCGATGCTGAAGTATAACGGTTTTATGAGAGGATGAGAATTATGGGTGGAATTGGTTTTTCATATCGCAAATATATCGCTGTGATCGCTTTGCAGATTGTGCTGGTGATGACGGTGCTGGATGTCACGGTGGTGAATGTGGCTCTGCCTGTGCTCGCGGAGAAGTTCGGGATAAGCAACTCGTCGACGGTGTGGATCGTGACGATCTATCAGCTTGTGATAACGATGCTGCTGCTTCCTGTGAGCTCTGTGGGCGACCTGCATGGCTACAAGCGCACTTTCCTGACGGGTGTGGCTATTTTCACGTTGTCGTCGGCGATGTGTGCGGCTGCTCCGAATTTTGTGATGCTCGTGGTGGCCCGCGCCGTGCAGGGCATTGGTGCGGCTTGTGTGATGGGGGTGAACATCGCGCTGGTGAGGCTGATATATCCGCGTGAGATTCTTGGGCGGGGGATGGCTCTGAACGCTATGTGCATCGCTATCGCTACTGCCGCCGGGCCGACTATCGCGGGAGCTATCCTGTCGGTGTCGTCGTGGCACTGGCTTTTCCTGATCAATGTGCCGCTCGGAATTGCAGCTTTCGTGATGGGATGGCGGTTGCTGCCGCAGAATCCGGCAGTGGATCACAAACCGCGTTTCGACTGGGTGAGCGCGGTGGAGAACATGATTGTGTTCGGGTTGATTTTCTATGCTCTGGGTAATTTCACGAGGAAGGGGGACATGATGTTGAGCGGGATTCTGCTGACGGCGGGTGTGGTTACGGGGATTTTCTACTATCGCCGCCAACGTGGGCATGAACAGCCGCTCTTGCCGGTGGATCTGTTCAGGAACTCAATGTACACGATGAGCATAGTGACGTCGGTATGCTCGTTTATCGCGCAAAATGTGACGATGATCGCTCTGCCGTTTCTGTATCTGAACAGCTATCATTTCTCGGCGATCACAACGGGACTGCTGATGACGCCGTGGCCGCTCGCCACAATGATTGTGTCGCCGATTGCGGCGCGGTATGTGGAACGGCATAATCCGGGCGCTACGGCTGCGGCGGGAATGGGGGTGTTTATTCTCGGCGTGGTGCTTCTGCTTATGCCGGGAAGCGCGCCGGGTGAGTGGGATATCGCGTGGAGGATGGCCGTGTGCGGCGTGGGATTCGGCATGTTTCAGACTCCAAACAATATCGTCATGGTCATGGCCACGCCTGTCCACCGCAGCGGTGGCGCGGGTGGAATGCAGAGCACGGCACGCCTCGTGGGACAGACGCTCGGTGCTACGATGGTTAGCTCGGTTTTTGCGCTTGTGGCGGCTGAACTCAGCGCGGTGAGGATATGCCTGTATCTCAGCGTCGCTTTTGCACTGTGCGCCGGAATATTCAGCTATACGCGCACTTTGGGGCACAAGAAGGAGCTGCACATGTAGGGTCAGGGCTTGCTCTTGCCTACGGGGGGCTCGGTGAGGGTGATGCGGACGATGGCAGTGCGCTGAAGGCTACGGGTGACTGCGGCATCGAAATGCTCCATGTGGTCGGGGAGGAAGCGCTCGCAGATCAGGCGCAACGCCTCGGTTTTCTCGGTGTCGTCGGTAACGATTTCGGCTCTGCCGAGGGCAATGGCCGAGTTGTAGTACTCGGTGAAGTTGTTTTTGTCTTCCTCATAGCGCGGCGAGCAGCGGCTTACGGCCGATAGGCTGACAACAGGACAATGGGCTATGCAGTCGAGTTTCTCGCCCTCGCCGGCACAGTGAAAGTAGAATGTGATGTCGTCGCGGCGGGCAAGGGAAAGGGGGAGTCCGTAGGGTGTGCCGTCGGGGCGTGTCATGCTGACGGTAATGTAGGGGGCTTTATCGAACACTTCAAGCGCCCAGTCGGCAGGGTGGCGGCGCGAGGCTTTGCGCATCGGTCTCATGAGTGGGGTGGAGTTTAGCGTTTGTATTTCTTTTCGAAGATATCCATGTGTTCCTCGCCCCATTTCAGCATGGAGTCGATGATGGGGAGCAGGGAGATGCCGAGGGGAGTGATGTGGTACTCGGAGCGTGGAGGAAGCTCGGGAAAGATCGTTTTGGCGACGAGTCCGTCCTCAACGAGTTCTTTCAGCTGGATATCGAGTACACGGGGAGCGGCTTCAGGTAGACACTTGTGGATCTCACTCGGTCGCATGGGGGTGCCTGAGCGGAGTTCGTCGAGGATGCAGGATTTCCATTTTGACTCGATAAGGCTCATGGTGAGCCGCAGCGGGCAGTCGAGATCGACCGGTATTTTTTTCTCGTAGGCCATGATTGCGGGATTTTTTTCAGTGACAAATTTAGCCAATATCGGTGAAATGCAAGGGTATGGAAAAATTTTTCGGTATATGAATAATTTTTCGGTACTTGACTACGCCGGAATATGGTATTAGTTTTGTGACAAAATAAACTATTAAACTTTAGAAATATGAGAGACCAGATCAAAGAATATGACGCAGTGGCCAAGGCTGCCGAAAAGTTTGTGAAAAGCGTGGCTGAGGGAAACAGCGCGTATGCCAAGACTCTTTTCACCGATGATGCAGTGCTCTTCGGAATACTTGACGGCGTGCTTGAGCATGGCTCTATAGAGCAATTCTATCACAACGTGGACAGCGTGGGTGCCGGCGATAATTTCAAGGCGCGCATAGATGTGCTTGCCGTGGAGGAGACGGTGGCTGTGGTGCGTGTGCTTGAAGAGGGGTGGGGCGGCCGCATCGATTTCACCGACTTCTTGCTGCTCCTGAAGCTCAACGGGGAGTGGAAATGTGTTGCGAAGGCCTATAATCAAAATTCTGACACGATTAAGAAATGAAAATCACTGTAATAACCGGGAGCCCGCGCAAGAAGGGGAATACCTTTGCGATGACGGATGCTTTTATCAAGGCTGCCGAGGCAAAGGGACATGAGGTGGTGAGGTTTGACGCCGCTATGATGAAGATAGGTGGCTGCCATGCGTGCATGACCTGCTTCAAGACCGGTAAGGCTTGCTCGTTTGACGATGATTTCAACGTCATTGCGCCTCACATTCTCGATGCTGACGCGATTGTTTATGCAATGCCGGTGTACTGGTACTCGATTCCGGCACAGATAAAGGGTGTGATCGACCGTGTATTTTCATTCTGTGTGGCCGAAAAGCCGATCTACGGCAAGAAGATGGGTCTGATATGCTGCTGCGAGGAGCATGATGCCTCGGTGATGGATGGCGTGAAAATGCCGATGGAACGCACGGCAGCGTTGCTGAAGTGGGATATCGTGGGTGAAGTGCTTGTGCCGGGTGTGTTCAATGAAGGTGACGTTGACAAGACGGACGGATGCGCACAGGCGGCGGCTCTTGCCGACAAATTCTAATCATAAACCGTGCAGTAACCTGCGTTGTTATAAAGGGTGACAGTATTCCTGTCGCCTTTTGTGTCATATTGATATTTATAAACAATGAAAGTACTTGTGATAAACGGCAGCCCGCATCTTGGCGGCTGCACTGACCGTGCACTCCGCGAAGTGGAGCAGACCTTGAAAGCTAACGGCATCGAAACTGAGCGCGTGAATGTCGGCAACAAGGATGTGAGAGGTTGCATCGGGTGTAACTTCTGCCGCCAGAATGGCCGGTGTGTGTTTAATGACGCTGTGAACGAGACTGCTCCGAAGCTTGCGGAGGCTGCCGGTGTGGTGGTGGGTACTCCGGTCTATTACGCCGGTGCCAACGGTCAGTTGCTGGCTTTCCTTGACCGTCTGTTCTACAGCACATCGGGTACGGTCGACAAGACGATGAAGGTGGGTGCAGCGGTCGTTTCGTCGCGCCGCGCCGGATCGACGTCGGCATTTGATGAGATCAACAAGTATTTCACGATAAGTGCCATGCCTGTGGTGTCGAGCACTTACTGGAATGAGGTTCACGGTTTCACGGCCGAGGATGTGGAGGCCGACAAGGAGGGATTGCAGACAATGCGCAATCTCGGCAAGAATATGGCTTTCATGATCAAGGCTTTTGATAATGCTGCTAAGGATGATGGAATGCCTGCTCAGGAACGCGGTGTGTTTACCAATTTTCATACTGAGGGGTGATGATATCGCCTCTCCGAGGCTCAATGTAATCGGGGCAATATCCCCTATGCTCCCTGACGGTCGCATAGGGCTAATCATAATGACGCGCCTCCGGCGCTGAAATTCGGAGGAATCAGAGCAATTCATGGGGGAATAAAACTTGCGGGAGACCGGCACTCACGTGTGGATCTCCCGCAATCACTACTTAATTGCTTATTGCATCACCTATTGAATTACAATAATATTTAAACCAATCATAATATATCAACTTTCAATTTTGGTTGGCGGTGGATGTGTCAAATTTGTGTTTTATGACACACCTTCTTCCAGAAGCCCCGGTGTATCAATAACCGGGGTTCTGCTTGATGTTGGCGTTCTGGTCCATCTCACGCTGCGGGTAGGGGAGCAGCTCGTTGCGACCAGCCTTGAAGCCGTAGGAGGGGCTTGAGGAGTCGTCGGGAACCAGTATCCACTTGCCTGAAGCATCGATGTCGAGCTTCTCGATGTTCTGACCCTGCTTGCCGAGAACAGCCTCAGCGTCGCCCCAGCGCACGAGGTCCATGAAGCGCTGACCTTCCATGCAAAGCTCAACCTGACGCTCGAGCTTGATCTTGTCCATGTCGATAGAGGAGTAGAGAGGAGCCTGAGCACGAGTCCGAACCTCATTCACATATTCAAGCGCCTTGGTGGTGTGGCCGCTCTGGAAGTGAGCTTCGGCAGCGCTGAGAAGAACCTCGGCATAGCGCATGTAGCGGAAGTTGGTTGCGGGGAAGGGTGACCATCCGCCCCAGTTCATCGATACGTCGCTCCACTCGTAGCGGTTTTTCCATCCGCAGTAGAGTCCGTGGCCGTGGGCGGGTGAATTGGGCTTCTTGGCTATGCCCATCACATTCTGCACAAATGCCTGATCCTTGACAACCGATGTGGTGCGGTAGCCGTCGGCACCGTCGCTCTTGATGAGCGCCTCGGCAAGTGCGTCCTGCGGATTGAAGAAGCCGTAGCCTGTGGTGTTGAAGTTGCCGAAGTCGGGGCTGATGCCGGTGAAGTCGAAGTGATCCTCACGCCAGCCGGCATAGATGTAGACGTAGCTCATGAGCTGAGGAGCTGTAGCGTCGGTCTGGCCGGGAGGGCAGTTGATCTCGAAGATGCCTTCGTCGCTCCAGTTGGAGGGAGCTTTGATGATGTCGGCGTAGTCACCGTCGTAGAGCTTGTATTTCTTGCTGTCGATGATCTTGTCGAGTGTTGATGCTGCCTCGGTGTACTTCTGCTGGAAGAGATATACTTTGCCGAGATAACCCTGTGCGGCAGCGAGCGTGCAGTGAGCGAGGTTGGTCTTGTCGCCGAGAGCGTTCTTCTCGGGAAGGTTGCCTGACTCGATGGCGTGGCGGAAGTCTTTGCCTGCTTGCTCGAGCATTTCACCGTACTCAGAGTTTGTTACGCTGTTGTACTCATTGGGCTGAAGCACGTGGTCGACGATGGGCGGGTTGCCCCAGAATACTCCGAGATAGAACTCTGCCCAACCGCGGAGGAAGTAAGCCTCGGCCACACACTGCTTCATGAACGGGGTGGCGTCGTCCTTATTCTCGAGTTTCTCGATGAGAACGTTGGAGAAGTAGATGAGACGGTAGCAGAACGAATAGATGTTGAGCACCTTGTCGTTCTCGGTGGAGATGTAGAATCCGGAGAACTGGTGGAGACCGGGCTGGTCACCTGCATTTGCACCACCGGGCCACACGTCGTCGCTGAGACAGTTGATGGACTGGATGATCTCAAATGCCATATTGTTGATGTAGGACATGGAAAGGGCAAGTGCCGTCGCAGCCTCCTCGTCGGTCGAGTAGTAGGTGTCGGTCGGATAAGATCCCTTCTGCGGAATGTCCAACTCGTTGGAGCAGCTTGTGGCGCAGATTCCCATCGAGGCCGCAGCCAGAAGCGCATATATTGATTTTCTTATCATTGGGATTTAGATTCTGAAGAGGTTAGAAAGTAACGTTGAATCCTACGCTGACTTTTTTGGTAACAGGATAGCCACCCATGTCGAGACCCTGACTTGAGCCTGTGCCTGCGCTGATCTCGGGATCGATGCCGGGATAGCTCGAGATGGTGAAGAAGTCGTCAAGCGAAACGTAGGCGCGGAGGTTCTGAACGAAGAACTTGCGGGTAATGTTCTGCGGAACGGTGTAGCCGAGCTGCATCTGGCGGATCTTGAAGAATGAGCCGTTGAAGACCTGAGCCGATGAGAAGAGATAACGCTCGGCATCGGTGCCCGAAGAAATCTGTGCTGCTGCGGGAATTGTGCCGTTGTGGTTGGACGATGTCCAGCGGTTGTCGTAGAACACAGCCTTTATGCGGTTGGAGGTGAGGCGATCCTGACGCTGCAGATTCATGAAGATCTCGTTGCCGAACTGACCTGAAC
>CAMWSY010000103.1 GCA_947176995.1 uncultured Porphyromonadaceae bacterium | reverse complement strand
GATCTTTCATCTCCACAGTGCTTCGGCTTGTCTTGTCGGTCCAGTCAAGGTCGGCTGCAGTATAAGGTGTTTCGGGAGTAATCTCAAATAATGTCGCATCCATGACTCCAGCAAGCATCTTTGCCACACGCTCGGTCGTTCCAGTCGCTGAGAAATAAGCTACAAGCACTTTGTTGTTGCTGTTTTCTTTCATTTCGGTCTGTTTTTTCTGTTGTGCACATGCTGTCAGCGCCAACAAAGCTGCCACAGCCGGCATAAGAATTGTTTTAAGTCTCATATAATTTAATTCCAAGGTTCTATCTAATCACAAAGAAACAAAAAAATGATGTAATATCACATACCCTTATTGACGTTTTTCCTACCATTTTTCCCCGAAAAAAAGGTTAATCAGTAATAATGGTAAAAATTAAGGCAATTGGGGTTGTGGATTTATGCTGTTTAATTGTATTTTTGCATGTTAGATAAACCGATGTTAAAATTCACCTGCTCATAGGATAAGCCATAACCAACAATGAATGATGAAATAATGACCAAGCTCAGGACTCTGACCGAAATTCTGCACCGCGAGGGATGTTCATGCGTCATCGGGAATGGTGAGAAGGTGAGTATTTACCATCAACGCGGTGTCAAGGATCTGCTATATCTGCTAAAGACCTCACCCGAGACATTGGCGGGAGCCATGATAGCCGACAAGGTGATAGGCAAAGGAGCTGCGGCTCTGATGACTCTCGGCGGTGTGCGGGGCGTGCATGGCGATGTGGTGAGCAAACCGGCAGCCGATCTGTTGACACAGGCTGGTATCCCGCTGAATTATGGGAAACTGGTTCCCAATATAATCAACAGGGCCGGAACGGGTATCTGCCCGGTGGAGACTCTGTGCATGGAGTGCCGGACAGCTGCCGAGTGTCTTCCTCTCATTGAACAATTTATATCTAAGAAATCCATAATCCAAAAGAATGAATAAAATTCTCTCAACAATCATCTTAGGCGCAACCACTATCGCAAGCGGCTGCGCACACACCAATAATTCACAGAATACCGCTATGGAAGTCCAACCGACAGATACCGCCACGGTGTATATGACACGTGAAATATCACCGGAAGCTATCGTGAAACTTTACAAGGCTCTCGGGCGCGAAGCAAAGGGAAAGGTAGCAATAAAAATCTCAACCGGCGAACCGGGGGGACACAACTTCCTCCAGCCATCGCTTATCGCTGATTTCGTGAAAATGACCGACGGCACAATCGTGGAGTGCAATACCGCATACGAGGGAAAACGTTTCTCGACCGAAGATCACCTCAAAGCTGCGGAGGATCACGGTTTCACCGCTATCGCTCCGGTAGACATCATGGATGCCGAAGGTGAAGTGAAACTTCCGCTCGAAGGGGGTAAACATTTGAAATATGACATTGTAGGCTCGCACTACCCCGACTATGATTTCACGGTAATCCTGTCGCACTTCAAGGGGCACGCAATGGGAGGATTCGGCGGCGCAGTAAAAAACATGTCGATCGGTATCGCTTCGTCTAACGGAAAAAGCTACATCCACTCCGCCGGTAAGATCGATTCAACCACCGGACTTTGGGAAAACCTCGCAGAGCAGGACAATTTCCTTGAGTCGATGGCTGAGGCTGCCAAAGCTGTTGCCAATCACTGCGGCGACAATATCCTGTATATCAGTGTTGCCAATAATCTCTCGGTTGACTGCGACTGCGATTCACATCCTGCCGACCCGGAGATGCACGATATAGGCATACTTGCATCGCTTGACCCGATCGCGCTTGACAAGGCTTGCACTGATCTCGTACGCAGTTCGGATGACCATGGGAAAATACATCTGATCGAGCGCATCGACTCACGCCACGGTATGCACACGCTTGACTACGGCGAGGAAATCGGTCTCGGTACCCAGAATTATAAACTTGTAAATCTCGATTAATCCGCACATAAAGACATCCCATGCTCACAACAACCAGACTGCAATCACTGCCATTCAGCAGCTCAAAGACTTATGTAACGGCAGCTCTTTTTATCATCGGCAACATCCTCCTGCCACAACTTTTCCACCTCATCCCGCAAGGGGGAGTGACTTGGCTTCCGATTTATTTCTTCACTCTTGTAGGCGCATATATGTACGGCTGGCGCGTGGGGCTTCTTGTGGCTCTGGCTTCGCCCCTGATCAACAGCGTGCTTTTCGGTATGCCTGCTGTCAGCTCACTTCCTGCCATCCTCATGAAATCGACCCTGCTTGCAGCCATGGCCGGATATGCCGCCACACGGTTCAACAAGGTTACTCCCGCTCTTATCCTTGCAGTGGTTCTCGGATATCAGATTGCCGGCACTCTCGGAGAGTGGGCGCTGAAGGGTGATTTCTTCCTTGCCTGTCAGGATTTCCGCATCGGAATACCGGGAATGCTTCTTCAGGTCATAGGTGGATATGCTATAATCAGACTTTTTCTAAAAAAGTAAAACAAACATATAGTCAACCTATCTTCATGAGGGGGATGCGCCGATAGCGTGTCCCTCTCTATTTTCTACATAGAGGCAGAATATTGAACCGACAACGGGGGCAGTTTGTTTCTGTAATAAACTTAAATTGAATATAAATATAATGCTTGATAGTGTAATAGAGTGCGCACGCGGAGCGGGACAGACCGCGTTGCAATATTTCAGACATAAAGGAGTAATTGAAGTAGAAAATAAGTTGAACGACAGTGATATAGTGACTATCGCCGATAAAGCGAGCGAGGCATATATCAAAAAATATATAGCACAGCATTTTCTGACACACGGAATCCTGTCGGAAGAGTCAACGGAAAGCATCGGAAGCGAGGATTACCGCTGGGTGGTAGACCCGGTGGACGGCACAACAAATTTCTTTGCCGGTATTCCGTTTTGGGCTGTGAGCATCGGCATAGAGCATCATGGCAAAAGGGAAATCGGAGTCGTGTATGTGCCGGCGCTTGACGAGATGTTTTATGCACAACGAGGACATGGCGCGTATCTGAACGGGCGCCGCATCCACGTGAGCGAGGAACGGCAACTCTCACGCTCGGTGATTGCCACCGGATTCCCAGTAGACAAGGATGTCAGTCCCGATAACAATATGGAAAACCTTGCAGCCGTTCTGCCCAAAGTGCGTGACATAAGGCGGCTTGGCTCGGCAGCAACCGACATGTGTTATGTAGCCGCCGGATTCATGCAGGGTTACTGGGAACTAAAACTGCATGAATGGGATGTGAATGCCGCCACGCTGATACTTGAGGAGGCGGGCGGAACGTTGACACGTTTCCGTGAATGGAATGGTGTCGAAGGAATCTGCATCGTATGTGGCAACAAATCGATACACGACAAACTTCTGTCACTTATTAGATAAAGTGGCAGAAGCTATAGTTGCGCTGTAAGATCAGTCGGTAACGACAGGATTACCGTCGGACTGCCATCCGAGAATACCGTTGTCGAGATCGATGACGGTATAACCTTTTTTTGCGAGTTTTTTAGCAGCTTTTTTTGATCGCACTCCCCCGCGGCAATACACGTAAACTGGCTGCTCCTTGCTCAAGGCTGCGGAGGCAGCGGAGAGAAAGTCTGAGGAATTGACATCTATATTCACCGCTCCGGCAATGTGACCTTCGGCGTATTCACCGGGAGTTCGGACGTCGACAAGCTGCGTGCCTTGGGCTGTGATTCTTTCCCCGAAATCGGCAGACGAGACAGATGTGATGCGTGAAGCCGTAGAGCAGGAAGCCCCGATGAAAATAAGGGAAAGTATCGGAAGAGCTGCAAAAATAAAACTATACAATTTCATAAGTTCTGATTTATCGCTGTTCAAATATACACAATTTTATCCAATCTCCAGTTTTATTCAGCGGTATTGAAATTAGGAGTGATATTGAGAGAAAGAATTTTTGAAATAAATTGTGGAAATGCACAACTAATTCAAAAACAATTACTAACTTTGCGGCGCAAAACTACGCGGACGACTCTGTCAGTCACCCCGCGCAAGTTGCATACAGTTCACATTATTAACCCTTTAGTTTTAAATGACTGACGAAGTAAAGAACAGCCCGATCGAGGATTTCGACTGGCTCGCATACGAGAAAGGCGAGACCCCGGGCGAGAAATCGCGTGACGAGCTCACGCAGACCTACGGCCAATCACTTGGCACCGTCAAGGACAAAGAAGTAATCGAAGGCACCATCATCGCCCTCAACAAGCGTGAGGCAGTGGTTGACATAGGTTACAAGAGCGACGGTATCATCCCCTTCAGCGAGTTCCGCTACAACCCCGACATCAAGGTCGGCGACAAGGTAGAGGTTTTCATCGAGAACCAAGAGGACAAGAAGGGTCAGCTCATCCTGAGCCACCGCAAAGCTCGTGCAGCACGTTCGTGGGAGCGCATCAACCACGCTCTTGAGAACGATGAAATCATCACCGGCTACATCAAGTGTCGCACCAAGGGTGGCATGATCGTTGACGTGTTCGGTATCGAGGCTTTCCTCCCCGGCTCGCAGATCGACGTCCGCCCCATCCGCGACTACGACATTTTTGTTGGCAAGACGATGGAATTCAAGGTTGTGAAGATCAACCAAGAGTACCGCAACGTTGTTGTCAGCCACAAGGCACTCATCGAGGCCGAGCTCGAAGCTCAGAAGCGCGAGATCATCTCGAAGCTCGAGAAGGGTCAAGTACTCGAGGGTACTGTCAAGAATATCACTTCCTACGGCGTATTCATCGACCTTGGCGGCGTGGACGGTCTCGTTCACATCACCGACCTTTCATGGGGTCGCGTAAGTCATCCCGAGGAGGTTGTTCAGCTCGATCAGAAGCTCAACGTGGTTATTCTCGACTTCGACGACGAGAAGAAGCGTATCGCTCTCGGTCTCAAGCAGCTCCAGCCCCATCCTTGGGACGCTCTCAGCGAGGAGCTCAAGGTTGGAGACAAGGTTCACGGCCGCGTAGTCGTTATGGCTGAATACGGCGCATTTGTTGAGATCGCTCCGGGCGTCGAGGGTCTTATCCACGTCAGCGAAATGTCGTGGAGCCAGCACCTCCGCTCAGCCAATGACTTCCTGCACGTGGGCGACGAGGTTGACGCAGTCATCCTCACCCTCGACCGCGAGGAGCGCAAGATGTCGCTCGGCCTGAAACAGCTGAAGAAGGATCCGTGGGAAGACATCGAGGTACGCTACCCGGTTGGCTCGAAGCACACCGCACGCGTGCGCAACTTCACCAACTTCGGTGTATTTGTTGAGATCGAGGAGGGCGTAGACGGCCTTATCCACATCAGCGACCTCTCATGGACCAAGAAGGTGAAACACCCCAGCGAGTTCACTCAGATCGGTGCCAACATCGACGTTCAGGTTCTGGAAATCGACAAGGACAACCGCCGTCTGTCGCTCGGTCACAAGCAGCTTGAGGAGAACCCGTGGGACGTATTCGAGACCATCTTCACTCCGGGCTCAGTTCACGAAGGCACTATCGTCGAGATGCTCGACAAGGGCGCAGTGGTAGCACTCCCCTACGGTGTTGAGGGCTTCGCAACTCCCAAACATCTCGTTAAGCAGGATGGCAGCCACGCCAAGGTTGACGAGAAGCTCGACTTCAAGGTAATCGAGTTCAACAAGGACAACCGCCGCATCATCCTCTCGCACAGCCGCATCTTTGAGGACGAGCAGAAGGCTGAGAAGAACGAGCAGCGCAAGGCTAAGCGCGCTCAGCGCAAGTCGGAAGAGGCCGCAGCCGCTCCCGCATCGACCATCGAGAAGACCACTTTCGGTGACCTCGAGGCACTTGCAGCCCTGAAAGAGCAGCTTTCACGCAAATAATAGCTCCTAAACAGAGCATCATGATGGTGTGCCGAATCCCGGCGCACCATCTTTTTTATATCTATTAAGACGTGTGGGCAAGTTTTTTGACGAAAAAAATGTAATTTTGCACTTCGGAAAGAAAAAGAGTCATTTGAAGTAACTGGATAAAGGAGAGTCGGCCATTCCGTCGCCCGCCAAGAGGTTAACACCAAAAGTGGCGGGAGGAAAGTCCGGGCAACGAGAGCAACATGTTTCCTAACGGGAAGCGGCTGGCAACAGTCGGGCAATGTGACAGAAAATAACCGCCTCAGGAGTTTTCCGAAGGTAAGGGTGAAAAGGCGGGGTAAGAGCCCACCGGACGCTTTAGCGATATGGCGTGCCGCACACCCCATGCGTTGCAAGGTCAAATATACCGGCACGAATTGAATAATACTCATTAAATCACGTTGTTGACAGAATGGTATATATTCTATTCACAAGAGCTGCTCGCTCTTGCCGGGGGGTAGACTGCTATAGGCGCGTGGCGACACGTGTCAAAGATAAATGACGGAACGGGACCGGGCAACCGGTCCCCGACATAACCCGGCTTACCGGCCGTCTCTCTCTTTTTTCGTTCAGCGGCTTCACGACACAACTGCAATAGAGTAGTGAAGAAATGAGCAATCTCGTAAAAAGTGCCGCAACCGGCGGCCGCTACGG
>CAMWSY010000102.1 GCA_947176995.1 uncultured Porphyromonadaceae bacterium | reverse complement strand
CCCCTTTACTTGGGCGTCAGGCTGGAACTCACCGATCTACACCGACAACCGCAAGACATTGTCATATCCCGAGATCCGCACATTCATCAAAGTGGAACTCTGCCGTATGATCATGGAGCGCTTCCCGCAGGTTGATGCCGTGGCTGGTGTGGCTACAGGTGCTATCGCACAGGGTGCTTTGGTTGCCGATGAACTCAATGTTCCCTATGTCTACGTGCGCTCATCCCCCAAAGATCACGGTCTGGAGAACCTCATTGAAGGTAATCTCATTCCCGGTCAGAAGGTCGTGGTGATCGAGGATCTTATTTCTACCGGCAAGAGTTCGCTGAAAGCTGTTGAGGCTGTGCGCAACGCTGGCTGTGAGGTGGTAGGTATGGCTGCCATATTCACTTATGGTTTCCCGGAGGCAGAGGAGGCTTTCCGTAATGCAAATGTTGAGCTTTGCACTTTGGGCAATTACAATGCCATGCTTGAGGTTGCCGTAGAGACGCAGTATATCCGTCCGTCCGACGTCGAGACTCTCAAAATGTGGCGTACCAATCCTTCGGAGTGGACACCCGATGCACGCTGATATAGTCTGATAGCTTAAAAACGTTATGGCAAAATTCACGAGCACTCCGGCAACGATCGCTATGCCGGTGGAAGTGCTGTTCAGTAAATTCGACGATCTGACTTATCTGCAGGGTATGCTTGACAAGCTTCCCGAGGAGCAGCGTGCAAAGGTTGGCGATGTAGTATTTGAGAAAGACTCTCTTTCTATAAAGACTCCTCAGGTTGGTGAGATCAAGTTTGTGGTAAAAGAGCGCGTAGCTCCCACAAAGGTTGTGTTCGGCACAGCATCTTCGCCTGTTCCTCTCACACTCACAGCCAACTTCGCGGCTGCCGGGTCTGACTCATCCACGGTCTTTGCTGAGGCCGATGTGGAGATTCCGGCAATGCTGAAACCGTTTATCGGTCCGCAGATGCAGAAAGCCACCGACCAGTTCGGTCAGCTTATCAGCCAGCTTGCCAAGGCAAACTCATAAGAAGATTTCCTTTTACGCATAGGTACAAAAAAACTCCTGCCAGACGGCAGGAGTTTTTTATATCTGAGAATGATTATTATTTGCCCTGAAGTACCTCTTCCAGAAGTTTAGGTATCTCGATATTGTCATGAATGCCGGCAAACTTCTGGGCATCAACTCCTATTGCATATACAGGCACATAGTCACCGGTGTGATATGTAGTTGTCCAGCCAAAGCCGCAGATGTCGTTGAAAACCTTAAACACTGCTGCGGTAAATCCGCTGAAGTTGTTGTAGAGAGTCTTCTGCTCATCACCTTCATTCTTGACAAAAGTCTGCTCGAACTTCTCTTTAAGCATCTCGGTCTGCTTCTCGCTTACCGGAACATTGGTCCAGAAGCCGAGCTTCTCAGTCAGAAACTCCTTCATGTCCTCCCAGCGGTAGATGCGGCGTGAGCGCTGTATGGCCTTCATTTCATCGTTGAAAGCATCCTTTGATATGCGCTGGTAATCGATGTAGAGAGGTTTGGCATCGTAGCTCAGGTAAGAGTTGCCGAGGCTCATGCCACCGGTATTGTGGTCGGCGGTAACGACGATAAGTGTCTCGTCGGGATGCTTCAGATAGAAGTCGTAGGCAATCTGGATGCCTTCGTTGAAGTTGAGAATATCCTTGATGACTGTGCCACCGTCATCGCCATGAGCGGCATGGTCAATGTTACCACCCTCGATCATGATGAAGAACTTGTCGGGGCTGACCTTGAGAAGATGGTCAAGACAGGTCTGTGTGATATCAGGAAGCGACACGAAGCCGGGGATGCTGTCGATGGTGTAGTTGGCAATGTGTGCAACGCTGTCGGGATATACCATGAAGACCTTTTCGCTCTTTGAAGCGCGTGCCTCTTTCGTGCCTTTCACATAGTCGACATTGTTATCCTTGAATGCCTGAAGCACACCGGTGTCATTACCGTCTTTGTCTTTCAGACCGCGCAGATATGAACCGCCGATAAACTGATAACCTGATTCAGCAGCCTGTTTGCCGATCTGGGCAGTCATGCCGCGGTTGGGCACATGAGCATAGAAAGCGCCGGGGGTAGCATCATCGGGATATACATTTGTGGCGATACCGATGCCGTAGCCTTTGGCCTGATACTTTTTAGCGACTGATTCAACGGCGATGGTGTCAGCGTTCATTCCGAGCATTCCGTTGCGGGTCTTGCTTCCGGTTGAAAGTGCAGTACCGGCGGCAGCCGAGTCGGTGACAGGGCTGCTTGCGGAGTGGGTGGTGAGCATACCTACAGCCGGAAACTTCAGCATGATTGGTGTGTCAAGTCCTTTGATGCGGCTATAGGCCTGAGCTGCGAGGACTGGCTGAACACCCATGCCGTCACCGATGAAGTAGAAGACATAGCGCGGCGCATCGGCTGCCGACGCTGTGATGGACGCGGCAATTGCAACGGTCGCAAGAAGGGATTTCAGATTCATTTAGTTAATTAAATAATAGATTGGATTATGTGGTTATGTCACTGGCAAATTTAACGAATTTTACACAGCAATCATTATAGAAATGAATTAAACTTTCATAAATTGCACTTGTCAAAAAAGAAACAAACACAAAAAAGTCCCGACTATGAACAGGTTTTTTCTAAAAACATCGGCAATAGCAGTTGTTATTGCAATCTGCTCATCGACTTCATGGGCAGATAACCGTCGCGATAACCGCGGCGACGGACGTCGTCAGCAACAGAGAACCGAACAGCGCTCTTCGGGTAATCGTCAGGGTGCCGTGAAGAGGGATGTGAAAAACGACAGTAAAAGAGGCGATAATCAGTTCTCAGGCTCACAGCGTCACGAGGATAAGAACAAGAATAACAACAAAAATCAGGGACTGGGAACACGTCCAGCACCCGGTCAGCGTCCCGGAGCAGGACAGCCTGCCGCTCCTGACCGTTGGGAGAGAAACAAACCGAAACCACAGTCGCCGGCACATCGTCCGGCAACTCCCCATCGTCCTGTGCAGCCGACTCCTCCCCCTCCTGCACACTCTCCAAAGCCTGCGCCGCGCCCCTCAAATTTCCATGGAGGCTTTGCTCCGCATCCGCCACATGCTCCGTTCTACGTTCATGCTCCACGTCCCATCCCTCATCGTCCCGCGGCATGGCGTCCGGTCGGTCGGCCAATTTCATTCGGTCAGGCGCTTCTTGGACTTGCTCTCGGCACAGCATTCAATATGTCGCTGGAGTATCTCTATGACAACGGCTACACTGTCGGAGGTTACGGTAATGATGCGATCTATCTCAACAATGTGAGAATGATGGATTATGTGTGGCCGGAGGCATCCATGTTCTATAGCGGTGGCCGCCTGATGTCGGCAGTCTATACATTTGCATCGGCCTACGACAATGCTTCGCGCTACAATAGTCTTCTCAATATGCTGTCGGTTGCCTACGGTGCGCCCTACGTCACTCCTACTGCCCGGGGAATGTCATCAACGTGGTGGAACGGCGACGGATCATACGTCACGCTCAATTATGAGTCGACTTACGGTGCCGGAGGATTAGGATACTACACGACCCTTACATTCGGTCGCTGAAGAAATTTGGATTACGCAAAAAGAAAGCGGGAATCGACGTACGTCGGTTCCCGCTTTCAGTCTGTTGAAAGATGAGGTTATTTCGCCGGTTGGGGTGGATAATCGACGGAGTAGTGCAGCCCGCGCGACTCCTTGCGCTCTTTGGCCTGCCGCATGATCAGGTAGCCCACATCGATGACGTTGCGCAGCTCGCAGATGTCGCGTGACACTTTTGAGTTCTTGAACAGGCGTTCGGTCTCGCGGTAGAGTATGTCAAGGCGGTTCCATGCGCGGTCAAGACGGAGATTGCTTCTCACGATTCCCACGTAGTAACCCATGATCTGGTTGACTTCTTTAAGGCTCTGTGTGATCAGCACCATCTCCTCGGGGTGGCGTGTGCCGTCGTCGTTCCAGTCGGGAATGTCGTTGCGGAATGAGTAGCGCGACAGGGTTTCTTCGGCGTGTTTCGCCGCAGCGTCGGCATAAACCACGGCTTCGATCAGGGAGTTTGATGCAAGGCGGTTTCCACCGTGAAGTCCGGTGCATGAGCATTCGCCGAGGGCATAGAGGCGGTGTATTGTCGACTCGCCGTTTCCATCGACCTTTATGCCGCCGCACAGATAGTGGGCAGCCGGAGCGACCGGAATGTAGTCTTTTGTTATGTCGATGCCTATTTCAAGGCAGTGCTGGTAGATGTTGGGGAAATGACGCTTGGTCTCCTCGGGATCTTTGTGGGTTACGTCGAGGTAGACGTGATCGTCGCCGTTGAGTTTCATCTCGCTGTCGATGGCGCGTGCCACTATGTCGCGGGGAGCGAGTGACAGTCTCGGGTCGTATTTGTGCATGAACTCCTCCCCTTTGAGGTTGCGGAGCACCGCTCCGTAGCCTCGCATAGCCTCGGTGATGAGAAATGATGGGCGGTCACCGGGATGATAGAGGGCTGTGGGGTGGAACTGGATAAATTCCATGTCCTTTATCACTCCCTTGGCGCGGTGTACCATCGCAATGCCGTCGCCGGTTGCGATCAGCGGATTAGTGGTGGTGAGATACACTGCGCCGACTCCGCCTGTGGCAAGCACGGTCACGCGTCCCTGATAGGTGTCGACCTCTCCTGTCTCGGTGTCGAGGACATAGGCTCCGTAGCAGGCGATGTCGGGTGTGCGGTGTGTGACGACCTTTCCGAGATGGTGCTGTGTGATCAGTTCAACGGCAAATTTGTGCTCGAGCACGTCGATATAGGGATTTTCCCTGACGGCGCGTATAAGGCTTTGTTGTATCTCGTAACCGGTATTGTCGGCATGGTGAAGGATGCGGAACTCAGAGTGTCCGCCCTCGCGGTGCAGGTCAAATTCACCGTCGGAATTGCGGTCAAAGTCCACACCCCATTCGAGCAGGGCTCTTATCTGCTCCGGGGCTCCTTTCACCACTTTCTCCACCGCTTCAGGATCGCTGAGATAATCCCCGGCTACCATGGTGTCGTGAATGTGTTTGTCGAAATCGTCGACAAGAAGGTTGGTCACCGAGGCAACTCCTCCCTGAGCAAGCGCGGTGTTGGCTTCGTCGAGTGTCGACTTGCACAAAAGAGCCACACGGGCACCGTTGTGTCCGGCAACTTTCAGGGCAAAGCTCATTCCGGCTATGCCTGATCCTATCACGAGATAATCATACTGCTGGTTCATGAGTATGAAATAAGTGTTATATGTTTCTTCTTGTTATCTGATGGCTGCCAGTCCGCCCTGAGCGGTTTCTTTGTAGAGACTCGGCAGGTCATGTCCAGTCTGCTTCATCACTTCCACGATACGGTCGAAAGTGACGGTGTGACGTCCGTCGGAGAATGCCGCGTAGAGGTTGGCGTCAAGGGCGCGCGCGGCAGCATAGGCGTTACGCTCGATGCAGGGTACCTGCACAAGACCGCATACCGGATCGCAAGTGAGCCCCAGATGGTGTTCGAGTCCCATTTCAGCCGAATACTCGATCTGGGCCGGTGTGCCGCCAAACAGCTGTGAGGCGGCAGCGGCAGCCATTGCACAGGCTACTCCTACCTCTCCCTGACATCCGACCTCGGCACCCGAAACCGACGCGTTGTGCTTGACCACGCTTCCGAACAGACCGGCTGTGGCCAAGGCGCGCAGGATGCGCTGCTCGGAGAAGCCCTTGGAAGTCGACAGGTGATAGAGCACCGCAGGAACTATGCCGCATGAGCCGCATGTGGGAGCGGTTACGATAAGTCCGCCCGAGGCATTCTCCTCGCTCACGGCAAGCGCGTAGGCGTAGACGAGTCCGCGGCTTTTAAGGCTCGGGTTGTAGCCGGTTGCATGGACGTAGTAGCTGACTGCTTTACGCCTTAGACCGAGACCACCGGGAAGCACTCCCTCGGCTTCGATTCCGCGTTCAACCGCCTCTTTCATCACCTTCCACACTTCACGCAGGTAATCCCATATCTCCGGGCCTTCACATATATCGACATATTCCCAGAAACTGTGCCCGGTTTCCTCGCACCATTTCAGTATCTCGCCTATGGTGCTCATAGTGTAAACCTGTTCATCCTTTCCGCGTGCTTCCCCTTCATGGAGAATGTCGCCGCCGCCGATGCTGTAGATAGTATCGCTGCATATCACGTTGCCCGACTTGTCGAGAGCCTCAAACTGCATTGCATTGGGGTGGAACGGGAGAAATTCCTTAGGCTTCCATATTATTTCAGCCGTGGCATGTTGGGCAAGTTCCTCCAGAATGGCTTTGTCGGTAAGGTGGCCTACGCCGGTGGCGGCGAGCGATCCGAAAAGGGTCACCCGGTATTCGGCAGCCTCGGGAGTGCGGTCGCGGAACATCTGTGCCGCTTTTCGTGGGCCCATGGTGTGTGAACTTGACGGACCGTATCCGATTTTGAATATTTTTCTGATTGATTCCATCGTATAGCTGATTTTAAGAAGCCGTTTCCGGCAG
>CAMWSY010000101.1 GCA_947176995.1 uncultured Porphyromonadaceae bacterium | reverse complement strand
ATCATAACAGATGAGATTGCCGTACTGGTTTTCTTTTTAGGTTAGACCGATTTTGTGGGTAAGATTATATCTACTTATTTTCTGGATTACAGGGTTAAGGGTGTGGTTGAGAGTGCTTCGCCACTGACCAATGTTTCTTTTTCACAGATCTATATGCCTGCTGCGGTTAAGTCTACCTCGGCTTTCTATGTACGGGATGGCGCCAATAGCAGCGAATGGCAAAAGATTAATGGGAGTTACAAGTGTATCCTGCTGATTGATGCCGGTAACGTGGATGCAGTGAATGAGCGGTTGCAGGAACAGATAAAGATAATCGAAAGAAAATCGAATAGTGGATCTGACGGAGAGGTTACACTTGAATTTATACCGTTGCAGTCGCATGCAATGTCGGTTGTGGCGGGAAGCGATAATTATGAAGTGGAGACATGGTGGGAAGCTCTGAAAGGAAACATAGTCGTAATACTGGTGGTGCTTCTCGTGCCGGCAATGAATCTCGGTGGACTCATCACCGGACGAATGGATGCCCGCGTGGGTGAACTTGGAGTGCGCAAAGCTTTCGGTGCGTCGCGAGGCTCTATCTACGGTCAGGTACTAAGTGAAAATCTGGTTTATACGTTTATCGGTGGAGCGATCGGGCTGCTGGCTTCGGTAATCATTGTCATCACCGGCCGAATGGCGCTGATGAAGATGATCGACAGTTCTCTAAACACGATTCTGGTTGAGAGTGCTTCGGTGACTTACCGACCCGAAATGTTCCTGTCGTGGACGGTGTTTGGTGTGGCTATTGTAGTGTGCGTGGTGCTCAATGTCGCTTCGGCTATGATCCCGGCATGGGTGTCGATGCACCGTCCGATAGTAGAATCCCTTAACGAAAAAAGATAAACAACCATGAAAATGATTTTTCAGAATCTTTTGGCGCAGCGCAAGCGCAATTTGTGGCTGCTGCTTGAAATGACAGTCATTACAATCATTACATGGGTTGTGCTTGATCCTGTCATGGTGCTTTTCACTGTCCAGCACATGCCGCGGGGTTACGAACCTGATCGGATGGCTCTTGTTGAGTTTGCAATACTGAAGACAACCTCACCGAAATATAGTGAGGAATATGCCGATTCGGCAGGTATAGCCACTTCTTTCAATGTATTGGTAGACCATATCAGAAATCTCGAGGGGGTGGAGTCATTGACGCGCAGTACGATAGGCGATTCCTTCGTTGGAAAAACCGGAATTCAGTTATTGGACGAGTCAGGTGATACGGTGCAACTGATTTTCACTACATATAATATTCCACAGGATGCTGACTATTTTACAACGTTAGGAATGGAAGTGGTTGACGGCAGCCCGTCGGCAGCCGAGCTTTCACGACATAATTACGCGGATCTTGAGTGTGTTATAACAGAGAGCCTTGCGAAGAGAGTCTTCGGCGAATGTGAGAGCTATATCGGTAAGGAAGTTAATAGTGTCGGATCTACTTATCCCGGATATCCTGTCGTTGGAGTGGTGAAGGATGTTAGGCCATGGGCATATAATGCCGATTGTAATACAGCATGGATTGGATCTCTTTCTAAAATCAGTCGATACTCAAGCGGAGGGACTCTTTCAGTACGCCTTAAACCGGGTTACGCTCCTGAGCAGTGGGTGAAAGACAACAAGGAAGAGATGCTTCGCAGTTTCAAATTCGGCAATTTCTATGTAAAGTCCGTCTCTACATATAATCAGATGGGTGACCGAACGTGGATCTCAATAAAAGCCGACTCGGAAAAGCATATAAAGTACGCACTTCTTGTCTTCTTCCTCGTCAATCTCGCGCTTGGAGTGGCTGGTACTTACTACTTGCAGACGCGCAGCCGCAGCCATGATGCCGGTCTGATGAAAGCCTATGGCTCTACAGGGCGCGGGGTGTTCGGTATGCTTGTCGGTGAGGCAATGATCGTTACTGTTCTGGGCTGGATCATCGGGTGCTTCGCTTATCTGCATTACGCACTGAAAGAGGGGGTATCGGCAGGACTCGAAACAGGAATAGATGTTTTCCCGACCGATTGCTGGGTTTCTGATTTCAGCACACATTTCATCGTGGTGTCATTGGCAGTGCTCGTGGTGCTTGCGGTGATAGTGCTGATAGGAGTGAGCTTCCCCGCGCGCCGTATTGCCCGCGTCAACCCTGTCGACGCCCTCCGCGACGAATAACGAAAAGTAGGGACGCACGGCCCGTGCGTCCTCCCAACATAAAAGAAAAAAACATATAAGATGATGAATAGATTGTTTACATTGATGCTTTCGGTAATGCTGGCAGTTATGCCGGCATTATCGGAAAAGCGATCGATTTCGCTCGACGAGACGATACTGATGGCGCGTAGCCGAAGTGTGGATGCTCAGGTGGCAGTCAACGCTTTCCGAAGCGCTTACTGGACCTACCGCTCCTATCGGGCCGAGCTGTTGCCGGAGGTGAATTTCAACGCCACCGTTCCCTCCTATGCCAAAAGCTACTCGGCCTATCAGCTCGAAAACGGCTCTTACACTTTTGTGCGCAACAATTATCTCAACATGATAGGGCAGCTGTCGGTCGACCAGTCGATATGGCTCACGGGCGGCACACTCTCGCTCAACACGTCGCTCGATTTCATGCGCACGCTCGACTCTCCGGCCACCAACCGCTACATGTCGATACCCGTGGCGCTGAAACTCTCGCAGCCGATTTTTGCCGTGAATAACGTGAAATGGAAACGCAAAATCGAGCCGGTGCGCTATGAGGAGGCGAAGGCCGATTTCATGGAGGCGACCGAGAAAGTGGCCATGACTGCGATAAATTACTATTTCAATCTGCTTTATTCGACCGAGAACGTCGAGATCGAAAAACAGAATGTGGAGAACGCTACCAAGCTCTATGAAGTGGCGCAGGCTAAGCGCAAGATGGGGCAGATAAGCGAGAACGATCTGCTACAGCTTGAACTCAACAAAATTCAGGCCGAGGCAAATCTCACCGATGCGTTGAGCAACCGCCAGAGCAACATGTTCAGGCTCGTGGCGTTTCTCGATCTTCCCGAGGACACAGAGCTGATCCCCGACATGCCCATGCACGCGCCTGAGCTTGTGCTCGACTACAGCAGTGTGCTGGAGCGCGCGCTCGAAAACAACTCACTTAGCAAGAATCTGCGCCGCCGCCAGCTCGAAGCCGACTATGCAGTGGCGACAGCCAAGGGCAATATGCGTCAGGTGACGCTCTACGCGCAGGTGGGTTTCACCGGCACCGACAATACTTTCCGATCGGCCTACGAGCGCCTGAAGGACAATCAGGTGGTGGAGATTGGTGTGAAGATACCAATACTCGACTGGGGCAAGCGCCGCGGACAGGTGAAAGTGGCCGAGAGCAACCGCGAGCTCACAAAGGCGCGTCTGCGTCAGGAGGCTCTCACGTTCAATCAGGATCTTTTTGTGCTTGTGGAGCGCTTCAACAATCAGCGGCAGCAGGTGACCATAGCCGAGAAGGCCGACACGATAGCCAACAAGCGTTATCACACCAACTACGAGACATTCATGATCGGCAAGATATCGACTCTTGATCTCAACGACTCCAACACGGCCAAGGATCAGGCGCGCCTGAAGGTGATAAACGAGCTGTTCAATTTCTGGTATTATTATTATCAGTTGCGCTCGCTCACGTTGTGGGATTTCATCAAGGGCACGTCGATCGACGCCGATTTCGACAAAATTGTGAAAGGCTGATTTTTAGCCGGACGCATTGTGTGTCCGGTTGTTTTTATTAACTTTAGGGTGATGGAAAAACTGCGCATACTGATTGCCGACGACGACGAGGGGGTGAGAAGTTCTCTCCGCCTGCTTCTGCACCGCGCGGGCTATGAGACGGTCATGGTGCCCGACGCTGCCGGCGCGATGGATGTGGTGAGGAGCGAGATGTATCTCGATCTGGCTCTTATCGACATGAATTTCACGCGCTCGACAAGCGGTGAGGAAGGGCTTGTGCTCTTGCGTCAGATCAAGATATTCCGTCCCGATCTCCCTGTCATACTCATGACTGCGTGGGCCACGATTGCCCTCGCCGTCAAAGGGGTGCAGGCGGGAGCGGTCGACTTCGTGAGCAAGCCGTGGGACAACCGCGGGCTGCTCCAGCAGCTGCGCTCGGCAATCGAGGTCTACGGGACGCGCCATGATGCCGGCGGTGAGAGCGGTTTTGACCGGAGCGGCATAATAGGGGAGTCGCCACGGATGCTTGAAATCATCGCGACGCTCAAAAAAGTCGCCCCTACCGATGCCTCGGTGCTCATAATGGGGGAGAACGGTACAGGCAAGGAGCTTATCGCGCAGGCGGTGCACCGCAACAGTCCGCGCCGCGACCGTCCGTTTGTCAAGGTGAATCTTGGCGGAATGCCCGCCACGCTTTTCGAGAGCGAGATGTTCGGTCACAAAAAGGGGGCGTTCACCGGCGCGGTGTCCGACCGCCCCGGGCGTTTTGCCGCAGCCGACACGGGCACGATCTTCCTCGACGAGATAGGCGACCTCGACATGACATCGCAGGTGAAGATGCTGCGCGTGCTTCAGGAGCACACCTATGAGCGGCTGGGCGACGACCGCCCGCGCCACGTCGATGTCCGCGTGGTGTGCGCCACCAATGCCGATCTCCCGTCCATGGTTGCCGACCGCACTTTCCGTGAGGATCTATTCTACCGCATAAACCTCATTACGATCGAGTTGCCCCCTCTGCGCGAGCGCCGCGAGGATATCCCGGAGCTCGTGAGGTATTTCGCACGGCAGAATGCCGATGAAAATGGCGGAAAAGTGGCGCAGTTCGACGGCGAGGCTATGGCCCTGCTTCAGAAACTCCCTTATCCCGGCAACATACGTGAGTTGAAAAATCTCGTGCGCAAGTGTGTGCTTCTCGTGGGCAAAGAGACGATTTCGGTTGATGACCTTCTTCCGCATATCCCTGCTGCCGGACTTGAGGCGGCTTCGCAGGAGGGAGCTTTCGTCCACGATGCCGGTACGCTCGACAATATGCAGTGCGCCGCCATTAAATCGGCGATGCAGATTCACGGCGGCAACCTATCACGTGTGGCAGCCTCGCTCGGCATAACGCGGCAGACCCTCTATCGCCGCATGGAAAAGTATCATATCGACCGATGAGACTTAAATTCCTCTTTCTCTGGACAAGCCTTCTGCTGCTCGGCCTCGTGGGTGTGATCCTGTGGCGCGAGGGCACGGGGAGTCTCTCCTCGTTGCTGTTCTGCGAAGGGTGCCTCGCAGTGATCATTCTGTTTCTCTGGATGTTCTACCGCAATGTGGTCAAGCCTGCATCCATCCTCAGGCGTGCGGCGGGGCTGATGAGCGGGATGGATTTTTCAAGCCGCGTCCGCACGACCGGGCAGCCCGATATGGATGAGGTGATCGGCGTGTTCAACTCCATGCTCATGCACCTGAGCGAACAGCGGCTGCGAGTGCGCGAGATCAACGAGATGCTCGATATCATGATATCGGTGATGCCCACGGGAGTGATAATCACCGAATCCAACGGCCGCATTATCCACATCAATCCCAGTGCCGCGCATTTTATTGAAATTGAAAATCCAAAAGAGTATAAGGGGCATAATCTTTGGGAGATAAATCATCGGCTCGCCGAAGTGATGAAGGACATGGAAGAGGGTCGTGTGACCGTGGCGCGCGTCAACGGCACACAGATCTACCGCTGCTTCTCCTACCGCTTTTTCAATATGGGCGTACCCCATAAATTCTATATTATCGAGGAAATGACGCGCGATGTGATGGAGGTGCAGCGTCGTTCCTACCGCAAGGTACTTCGCGTGATATCCCACGAAGTCAACAACACTATGGCGGGGCTAAATGCCACACTCGAGATACTGGAGCAGGACCTTGCCGATACACTCGACAGCGATATGCAGCAATCCATCGCCTCGCTGTTGTGGCGCAACCGGGCTGTGGTGAAATTCATCTCCTCGCTTGCCGATACCGCCCGTATCCCTGAACCCGACCGCAAGGAGTTTAATCTTCTTCCCGTGCTCACCGATGTGACGGCTCACATGCACGAGATGTGGAGAGACAAGGGAGTGACATTTGAAGTCCGCGGGTTCGCGCCCGGCGAGGAGCTTGTTATCGATGCTGACGTTGCTCAGATCCAGCAGGTGCTCATGAATGTGATGAAGAATGCCGCCGAGAGCATCAGCAGTCAGGGGCGCGTGATGATCGACGTGGATTTCGAGGCAAAGCGTCTCACTGTGTGCGACGACGGGCGTCCTATTACTCCCGAAGTAGCCGACCAGCTTTTCACCCCGTTTTTCACAACCAAGCCCTACGGTCAGGGGATAGGGCTGATGATGGTAGGGGAGATTCTCGACAATCATGGCTACACTTATTCCCTCGCCACATCTCCAACCGACGGCCTGACGCGCTTCACCCTCACCTTCACCTAATAAAAAATAAAAAAGTCATCCCCGCCGACCATCTGGCCCGACGAGGATGAATATGCTTGGATCGTGCTTGCTATCAGAG
>CAMWSY010000100.1 GCA_947176995.1 uncultured Porphyromonadaceae bacterium | reverse complement strand
GTCTGGAGCATCCAGAGCTTACCGTCCTGAATTGTGAACTCCATGTCCTGCATATCGCGGTAGTAGTCCTCGAGGCGGTTAGCGATAGCGATAAGTTCGGCGGCACATGTGGGCATCGACTCCTCGAGCGAGGGATATTTCGATGCACGCTCCTCTTCGCTTATACCCTGAAGTTTTGCCCAGCGGCGTGATCCTTCCACGGTGATCTGCTGCGGAGTGCGTATGCCGGCAACCACATCCTCACCCTGAGCGTTGATGAGGTATTCGCCGTTGAATATCTTTTCGCCGGTAGCAGCGTCGCGGCTGAAAGCCACGCCGGTAGCCGAGTTGTCACCCATGTTGCCGTAGACCATAGCCTGCACATTGACGGCCGTACCCCACTCCTCGGGGATTTGATTCATGCGGCGGTAGATGATTGCGCGCTCGTTCATCCAGCTGTCAAACACGGCGCAGATGCCGCCCCACAGCTGTTCCCATGCGCTTTCGGGGAAATCCTTTCCGGTATATTCCTTTACAGCCTGCTTGAAGAGCTTGACCAGTTTCTTAAGGTCTTCCACATCAAGCTCGGTGTCAAGTTTCACACCCTTTTCCTCCTTCACCTTCTCCATTATGGCCTCAAAAGGATCGATATCGGCTTTGCTCTTGGGCTTCATACCGAGCACGACGTCGCCATACATCTGTACGAAACGGCGATAGCTGTCCCATGCAAAACGGGGATTGCCGCTCTTTTCAGCGAGCGAAGCCACTGTGGCGTCGTTCATGCCGAGGTTAAGCACGGTGTCCATCATGCCGGGCATCGAAGCGCGGGCGCCGCTGCGCACCGACACGAGAAGCGGATTGGCGGGATCGTCAAACTTCTTGCCCGTCAGGTTCTCGACGTGTGCGATAGCGTCCTCGACATCTTTCTTGATTCTCTTTACAACCTCATCCTTACCCCACTGTGTGTACTCTGTACATACCTCGGTTGTAATTGTGAATCCCGGGGGAACCGGCATACCGAGCAGATTCATCTCGGCCAGATTTGCGCCCTTTCCGCCAAGGAGATTTCTCATCTTGGCATCGCCTTCGGCCTTTCCATCACCGAATGTATAGACTCTTTTCATCCGTTATAATATATTAGTTACGAACTATTATTGTTTGCTGATTGTGTTTTCTTGCGCAGAGGCATACCGCCCGGCTTTCATCGGCGCAACTTAAGATTCCACAAAGATAACAAGTCTGCCCGACATAAAGCCTATTAAAAGCTTATTATTTTAGCTATATTAGCTTAAAATGACCGAAAGAGCGTTCCCGGCATTGTCTGGTCACGCTCTTTCCTTATGTTCCGATTATTTTCAAGCTTTCACTTTGTGGCATCCAGCACGCCGCGGAAATATCCCACGCTCTCGCATACGCCGGGATTAGGGTTATCGCCGTTCTTCTCGAACTCTACGCTCACCACTCCCTTGTAGTTGCTCTGCCGCAGGGCTTTGGCGATAGGAATGAAGTCCATCACACCGCGTCCCATTTCCCATGTCTGTCCGGCCTTGGTCGGTGCTGTCTCATCCTTGATATGGAGGTCATATATCCAGTCCTTGTAATCCACAAGTATTTGAGCCACATCCTGCCCCATGCGCACGCAGTGCCCGAGGTCAAGACATGCCCCCACGCCGAGCGACGGATCTTTCACCAGTTCCACAATCTTGTAGATGTCAGGGAAAGCCGCACCGTCGGGGCCGTGGGTGTGTATCGCCACCTTTATTCCTGTGTCTTTTACTTTTTTTATCGTGTAGTCTATCAGCTCGTAGTCAGGCACCCCGATGAAAAACGGTACACCATATCGCTCGGCGTATGCAAATGCGCGGTCCACTTCGGCCTCCGAGTGCATGTAGATCGGGCCGAGGGTGTAACCTTCTACACCGTGCGAAGCGCACACTTTCTTCAGCTCCTCCATCTGCTCTTTCGTGGCGTCGAGCGGTAGCCACCAGTCTTTGATAGAGAGGTACTTTACACCCATATCCTGAAGCATCTGGCACGTGTTTTCGAGGTCAAATTTTCTGTAGGAATACCCCGCCACGCCTATCTTCACGTCATCACTGCCACGTTCGCCGGTCACGAGTTGAGCCTGCGCGTCAGGCATACAGGAGAGTGCCAGTGCGCCCACTATAGCCAGATTTCTTAATCCAATTTTCATAGTCATTATGTTGCTGATTTTAAGTTTTATTATTCAACGCCTTATCTTTACCGGAATAGCGTCAGGCAATACCGTGGCATTCTCCGGCATTACCACCAGCAGATGACCTCCTCCGCCCGCGCCGGTCATTTTCCACGCCAACGCACCGCTTTGCCGCACCCTCTCGATATGCTCTTCCACTCCCGGCTGCATCATCGCAGGGAACATTGAGGTCTGCGCGGCAAATGAGTCGGCAAATGCCTTCGCAAACGCCTGTAGGTCCTTGTCGAGAATAGCCTTCCAGCAGCGGTCGGCAGCCTCGGCAAGCCGTTTCACTTTCTCCTCCGTGATGTCTCGCCCGACCACGACCGACAGCCCCGGCTTCCGTGGAAACATCGGCACGATCCACAGATGCTTCTCAAGCCATTCAAGAGTGTCCTCGTCATGTATGCTTTCGATTTTCTCCGGCCAATAACAATTATCGTAATAGTGGCGCGTCAGCCCCGACATACATATTCCTATCGAGTCCTGTGCACCTGAGATATGTCCTTGGTTTTCCGGGTTATTCTCGAAGCAGAAAAGGAGTCGGGCGAGCATTTCTTCATTGTACGGGGGAAGTTCGTAGGGCCATATCTGTCGTGCTGAGTTGCGTGTCGACGTAGCCATGCCTCCCCGTTCCATGAAATCATGGTTGGGCTCTATGCTGGCGGTTATCGCCCATCCGGGAGCATATTGCGACACGTATGGCTGGTCGATCCATGTGCCGGCTATGTCTATGCGGTAGGGGAGTTGCGAGCTCACTTCGCGACGAAGCGACGTTGTGGAGCGCGCTTTCAGTCCCGCGTCAGGTTCGCGTTGCAGTTCTATGTATTCAATGCCGTGCTCGCGGCAGAACTCACGTTTTGCGTCGCTTCCGCCATCGCTGTTCACCACAAATATATCGGGTTTGAACTTTTCGATACTTTCCACAAAATCCATCATCCCCGACCCGCTGTTTATGCAGGCGTCGGCGACATATCTTATGGCCTTCACCATGTAAAGGCGCTCCCGTTCCGAGTAGATCGGGGTGCGGTTTTTTAGCTCTTTTATAGTGTTGTCGGAGCCGATGCCCACATAGAGGTCACCATATTGTGCCGCCTCCTTGAAGAAGGCCACATGACCCGAGTGGAGCATATCATAGCATCCCGACACAAAGACTTTTTTCCTTTTTTCCATCAGATTTATGTCATGAACCGGTTATGGGCGTCATGATTTACAAATATAATATATTAGTTGAAAAGAATATCATGAGTTATCGCAGCGGTGAGAGAAAAACATTTCTTAAATTTGCGCCATGACAGATTATGCAGAAGTAATAGAGAGAATCTACCGTGAGGTCACACCTTACTGGGGAGCGGGCAAGGTTGCCGACTATATACCGGCGCTTGCTCAGGTTGATCCGCGTCAGCTTGGCATTGTTGTGGACACGCTTGATCTCAACACCTGTAAGGTCGGTGACGCCGATGTCCCTTTTTCTGTGCAGAGTATCTCCAAAGTGTTTACTCTCACCATGGTTGTCAGGCTTATCGGTGAAGAGTTGTGGAAATCTGTGGGGCGCGAGCCATCGGGCAACCCCTTCAATTCGCTCGTTCAGCTTGAGTATGAACAGGGTTTGCCGCGCAATCCCTTCATAAACGCCGGCGCACTTGTGGTCACCGACCGCCTTATCTCTCTTTACCCTCGTCCCAAGGAGGCGCTCATCGACTTTGTCCGTTCACTTTGCGGCACCGATGACATTTATTACGATCATCATGTTGCCAAAAGCGAGCGGCTGCACGCCGACCGCAACATGGCACTCGCTTATTTTATAAAGAGTTTCGGTAATATCCACAACGACGTGGAGACCGTCATCGACGTCTACTGTCACCAGTGCGCGCTTGCCATGAGCTGCACCGACCTTGCACGCAGCTTCCTACTGTTTGCCAATCGCGGTGTAAATCCGCTCAACGGAGAGCAGGTGTTGACCGAGAGCCAGACCAAACGCATCGGGGCGCTCATGGCCACTTGTGGCTTCTATGACGAGAGCGGTGATTTCGCCTATCGCGTGGGGCTTCCCGGCAAGAGTGGTGTTGGAGGAGGCATAGTCGCCTATATGCCCGGCAAGCTGTCAATGGCCGTGTGGAGTCCAGAGCTCAACAGCTACGGAAATTCACTTATCGGCATCGAAGCCTTTGAGCGCTTCACCACCGACATCCGCAGCTCCATCTTTTGATTTTGTCAGGGCAGGGGAGATGTCAGGAGCGGGCCCTGAGCCGTGCCGAGCGGAATCCGTAGATAGCCACAATCACGAAGCATATCAGTGGCAGCACAAACGAGGCATTCACGGCAGGAAGCCATGCCACACGTCCGAGGTCGATGATCGAGCCTTGCAGCGGAGGCATGAGTGCGCCACCCACGATGGCCATGACGAGAAAAGCAGCCCCGAGCGACGTGTCGCGCTCATCCACTCTGTCAAGAGCGATACCATATATGCTCGGGAACATGATCGACATGAAAGCGCTTATTGCCACCAGACACCACAGTCCGGCAACACCTTCAATGAAAATTGTGCCGCATGTGCAGATGATTGCCCCTATGCCGAATGTGCCGAGCAGACGGCCCGGTCTGATGTATTTCATCAGATATGTGCCGATGAACCGGCAGCATAGGAACATCACCATAGCCAATATGTTATATCGCTGTGCTACCGCCTTGTTTATGCCGAGATTATCGGCATACTGGATGATAAATGTCCACACCATGATCTGGGCGGCCACATAGAACATCTGACTGATCACCCCCTCGCGGTATTCGACATTTCCCCACAGGCGTCTGAGCGTCTCTTTTGAATTTCCCTTTGTTTCGCCATTCACCGTCACCGGCATTTTGGTCAGGGCGATTATCACGCACATTACCACGACGATCAGGCCCAGACCTACATACGGATCACGTATCACCGCAAGATCATGCACTCTGATTGCAGCCTGTTCAGTTGCGCTCAGTGTCGGGAAAATGATTTCGCCCGCGGCGTTGCGCACGTCGCTCAGCAGGTCGGGGAGTACGATGAATGAAGCCACAGCCATGCCGCAGAGCGACCCCATGGGGTTAAACGACTGCGCGAGGTTGAGGCGGCGTGTGGCGGTCTCTTTGCTGCCGAGTGAGAGTATAAACGGGTTGGCGGTTGTTTCGAGGAAAGCCAGTCCGAAAGTCAGGATATACAGCGACAGGCAGAAGTATGAAAATTCCTCGAAAGCTGCGGCCGGGATAAACATGAATGCACCGATGGCATAGAGAGTCAGACCCAGCATGATTGCCTTCTTATAGCTGTAGCGGCGTATGAACAGTGCGGCCGGAATAGCCATTGTCGCGTACCCCCCGTAAAAAGCAAATTGCACCATCGACGCCTTAGTAGCCGACAGATTCATTACCGTCTGGAAAGCTGCGACCATCGGGTTGGTGATGTCGTTTGCAAATCCCCATAAAGCGAAAAGCGAAGTTATAAGGATGAAAGTGACGAGATAACGGCGCTCGACAAGAGCCGGCTTTTTGCTCTTTGAGGCATTATGTTTTTCCATGGCGTGTAAGCAGTGTGAAGGATTCTGTTTTATAAGAAAGGAGGGTGTTGCATCAAGATCAAGCAACACCCTCCGCTGTTATTTACTTGTAGATCGGTCCGTAGTTCTTGCACGCACGGTAATCCGCCCCTTCCTTGTCCATGCCAAAGGCATTCCAAGCGGCCGGACGGAATATCTGCTCTTCAGGCACATTGTGCATGCACACCGGGATGCGCAGGATCGAGGCAAGAGTGATCAGGTCGGCACCGATGTGTCCGTAAGAGATTGCGCCGTGGTTGGCACCCCAGTTGTTCATCACGTCGTAGACGCTGCGGAATGCCGCATTATCGGCAAGACGCGGCACAAACCATGTCGACGGCCATGTCGGGTCGGTGCGCATATTGAGCTTATCAAAAATCTCAGGATCGATATCGGCACTCCATCCCTCGGCGATCTGGAGAACCGGGCCCAGACCTTTCACGAGATTCAGGCGACTCATTGTCATCGGCATACCACCTTTGGTGAGGAAATGCGTCGAGAAGCCTCCGCCGCGGAAATAGTCGCGGTCAGCCGGATACCATGTCGTGGCCTTGCAGATAGCATCCACATCGGCATCGTTGAGCTCCCACGGCTGTTTGATCACCGGTTTCCCCTCGGCGTCCGTAGCGGCACCGGTGGCATCCATAGTGGTTGCGCCCGAGTTGATCAGGTGTATCATGCCACCGGCGGCAACGCCCGTGAGCTTTTTCCCGGTCACGCGCTCCACAGCCTCAGGGCTCCAGTAGGTGCGCACGTCGCTGAACATCTGAGGGAGGTTGGTGAGCAGATGGCCGAACAGCATTGCCACGCCGTTGCAGGCATCATTCTCAGTTGCGAGCACAAAAGCCTCGCGTATGCCGTTCCAGTCGAAATTCGTGTTGAGAAGCGTCTCAGTGTAGTCACCGTTGGGATAGAAATCGGTCCATTGGCGCTGACCC
>CAMWSY010000099.1 GCA_947176995.1 uncultured Porphyromonadaceae bacterium | reverse complement strand
AGGTCTTGTTTACATCGGTGAGCGTTATAATTGCGTTTGACGACATTGATTGTTTCTTTCAGTAATGTTTTGAACTTAGACGCTTGTTTTTAGAGAAAAGTTACATCAGACGTTAATTCTTTTTCATTTTATTCCGTCGCGGTGTAAAAGTGCCTCGACATCAGCGTCCTGTCCGCGGAAGTCACGGTAGAGCACGGCAGGGTTGACCGAACCGCCCTGCTCAAGGATGGTCGTGCGGAAGCGTGCAGCGGTCTCAGGGTCGAAAATGCCGTTGTTCTCAAAGACCGAGAAGGCATCGGCATCGAGCACTTCCGCCCATTTGTAGCTGTAGTAGCCGGCAGCATAACCTCCTGCAAATATGTGGTTGAACTGAGGTGACACCATCGCTCCGTCGACATCGGCAAACATGGTTACATCTTTCACCGCCTCGCGCTCAAATGCTTCGGCATCGGTGACGGGGGCGGTCACGGTGTGCCATGCCATGTCGAGGTAGCCGAAAAGGAGCTGCCTCATGCATGCATAGGCCGCGCCATACTGCGATGCCGCTATCATCTTTTCAATCAGATGGTCGGGGAGTGGCTCGCCTGTGCTGTAGTGACGGGCAAAGCTGTTGAGAAACTCACGGTTGCGCAGGAAGTTTTCGTTGAACTGTGACGGCAGTTCAACAAAGTCGCGGTAGACATTTGTGCCTGACAGCGAAGCATAGCGACCGCGGGTGAGGAGGCCGTGGAGCGCGTGGCCGAACTCATGCAGGAAGGTGCTTACTTCGCCGGGTGTCAGCAGTGATGGTTTGCCGGCAACCGGCTTGGTGAAGTTCATGACAATCGACACGTGCGGACGGGAGTCGGTACCGTCGGGGTCGTTCCATTGCTCCTTGAAGTTGGTCATCCATGCTCCCGGACGCTTGTTGGGGCGCGGGAAGAAATCGGTGTAGAGTACGCCGAGGTAGCTTCCGTCGCTGTCGGTGACTTCCCATGCCTTGACGTCGGGGTGATATACTTCAATATCCTTTTTCTCCGTCAGAGTGATGCCATAGAGACGATTGGCGAGCCCCCACACACCCTCAATAACTTTGTCGAGCTCAAAGTAGGGGCGCAGTTCCTCCTCGTCGTAGGCATATTCCTTTTCACGGAGCTTGTTGCTGTAATAGCTGTAGTCCCACGGCATTATGTCGACGGGATGTCCCTCGTAGGCGGCGGCGAAGTCAGTGAGGCGTTCCATCTCTCTCTGCTGCGGCTCGCGGTAGGCATTTTTCAGCCGGTCAAGCAGATCGTACACTGCCCCGGGAGTCGCAGCCATGGTGCGGCGGAGTTTGTGCGCCGCAAATGTGTCGGCTCCGAGGAGCTTTGCAATCTCAAGTCTCAAGGCTGCTATGCGCTTGATGATATCAATGTTGCTGAACTCGCCGGAGATGTTGCGTCCTGAGTATAACCGCCACATTTTTTCGCGCAGATTACGACGTGAGGCGCTTTTCATGAAAGCGAAATAAGTGGGCTGGGCAAGTGTGAGCGTGCAGTCGTCGTCGGTGCCGCCTTCCTCGCGTGCAAGCTGGGCGGCTTCCTCGATGATATGTGGCGTCACGCCCTCCATATCGCTCCGTTTCAGTCTTATGCGATAGGTTTTCAGCTCGTTGGTGACGTTCTGGCCAAATTTTGTGGTCAGCGCGGAGAGCTCGGATTTAAGTTGTTTCAGGCGCTCGCGTTCTTCCCCTTTGAGCTCGGCTCCCGAGAGGGCAAAGGAGTCGTAGGTTTTCTGCAACAGCATCGCGTCGTGATGGTCGAGGCCGAGGGTGTCACGGCTGTCGTAGACCGCTTTGACACGTTTCCATAAATCCTCATTGAGAGTGATGCGCGTGGAGAAATCTGACAGTTTTGGGGCTGCCTCCATCGCTATTGCGTCGAGCTCATCGTTTCCGTCGGCGTCCATCAGGGGATATGCCACTCCGAGCACACGGTCGAGAGCCGCTCCGCTTCTCTCAAGGGGTATGATCGTGTTCTCCATCGTCGGTGGCTGCGGATTCCGGGCGATAGTGTCGATCTCGTCCAGAGCTTCAGCTATGGCGGGGTCGAGAGCTTCGCGGATCAAAGCCGGATTGATACGGGAGAACGGGGGAGTGTTGCGGTATGTGTCGAATTTATGGAAAAACACGTTTGCGGACATGTCGGATTGCATAGAAATCGGTAAATTGTGAGTTTGAAACGCAAAAATTTAGCTTTAGTGTTGACAAAAATATAGAAAAAGAGTGTGTAAAGAAGAATATTATTTATATTTGCATATCATTAATATTTCATAACACATGACCAATCGCGTTTTATCTATGGTGGCATGCGCAGCAGTGGCTGTGTCGATGACCGCTCAGACAGCTCCTGCCGCCAAGCAGGACTCTCTTGGCTTCAAGTTTACCGATGTCAAGATTAATCCTACCAATTCAGTCAAGAATCAGGCTTCCAGCGGTACATGCTGGTGCTTCTCGGGTACATCGCAGCTTGAGGATGAGATTCTCCACAAGGGCGGTCCTTCGGTCGACCTCTCGGAGATGTTCACCGTGCGCAAAGTCTATGAGGACAAGGCTGACCGTTACATCCGTCTCGGCGGTACGGGCAACTTCAGCCAAGGTGGTGCAATCACCGATGTACCCTACGTGTTCGTGACCTACGGCGCAATTCCCGAATCGGCTTATCCCGGTCTTGCATACGGTGAGGACTCGCACATGCACGGTGAGCTCGAGGCAGTGATGAAGGCTTATCTTAATGCAGTGAAGGGTCGTCCCAACCGTCGCCTCTCCACAGCATGGAAGCAGGGTCTCGAGGGTATTCTTGACGCATATCTCGGCAAAGTGCCCGAAACATTTGTTGTAGACGGCAAGACCTATACTCCGAAGACTTATGCCGAGAGCCTCGGCATCGATGCTACCGAGATCGTTCCTTTCACCTCGTTCACACATCATCCTTTCTACACTAAGTTCCCCATTGAGGTTGCCGACAACTGGATGTGGGAGGACTACTACAATGTGCCTATGGATGAGCTCAAGGCTATCGTTGACAATGCTATCAACAAGGGTTACACCATCGAGTGGGCAGCCGACGTTTCCGAGCCGGGCTTCAAGTGGCGCAACGGTCTTGCCGTGATCCCCGCCGAGAAGGATGAGGCTACTCTCGAAGGCACTGAACTCTCACGCTGGGTGGCTCTCACTCCCGCAGAGCGCGCACGTGACCGCTACAACTTCAACGGTCCGGTGAAAGAGATCGACGTTACTCAGGATATGCGTCAGACGATGTTTGACCGCATGGAGACAACCGATGACCACGGCATGGTTATCGTAGGCAGCGCTGTGGACCAGAAGGGCAATCCTTACTACAAGGTTAAGAACTCATGGGGTGCAGACGGCCACATCTACGACGGTTATTTCTATGTTTCGGTTCCTTACTTCCTCGCCAAGACTCTCTCGATCGGCGTCAACAAGAACGGTGTTCCCGCTGACATCGCCAAGAAGTCGGGTCTGAAATAATCATTTCGCCAAGAAATATGTGCGGGTGTGTCTCTATTAACTCAGGACACACCCGTGTCTTTTGAAATACAACTGGGATTCAACTAAAATTCAATTTTACAAATATCATAACAGCAATGAAAAAGATACTTTATCTGATCGCTCCGGCTCTGCTGATAGCTTCATGCGCCCAGCAGAAGGATGAGAAGCCTGATACAATGGTGGTTGCAACATACAATATCCGTCAGGCCAACCACAGTGACTCGGTTGCCGGAAATGGCTGGGGGCAGCGCGTCCCGTATATCGCCGACCTGATCAAGTTTCACGGTTTCGACATCTTCGGCACACAGGAAGGTTTCAAGTTCATGCTCGATGACCTTCAGGCAAATCTTCCCGGCTTCGAGTATATCGGTGTAGGGCGCGACAACGGGTCGGATGAAGGGGAACATGCCGCTATCTTCTACAACACGGATAAGTTTGATGTGCTTGATCATGGCGATTTCTGGCTCTCGGAGACTCCCGACAGTGTATCGTTCGGCTGGGATGCCGTTTGCCGCCGCATCTGCACATGGGGTAAGTTCCGCAACAAGGAGACGGGATTCACATTTGTGTATTTTAACCTCCACATGGATCACGTGGGTACAGTGGCACGTGCTGAAAGTGCAAAACTTATTCTCGACAAGATCAAGCAGTTCCCCGAGCCTCTCCCCGTGATGCTCAGTGGTGACTTCAACGTAGACCAAAATTCGGAGTCCTATAAGCTCCTCAACGAGTCAGGCGTGATGAAGGATGCATACGAGACTTCGGAGTTTGTATATGCCAACAACGGCACTTTCAACAACTACAAGACTCAGGCGTTCACCGACGAGCGTATTGACCACATATTCATGAGCCCGGAGTTCAAGGTGAAGAAGTATGGTGTGCTCACTGACACATACCGCACCGAGAACGCTGATTCAGAGAAGGAGACATCGCCCAATTTCCCCAAAGAGGTGTCGCTCTCGAAGTGGCAGGCACGCACTCCTTCGGATCACTTCCCTGTAATGCTTGTGGTTGAGACTCAGAAACCCCAGTAAATGAATACTAAAGTCATATCAGTAGCAGTATGTGCGGCCGCCGTTTTGTCGGCGGCTGCGCAGCCGACTCCGGCCAAGCCGGATTCGCTTGGCTTTGTTTTTACAGACGTGTTGGTAATCCCAACTAACTCAGTCAAGAGTCAGGATGCGGCCGGTACGTGCTGGTGCTACTCGGTTACATCGCAGCTTGAGGATGAAATTCTAAAGAACGGTGGCCCGGCAGTGGATCTCTCAGAGATGTTTACCGTGCGTCATGTCTATGCCGACAAGGCTGCGCGCTACATTCGTCTGGGCGGTGAGGGGAATTTCGGTCAGGGTGGCGCACTCAGCGACGTTCCTGATGTGTTTGTCACTTACGGGGCACTGCCTGAATCGGCTTATCCGGGGCTGAACTATGGTGAGGAGACACATATACACAGTGAGCTTGAGGCTGTGCTTAAAGCATACGTTGATGCTGTGAACAAGCATCCTAACCGTCGACTCTCCACAGCATGGAAGCAAGGTCTCGAGGGTATTCTCGACGCATATCTCGGCAAAGTGCCTGAGACATTTGAGGTCAATGGCAAGACTTACACGCCGAAGAGCTATGCTGAGAGTCTGGGTATTAACCCGGCTGAGATCGTTCCTTTCACGTCGTTCACTCATCATCCGTTCTACACGCAAGTGCCTTTGGAACTTGCCGATAACTGGATGTGGGAGCGTTCCTACAATGTGCCGATGCAAGAGCTTAAGGAGATTGTGGATAATGCTCTTGACAAGGGGTATAGCGTGGTGTGGGGCGCGGACGTTTCGGAACCGGGCTTCAAGTGGCGCAACGGTGTGGCTTTGTTCCCGGCAGAGAAGGATGAGGCTTCACTTGAAGGAACTGAGCTTTCACGTTGGGTGGCTCTCACTCCCGCAGAGCGCGCGAGGGAGCGTTACAACATAAACGGGCCTGTCAAGGAGGTCGACGTGACACAAGAGATGCGTCAGACGATGTTTGACCGTCAGGAAACGACTGAGGATCATGCAATGGTAATCGTCGGGAAGGCTGTGGATCAGAAAGGTAATCCTTACTACAAGGTCAAGAACTCGTGGGGAGATGCCGGCCATATCTATGGCGGATATTTCTATGTGTCAGTTCCTTATTTCCTTGCCAAGACGATTTCGCTGAGTGTGAACAAGAACGGTGTTCCGGCTGAAATCGCAAAGAAGTCGGGTCTGAAGTAAAAGACGCAGGTTTATAAAGAAAGCGTGCTGATGTTGAAAATCGGCACGCTTATTTTGTTGACCTGCGTTGATAATCAAGAGGACGCACGGGCCGTGCGTCACTACTTTGTGGATGTTTCGCAGCTCCGCAGCTCTATAGATGTTATACAATTACACCCGGTTCCCTTCGGTCACCGGGTGCTAATGTTGTGTCGCCCGTTTCACGGGCTTGGAGAGAGGACGCACGGGCCGTGCGTCCAAAATATGCTATTTCTCTATCGGGTTATTTGATTGTGATGGGGTCGGGGCCGGTGAAGGTCATCTTCACGGGCTTGATGAAGCCGTCTTTGTCAAATTCAAGTTTGTCGATGCATGTTGCGCGCTCGTTGTGGTGCGTGCGGTCAAGCGGACGACGGTGATAGACGATGTAGTAGTCTTCGGTGCCGGGAATCTGAATGACCGAGTGGTGTCCGGCGCCTGTGGCTATCTCGGGATCCTGCTGAAGGATTGTGCCGATGCGCTCGAACGGCCCGAGAGGGGAGTCGGCGATGGCATAAGCCACACGATAGTTGGGGCCTGTCCAGCCGCCTTCGGACCACATGAAGTAATATTTGCCGTTGCGCTTGAGCATGAACGGGCCTTCGACGTAGTCTTTGGGGGTGACTTCCTTGTAGGTGTCGCCGTCGTCGAATTTGCCTACTGACACGAGGTCGTCGTTGAGCTTAACGACGTTGCAGTGTCCCCAGCCGCCGTAGTACATGTAATACTGGCCGTCGTCGTCGAGAAACACAAACTGGTCGATGGGCTGCGCGCCGTTGACGATCTCACCGATGAGGGGCTTGCCGATAGCGTCCTTGAAGGGGCCCTCGGGGCGATCGGAGACTGCCACGCCGATTCCGCCGACTTCGTCGTTGTTCTTGATGTCGTTTCCGCCGAAGTAGAGGTAATATTTATCTCCTTTCTTGACTATAGCTGGTGCCCACAGGGCGTATTTCACCCAAGGAA
>CAMWSY010000098.1 GCA_947176995.1 uncultured Porphyromonadaceae bacterium | reverse complement strand
GCGACCACCGAGATCTACACTAGGCTATGCGTCGGCAGCGTCAGATGTGTATAAGATACCGGACAGCCGCATGGCGAGTTTGCCGTTTGTGAGCATGATCACTTTGGTGCGGTGGGCTGCGTGCTCCGTAGCAAGACGCAGTGCCTCGAAGTCACTTGCCATGCGCTCTGCGGGGAGCGACTTGGCAGCATCAGCGCCTTCTGGCTTCTTGCAACAGCAGCATTTTCCGTCGTTTTCGATCTTCTGTGCTGCGGTCTCGTTGAAGTTGGGGTACTGGTTGGTGCCGAGAAGGATCTCCTTGCGGCGTGCCATGTCGTTGTGACGCTTCTCCGAAGTCTCCTTCACAGCCTGCTGTACCTTGCCCTCATTGAGCTGGGCGAGGAAACCGCCGTCTTCCACAACAGCAAGAAACAGCTTCCATGCTTCCTTGGCGATCGACACGGTGAGGGTCTCTACATAGTAGCTTCCGCCGGCAGGATCGACAACCTTGTCAAGATGGCTCTCCTCTTTCAGCAGGAACTGCTGGTTGCGGGCGATACGCTCCGAGAAAGCATCAGGGCTCTTGTACGTTACGTCAAACGGGGTTACTGTGATCGAGTCAACACCTGCGAGTGCGGCCGACATTGCCTCGGTCTGGCTGCGGAGCAGATTCACATGTGCGTCATAGATCGTCATGTTGAAGCGCGATGTGGTTGCGTGAGCGACCATCTTGGCGGCGCAGCAGCATTCCGGCTCATACTGTTTCACGATCTCGGCCCAGAGCATACGGGCGGCGCGGAATTTGGCGATTTCCATGAAGTAATTGCTGGAAATGCCCATGTTGAATTTCACGCGCTTAGCCACTTCGTCGATGCTGAGTCCTGCATCGGTGAGCAGTGTGAGGTATTGTGCACCCCATGCGAGAGCGTAGCCAAGCTCTTGGAAAATATATGCGCCTGCATTGTTCAGCATGTCGGAGTCGACGGCCAGAACGCGCAGAGCGGGAATTTCTTTTACGGTCTCGATAATTGCAACGGCCTTTTCAGCAACGGTAGCGGCATCGATTTCCTTGCCGTGCTTCAGAGCAGGACGGAAGGGATTGTAGTCGATCGAACCGTGGAATACCTCGGTCTTGCCTGTTTCTTTCAGCACGGCTACAAGTGCTTCGGCAAGCTCGATAGCCTTGCAGGGACACGATTTGAAGTTGATTTCCACTTTCTCGAGGTCGATACCTTCGATAAGTGTCTTGATCGTCTCGGCAGTAGGCTCTGCTACATTGAAACCGAGTGAATTGACACCCTTCGAGATAGCATCGAGAGCGTGCTTGTTGGCTTCTGCCGGATCAGTAGCGGGAATCTCCTGACGGGTAAGCCAGTCATTGTTGGTGCGTGTGCCACGGATGTAGGGGAACTGGCCGGGCAGCGACGAGGTTGTGGTGAAATTCTCAATGTCCTCAGCGCGATACATCGGCTGTACATTGAAGCCTTCATTGGTTCTCCACACCAATTTCTTCTCGAAGGGGACGCCTTTGAGGTCGGCATCGACCTTCGCCCTCCACTCCTCAGTGGTTACCGGGGGAAACTGGTCGAAGAGTTTTTCATTCTTTTCTGCCATTGCTGGGTTAGGTATTATTATAGAAAATAAATTTTATTTCTTTCGGTTGGCGACGTCAGGACACACTGCCCGAATCTCCATCTGCAAAATTAATTAATTTCATTTAAGTCGCACACAATTGACAAAAATAATTCCGCCCCCACCCCACATCCACATAATATCTCATGAGATTCTCTCGATCTTGCATTATACGAGAGGGTTATTCTGCTGTATAATAAAGGTGTTCCCATTAGCTCCTATTTGTTTGTGCTGAAGTGCTATGTCGTGGAGCGTTAAAATAGCTTGAATGATGCTGCGGAATTGGATATTTTTTACTAAATTTGTGAAGCTTTTTCGATGATTGCCGCATTGGGCAAAGGATACGGATTGAAGGAGCAACGCAAAGATTTATGGTAGAAAAAGAAGAATATAGCGCCAGTAACATTCAGGTACTGGAAGGTCTGGAGGCTGTGAGAAAGCGTCCGGCCATGTATATCGGAGACATCAGTGCCAAGGGATTGCATCATCTTGTGTATGAGGTTGTCGATAACTCGATCGACGAGGCTCTCGCAGGCTTTGCAAATCATATTGATGTTACTATAAATGAAGACAATTCAATCACGGTAGTCGATAATGGCCGCGGTATTCCCGTGGACATGCATGAGAAGGAGCATAAGAGCGGTCTTGAGGTCGTGCTGACGATACTTCATGCCGGTGGTAAGTTTGATAAGGGCTCCTATAAGGTTTCCGGTGGTCTTCATGGCGTGGGTGTGTCGTGTGTGAACGCTCTTTCGACTTATCTCCGTGCCGAGGTGCATCGTGGCGGTAAGGCTTACGTGCAGGAGTACAGCTGCGGTAAACCTACAACCGGGCTGATGACAATCGGTGAAGTCTCGGATACCGGTACGTCTATCACTTTCAAGCCGGATGCTTCGATTTTTACTGTAACGGAGTATGATTACAGCACGTTGGCAAACCGTCTGCGTGACCTCGCTTATCTTAATGCCGGTATTACTCTGACATTGACTGACAAACGCCATAAGGACGCTGACGGTAATTTTATATCGGAGGTGTTCTATTCTTCGCGTGGTCTCAGTGAATTTGTGGAGTATATCGACAGCAACAAGGAGTCGCTTATAGCCGATGTAATTCACTTGAACACTGAGCGTCAAGGCATTCCGGTAGAGGTCGCTCTCACTTACAATAATACCTACAACGAGAATATATATTCTTTTGTTAACAATATCAATACGATAGAGGGTGGAACACACCTCACCGGCTTCCGTCGTGGTCTGACTTCGACATTGAAGAAGTATGCGGAGGATAACCGTTTGCTTGAAAAGGCTAAAGTGGAAATCGCCAGCGATGACTTCCGCGAAGGTCTCACGGCTGTCATTTCGGTGAAGGTAATGGAGCCCCAGTTTGAGGGACAGACAAAAACAAAGCTCGGAAACTCGGAGGTGATCGGTGCTGTGCAGACCGCAGTGAGCGACGCGCTGAAAACTTATCTTGAGGAGCATCCGAAGCAGGCCCGCACTATCGTCGACAAGGTAATCCTTGCGGCTCAGGCACGACATGCTGCCTACAATGCACGTGCTAAGGTGCAGCGTAAGTCGCCTCTTGGTGGAGGCGGACTCCCCGGTAAACTTGCCGACTGCTCGTCGCGTACGGCTGAGGATTGCGAGCTCTTCATAGTCGAGGGTGACTCGGCAGGCGGAACAGCAAAGCAGGGGCGTGACCGTCAGTTCCAAGCTATACTTCCGTTGCGCGGTAAGATTCTCAATGTGGAGAAGGCTATGGATCACAAAATCTTCGACAATGAGGAAATTACCAACCTTTTCCGCGCGATGCGAGTGACGATCGGTACGCCCGAGGATCCTAAGGAGGCAAATCTTACCAAACTTGCTTATCATAAAATCATCATCATGACCGATGCCGATGTGGACGGCAGTCACATTGCAACGTTGCTTATGACGTTCTTCTTCCGCAGAATGCGTCCGGTCATCGAGCAGGGCTATCTCTATCTTGCAACTCCGCCGCTATATAAGTGCAAACGAGGCAAGAATGAGGAATATTGCTGGACCGACGGACAGGTGCAGCAGTTCATAGCCAAGTATGGTGACGGTGTGAAAGTGCAGCGTTACAAAGGTCTCGGTGAGATGAGCGCCGAGGAGTTGCGCGACACCACCATGTCGCCAGAAAAGCGTCTGCTGAAGCAGGTCAACATCAGTGATGCTGCCGAAGCTGACCGTATTTTCTCAATGCTTATGGGTGAGGATGTTGCCCCACGCCGTGAGTTTATTGAGGCTAACGCCAATTATGCCAATATTGACGCTTGATTAGACTGTAAGTTATTATGGCCGGGCGTCTTCTGCATAATGGAGGACGCCCGCCTGCATAAACAGACAGGGGGAATGTGTGCGTGCGAACGTTTATGCCGGGTTTGATGTTATATTATTAAAAGTAAGAACGTTTTAAGTATTTAAAAACAGATGGCAAAAAGGCTTACAAAAAAGAATTTTGAGCGGCTCACCGCTCAGGTAAAGGAATTCATTGCTCAGCAAGCTAATGCAATATTCAATTATAAAAATGTTGCACAGGGAATAGGGGCAAAATCGCCTATAAGCATAGGTGATATAGTTGTGATACTTGAGAATTTAGCTTATGAAGGGGAAATTGTAGAGGTTACTCCGGGACGGTATAAGTCGCTCAGGCGCTCAAATGTGACGACCGGCACATTTGTGCGTCGCTCAAACGGAAAAAACAGTGTCATTACCGATGACGATGGCGAGCAGATCATGGTGGCCGAGCGTAATTCCATGCACGCCTTCAATGGCGATAAAGTTAGAATAAGTGTCGCTGCCCGTACTCCGGGACTTGAAGCAGAAGCTGAGGTTATAGAGATTATTGAAAAGCAGGAGCAGACATTCATTGGCACTCTGAAAGTGGACAAGTATTTCGGATATCTGCTTACGGATTCAAAATTCCTTGCAACCGACATATTTATCCCTAGGAACAAACTGAAGGGTGGCGTTACGGGCGATAAGGCCATAGTGCGCATCACGGAGTGGCCTGATGACTCCAAAAATCCTAAAGGTGAAGTTATCGACATACTTGGTAAGGCCGGTGAGAACAATGCCGAGATTCATGCTATTCTGGCAGAGTTCGGATTACCGTACCGTTATCCGGAGAATGTGGATAAAGCCGCCCAGAAAATCGGGGCAGGGATCACTCCTGATGAAATCGCCAAACGCATAGACATGCGTGATGTCACCACTTTCACGATTGACCCGAAGGATGCCAAGGATTTTGATGACGCACTCTCGATCAGGAAACTGAAGAACGGTAACTATGAGATTGGAGTGCATATCGCCGATGTGACACATTATGTCAAGCCCGAATCGTTGCTTGACCGTGAGGCAGAGAAAAGAGCGACTTCGGTTTATCTTGTCGACCGCGTGGTGCCGATGCTGCCGGAGCATCTGAGCAACGGGATATGCTCGCTGCGCCCCAATGAGGAGAAGTTGACGTTCTCATGTATTTTCGAGATGACACCGGCAGGAAAAGTCGTAGACTCAAAAATTGCCCGCACTGTGATAAAGAGTGACCGCCGTTTCACCTATGAGGAGGCGCAGGATATAATCGAGACCGGTGAAGGTGATTTCAAGGAAGAAGTGCTTACGCTTGACCGTCTTGCAAAGATCCTTCGTAAGAAACGCTATGAGAATGGATCGGTGGACTTTGACCGCACGGAAGTGAGGTTTGACATTGACGAAAACGGTCATCCTACACATGTTTATTTCAAGGAATCGAAGGATGCCAACAAGCTGATCGAGGAATTTATGCTCCTCGCAAACCAGACAGTGGCTGAGTATATTGGAAAAGTAAACGGGGGCAAAGGGAAGCGCAAGAAAGCAAAAGCTTTTGTGTATCGGGTTCACGATATGCCCGATCCTGTGAAACTTGAGGATCTTTCGCGTCTGTCGCGCACATTCGGCTACCGCGTGAAGTCGCAGGGCTCTTCCAAGGAGGTGAACAACTCGCTTAACCGGCTGCTGCGCGACGTGAAGGGTAAGGGTGAGGAAAATCTGCTTTCCACGCTCGCGCTCAGGTGTATGGCCAAAGCGAAGTACACTACTGAGAACATTGGACACTATGGACTCGGTTTTGATTATTACACGCATTTCACATCACCTATCCGCCGTTATCCCGACATGATGGTGCACCGCCTTCTCGAGCGTTATCTCGATGGTGGCCGCAGTGTGAACATCAACAAGCTGGAAGATCAGTGCAAACACTCGTCGGACATGGAACAGCTTGCTGCAAATGCCGAGCGTGCCTCGATAAAATACAAGCAGGTGGAATACATGAATGACCGGCTTGGTGAGGTGTATGAGGGTGTGATTTCAGGTGTGACCGAATGGGGACTCTATGTGGAGCTCGATGAAAACAAGTGTGAGGGGCTTGTGCCGATCAGAGACCTGACGGATGACTATTATGACTTCGACGAGAAGAACTATTGCCTGATTGGGCGCAGGAAGAATAACCGCTATCAGCTTGGCGACAAGGTGAAGGTGAAAGTGGCGCGTGCCAACATGGAGCGCAAGCAGCTTGACTTCGCTTTGGTGGATGAACGGCAGCAGCGCCCCGATGAGGATGATATGGGACGAAATGTGTCAGTTGCTCAGGCTCTGCATTCCGGTAAGAAAACGTATCAGAGCAGCAATATTTCAGGACACAAGAAAGAACATACGAGCAAGAGATATCGGGGTAAATGAACGCTCTCAGCGCAGTGAGGAAGAAACGGGTAGGTCGCGGCTATATCTTAGCCGCGATTGCCTCGTGTACCTATGGGCTCAATCCGTTGTTTGGAGTTCCGCTTTATGATCTCGGACTGGATGTAAGTTCTGTGTTGTTTTACCGCTACACACTTGCGGCTGTTGTGCTTGCGGCCGTCATGCTTGTATCGGGAAAGTCATTCAGGCTTCACCGCAAGGAATTGTTGCCGTTGCTGTTTGCCGGTATTCTGTTTGCGGTGTCATCGTTATTCCTGTTCTATAGCTACAAGTTTATGGATGTGGGTATTGCATCTACAATACTTTATGTCACACCGTTTTTTGTGGCGGCGATCATGGCACTTGTCTTTCATCAGCGCATACCCCTGTCGGGGATTGTGTGTATAGCTGTGGCAATGATCGGAATAGGGATGCTGTCGATAAAA
>CAMWSY010000097.1 GCA_947176995.1 uncultured Porphyromonadaceae bacterium | reverse complement strand
TCACCCTTCTCGTCGGTTGTCACCACCGTCACCATCTCGGTGGGCGTCGCATCTTCAACCCGTGCCGAGGGATTCTTGGTGCTGTTGCCCGATGCAGGTTTAGCCTTCTGTTCCTGAGTCTCAGGCTGTTGTTGCGGTTGCTGCTTGGCCTGAGCCTTTGACTTGGCAGCTTCGGCTTGCGCCCGGGCAGCCTCCTGAGCGATCAGGCGGTCAAGCTCGCGGTCAAGATTATTTATTTCCTTCTGTTTTTCGGCCATCACGCTCTTTATCTGCTGCTGCTCTTTACGCAGCTGAGCGATCAGGCGGTCATTGTCGCGCTGCTTGGTTTTCAGCTCCTCACGGTCACGTTCAAGCGACGCGGCCGCAATAAGCCGCTCCGATTTCATCTTGTCGAGCCCTGCCTTGCGCACCTCAAGTGCCTCCTTAGCCTTGCCTATCTCCTCGGCGCGGCGCGCACGCCACTGCGCAAACTGCTTCATGTTGCGGTAACGCCGCCACATCTGCCCGAACTCATCAGAGGCAAACACAAACGCGAGTTCCGACATACCACCGCGACCACGGTGAGTGGCACGCAACGCCTGAGCATATTTCGCGCTCATGTTGGTTATTTTCGCATCGAGTTGGGCTATAGTGTCCTCCACGCAGGCGATAGCCGTGTCCATCTGCGCTATCTCCTTGCCCGCGCGGGCTATCTGGGCATCGAGCTCCTCGATCTCGGCGGTGAGGGCCGACAGCTGCGCAAGTCTCTGCGACGTGGCGCGGCGGTTGCTTTCGAGTTGTGCGTTCGACTTCTTCAGCGCGCTTGCGGCCTCGCGGCGCTGACGCTCCACGGCAGCCTTGCTACCCTTCGACTGTCCGGCAGCCGCAAGAGTAGCCAACAACATCACCACAACAAGAAATCTACGCCACATCGTCCCAGCTCTCAATACCCTCCGGCACCAAGCCATTTCAGAAGCTCGGCACTCCCGTTAATCACCCGTTTCGCGTTGCGCGGACGCTTCCATTCACCCACGGTTTCCTTGTTCCACTGGGCATCACGCAGTCCCCAGCTCACTTCGGCCGAGACATCCATGTCCTCGATCTCAGCCTTCCAGCCGCCGCGCATCACCCCGTAGGGAGTCATCACCGTGTCGGCCGCTTCGCACAACACGCGGTGACGCCACGCCTCGGTGCTGAAACTGTCGGGCTTACCGCCGCTGCACAGCAGCAGGTCTTGCAGGCGGTGTATGTCGAGCCGTCCACCCTTCACCGGGTCATGACCGAGACGCTCGCCCACAAGTGTGCCCGACATACGGTCGTAGGCCCACAATGAATCTCCCGCGGCATAAAGCGAGAATAGCTCCATGCCGAGCATCCTCACCGACAGATAGACCGACTCGTCCCTGACCATCGTCAGGCGTCCCGAAGCCCCCATGCTTTTGCCACCCTCCAGATTCAGCCGGGCCGGCATGACCACATTATGCCAGTCACGGCCGCCGGTGACCCCGGTTTTGTTTGTGCGGCATCCCGCCACAGCGAGAGCCACGGCCACAGCCACGAGTATCAGTCGGTAAGTCTTCACTTTTGCAGATAGGTTTTCTGCTCGATCTTCCGTTTGAGCAGATCATTGTCGGGGCTGAGTTTCAGAGCCTCCTTCCAGTATTCCAAAGCCCTGTCAGGATCGAGATTCATGAAATAGATATCGCCCGCGTGCTCATAGAGCTCCGCGCTTGGATCGGTGTCATGCTCGAGAGCCTTGTCGATATACTCTTTAGCCGCGTCAAATTTCTTCTGCTTGAACATGACCCATGCATACGTGTCGAGCGACGTCGAGTTCTCAGGCTCCTCCTTCACCGTCCAGAAGCTAAGCTGTTCGGCACGGTCGAGATCGCGGTTCTCGCACGCCAGATAGTAGGCGCAGTTGTTCATCGCGAGCAGATTGGTACCGTCCGTGTCAAGAGCCATATCATAGTAGTGGAATGCGCTGTCGGGCTCATTGTTTTTGTAGAACGCATCACCGAGGCTGCACAGCATCTGCGAAAGAGTCTTCGTGTCGCGCTGGTCAGCGCCGGCCACCGCCTCGCGCAGAAGTTCGATAGCCCTGACGGGATGATCGGCCACGATTTCAGCCGACCCGGTCAGAAACGCCAGTGTGGCATCCTTCTCATGATATTTAAGGCCGCGCTCACCCGCTTCGGCAGCTTTGGCAGCGTCGTTGTCGCTCAGATATATCGTCACGAGCCGGTTCCAGTTCTCCACTGCCGCCGGATCGAGATCGGCAAGTATCTCCGTCTGCTCGGCGGCACGGCGGTAGTCACCCGTCACTGCGAGATACGACGAGAACAGGTCCCTTATCTGCGGCTCGAGCGGATGCAGGTCGGTCAGCACCGAGAAGAGATTTTCGATGCGTCCGCGTTGCAGGCTGTCGGTGTAGAGTCCCTGCACATATCCGCGCATAAGTTCCACCTTCTCCGCCACATCGAGATCGGGCTGGCTCAGAGCGTTGAATACCTCTTTGTCATATCGTGCCGAGTCGCCGTGAGCCTGATAGTATTGCGCGAGCTTGAAGTAAGCCATGCCGTTCACCGAGTCCACCCCGATAGCCCGGTTGTAGTAGTCCACGGCGGCCTCATCGCGGTTAAGAGCCATCATCACGTCACCCGCAAAAAGCATCTCGTTCACCCCCTTCGGGTGCTCGGCGAGAAGCGTGTCGAGTGCGGCAAGCGTCGAAGCCGTGTCGCCTATGGCGATGTAGGCATTCATCTTCTGCGACACGATACCCACCTCAGTGCCATGCACGCGCTGAAGATGATCGAAGATCCCTATCGCACGAAGTATGTTGGCAGTGTCGCCCGTCGCACACAGCGCGCTTGCCAGACGGAAACCGGCGTCAGGTTTGCGGGGATAGAGCGAGTCAAGCCGCTCCCACACCTTCAGAGCCACATCGCCATGGCCGAGCCGCTCGCTCAGCGTGGCAAAGAACACACCCGAGTAATAGTCGCCCGTGCCGTCCTCGTATGCCTCCAGCATCTTTGCATACCCCTCAGCCACCGTGGCAGAGTCAGGATCGCCCCCCATCGTGTTGGCGAGTATCGTGTAGAAACCATAGTCACTGTTCACCTCACCCTGAGTCGAGTCAAGACTATAGGCATATCCCAGCAGATCAAAAGCCGACGCATAATTGTCGTCAGCAATCTTGGCGCGCGCCTCAAGATAAGCGTAGTCAGCCTTGCGCGAGCGCTCGGCATCGCGCCTATCACGCCCGTCCCTGTCAAGTCCTGCGGCAAACACCGCCGCAAAACCGGCAATGGCTATTATGGTAAAAATAAACCGGCGCATAATGGTATCGGTTTTTAATTCACACCCGTGTGTCCGAAAGCACCGTCACCGCGCTTGGTCTCGTCAAGCCGCTCCACCGGCTCCCACGCCACATGCGTGTAGTTGGTTATCACCATCTGGCAGATGCGTTCGCCGTCGTTTATCACAAAAGGCTCATTCGAGAGATTTATCACGATCACACCGATCTCGCCGCGGTAATCGGCATCGACAGTGCCGGGAGTGTTCACGATCGATATTCCATGCTTCAGAGCCAGTCCGCTGCGGGGGCGTATCTGGCACTCATGCCCTGCCGGAAGCTGAATATACAGTCCCGTGGGTATAAGGGCGCGCTCAAGCGGTTTCAGCACCACCGGCTCCTGCAGGAAAGCCCTCACATCCATTCCCGCCGATTCCGGCGTGGCATATTCAGGCATCGGATGATGCGACTTATTGATAATCTTTACCTTTATGCGTTCCATAATATTATCTGTATTTTATTCGTCGATACTGTAGTTAAGAAAATCTATCAGAGGTTTAAGCAGTTGCAGACGCCGCGAAGCCTCCACGGTCCAGTCGCCGCTGAAAAAAGCCTCATCGCAGTGACACGCCTTGCCATACTCCTTGAGCCGCAGCAGGTCAGCGTCGGGATGATCCTTCGGCCACCCTTTGGGCACGGTTTTAAGCTGCTCACCGACCCAACCCGGAAACACACGGTTCAGTTCCTCGTTGCCTATGATGTCGCGGAATTCCTCGATATTGTCGGTTATAGCCTTGCGTAGTTTCCTCAGCGTAGCGCTGTCAGGCTCCCACACACCGCCGAAAAGACCCGAGAACACATAGCTCGCGTCAGTATCAGGCCCCGCCTGTATGTAGTAACCGCCGTCGTGTGAACTCTTGCCGCGCGCGTTTATGCCGGCGCACACCCATGTTTTGTAAGGCGACTTGTTGGCCGAGAATCTAACGTCGCGGTAGATTCTGAACACGCAATCCTTTGCCGTGAGATGACGCAGCGACGGATCCCACTCGCTCATGCGCGACAGCAGCAGATCCACATCATCCATCCACCCCTTGCGCAGCGACTCCCACCGCTCCTTGTTGGCGGCAAACCACGCGCGGTCGTTATGCTCCGACAGCTCTCTCAGAAATCCGTATAATCCTTGCGTATCCATAAGGCATCATCATTTCACCTCCTCCCATTCCGCATCCACGATCTGCGATTCTGTCTCGATCACTCTGCGGCGGGTACCGTCGTTCTCCTCCACTGTCTCGCGATAGGTCGACGAGGCGACGCTTATTTCTTCATACTCCACATATTCCCCCACATCTTTGTCGATTTTTTTCTTGCGGCGGTGGGGCTTGGCACTCCCACCGGCATTTCCGGCACCTCCACGGGCAGCCTGTTCAAATGCGTCCCTGACATTGCGGCGCACATCACGCACATACATCATGCCCTTGACCACCGGCCAGAACAGATATGCCAGAATCGCAACTATGACTAAAAATATAAACACTTCTCTCTTATTTTCCTGTTACAGACTTTTCGTCGCAGCCGACCTGAGGCCAGCGATGGACTACTTTTCAGCGTGGGAGCGGCTTGCGCACAAAATCGCATCGGCTGCACTCAGAAGCACATAAACGCCGATCGCCCACATCAGCCCCTCCACTCCCAGAAATATAACAAGAAGCAACGCCGAAATGATTAGCAGCACGCGGCACACATTGAGCATATCGGCTTTGAAAGGCCCCTTGATCTTAAATGAAAACATCGGGAGTTCCGATACCATGAGAAGCGACACGCACACGATCACGGCACAGGCACCCACAGTGCTGAGGCTACCGCCGTCATTCACATAGGCCATGAAACCGATCCAGAAAATAGCGTTTGCAGGGATGGGCAGACCGATAAACGACGACGTCTGCCGGGTATCCACATTAAATTTTGCAAGACGCAGCGCGCCGCACGCAGCCACGAGCACCGCCACCCATGCAACCCACGCGTCCCACTCCCCGTGGCACATGCGCAGCGTGTTGTAGAGCAGCACGGCCGGAGTCACCCCGAAGCTCACGAGGTCACACAGCGAGTCGAGTTCCTTACCTATTGACGACGAGGCATGAAGCATACGCGCCACCATGCCGTCAAGAAAATCAAACACTGCCGATGCACCCACGAGCATCCAGCACACTTCCAGACGCGAAAATCCGCAGAAACCCTCTTCCGCAAGGTTTCCCGAAAGCACGATAGCTATAAACCCGCAGACCAGACTAAGGCTTGTCACGCCGTTGGGTATCCACGAAACCGCGCCCTTCGCCTTTTTATCCATATCTGCGTTCATGCTTTAATTTGCGGGTCAAGATCAGGACGAAGCCGCCCCACAAGCGATACACCACCGGTGGTTCTGTCGTCGAGTTTCACAAAAATTTCTGTTCCGATGGGCAGATAAAGGTCGACTCTGGAGCCGAATTTGATAAAGCCCATGTGGTCTTCTATATTAGCCTCTGTGCCGGGCTGCGCGTAGGTCACGATGCGCCGTGCCATTGCGCCGGCGATCTGCCTCATCAGCACCCGCTGTCCGGCAGGAGTCTCGATCACGACCGTGCTCCGCTCGTTCTCGGTGCTCGACTTGGGCAGCCACGCCGCCTGAAAGCGCCCCGAGTGGTGAGCCGTGTAGATCACCTTGCCATCCACCGGAAACCAGTTGGCGTGCACGTTGGTAGGGCTCATGAACACCGACAGCTGTATAGCCTCGCACTTCAGCACCTCCGGTTCATAGACCTTCTCAAGAGCCACCACCTTGCCGTCGGCACTCGCCACCACTGCGTTCACCACATCGCCCGTAAACTTGCGGCGCGGCGACCTGAAGAAATTGACTACAAGCAGATAGAAGACTATCGACGCAGCCGTCACGACCATCGGGATCATCACAAGGTCATCGTGAAGCCAAAGCCACAGAGGCACGTTAAGCGCCGCGAGGACAAGTCCCCCCACGATCAGTATTTCTGTTCCTTCATGGTGTATTTTTACTCGCATCTCTCCTACCTGTTGTTGTTATTCTGTCAGGCAGCTACAAATGTAGCAAACTATTCCTTATAAGAAAACTGTTTTACAATACTTTTACACTTGGAGGATGCTTATTTTACCTGCGTCCACCTTTTTTCTGCTGCTCACGCAGCGCGGCCTGCTGCTGGCGCTGTGCCTCCTCGAGACGCTGCATCCACTTCGACTTCTTGCGGGGCTTGGCGGCGTGCTCACGCATCTTCTGGCGCATCTTCTCCTCATCGGTCGCCCATCTGAAAGCGTATGTCATTACGATCGTGATAAGCAGCGAAAGCAGATAGTAGTAGCTCAAACCTGCGGCATAGTCGTTGAAGAAGAAGAGGAACATCACCGGCATCATATACATCATGGCCTTCATGCCCGGCATACCCGAGGTGCTCGCCTGACTCTGCATGTTAAGGCGGGTGTAGATCACATTGACTGCCGTCATCAGCAGGCAGAACAGGCTCACATGATTACCGTAGAACGGGATTGTGAACGGCAGCGTGCAGATG
>CAMWSY010000096.1 GCA_947176995.1 uncultured Porphyromonadaceae bacterium | reverse complement strand
TCTTTACTCTATCTGCAATAAATGACATCGGATATAGAAATTTTATTGCGCACAAAGATAGCCAAATTTTTCATTTTGGCAAAATCCTTTTCCGCGATTTCAGGGCTGCAGCATCACTTCTTGTACTTCGCAGGAAAATACTCCCGCGAAGGCGTGTCTATGATCTTCTGAAGCGCGTTGCGGGCATCCTCCCAGCGATAGAACGGAAACATATCCGTCTCACACGGTATCGACACCTCCTGCTCGTTGCGCATGAACTTGCAGATAACATCACCCTTCTTGTTTCTGAAAAAAACGATCTGCACGTTCGAGGCCATAGGAGTCACATTCCAGTCATTCCACACCTTGTAGACCTCGGCCGGATCATTCTCATATCCCACACCTCCGTCAAGCTGCATGAGTGCCACGAGCGGTGTGACGTTACCGTCATGACCGAAACGCAGCGTTGCACCATGCTTCCCTTCCGAGATATATGAGTCAGCCGTCCCCACAATATTGCGCAGAAGATTCTTCGCGTTGTCCACATTCACCCCCTGACTTAGCGGATATGATGAGTTGGTCGCATAGTACGCATAGTTGCCCGCCTGCCAGAGATCCACAAGCTCTTCCGGCTCAAAAATATCATATAGCGTTACATCCGCCTCCATGTTCTGTAAGTCAGAAGCCACTTCATAGAGCCCCCACATCAGTTGTTCGGGGCGCACCGCTCTGGTCACGAAATCTTCATCGGAAAACAGCGATGCCATCAGCCGGTCAGGATTCGTCATCTTGGCCTTGAACTTGTCGCGCTGCGCCTTCCACGGTTCTGCCTTATCATCATTGAACGCCCACGACACCGGTTCCGAGTGGCACAGATATATCATGTTCCTCTGAGCCGATTCCATAGGGATTTCAAGCTTCGGGTCACGTTCCTTAAGTCCGAGCACAAAATTAAACATCGAGTGCGCCACCCTCATTGTCACAGTCGAAGCAGCTGTCACATCAGCGCCCTTTGCGAACGCTTGAGGATAGGCGTCATACATCCTCTGCCCTATGTCATGCTGCTGTCGTGCTCCCAGCGGAGTGAGCTCTCCGCCACGTCCCTCTGCCTCCGCACACACTATCCGCATCCTCTTCATCACATCCTCACCGAGCGGAGTGAGTGCGCCCGCCTTATGCCCCTTCTCAAGCACATCGAGCACATTTGTGTAATCCTTGTCCGAAATCATGTAGCGTGATCCGTGGCGGCTGTAGTGGCTCACATAAAAAGGCTCATATCCTTTTGGAGCCGGAGTGTTAGCGCTCTCGGTCACAGGATAGGCATAATATCGTCCTCCGCAACGTTCGGGATACTGTTTCATCTCCTCGAGCGTTGTCTGCGCGTCAAGCGCCGAGGTCGCCGATGCGATCGCAAGTGCAAGAAACAAGATTCTTTTCATGACAAGGGGGATAATGTTGGGTAGAACGATTCCCGACGCACTGACACGGCCCGTGTGCGTCGGGAATCCTCATCGGTTTATTTCAGTAAATGATACCTGATATCAGAGCTCAAGCTTGTGATAGGGAAGATCCCATGCCTCGGCTACACCCTTGAATGTAACCTTGCCGTCAACCACGTTCACGCCCTCGGCGAGACCCGGATCAGCCTTGCAGGCATCCTTCCAGCCCATGTCGGCGAGACGCAGGGCGTATGGAAGAGTAGCGTTGGTGAGTGCCAGAGTCGAAGTATAGGGAACTGCACCGGGGATATTGGCCACAGCGTAGTGAACCACACCGTCAAGTGTGTAGATCGGCTCTGAGTGAGTGGTGGGATGAGTTGTCTCGAAGCAGCCGCCCTGATCCACAGCAACGTCAACGATAACGGTGCCGGGACGCATCATCGGGAGCATGTCGGCCGTAAGAAGTTTGGGAGCTTTTGCACCGGGCACGAGCACCGAACCAATCACGAGATCCACAGTCGGGAGCTCCTGCTCGATGTTGTGACGCGAAGAGTAAAGAGTCTTCACATTCTTGGGCATAACCTCAGCAACGTGGCGCAGGGTAGGAAGCGAAATGTCGGTGATTGTCACGTCGCAACCAAGACCGGCAGCCATCATGGCAGCATTGCGGCCAACGACACCCGCACCGAGGATCAGCACTTTGGCAGGCTTCACACCCGGAACACCGCCGAGAAGTATGCCCTTGCCACCCTGAGGCTTCTCAAGGAAGCGAGCACCCTCCTGAACCGACATGCGGCCGGCAACCTCGCTCATAGGCACGAGAAGAGGCAGAGCACCCACGCGGTCACGCACAGTCTCATAGGCAATACAGATGGCACCTGACTTCAGCATGGCATCAGTAAGCTCCTCGTCGCTGGCGAAGTGGAAGTAGGTGAACAGCACCTGCCCCTTCTTCACAAGAGGATACTCGGGAGCGATAGGCTCCTTCACCTTGATGATCATCTCGGCTGTAGCATACACATCCTCGATTGTGGGAAGGATAGTTGCGCCGGCAGCCACATACTCCTCATCGGCAAAGCCTGAGCCCTCACCGGCAGTGTGCTGCACATACAGGTCGTGACCATGCTGCACGAGTTCCTTCACTCCCGCCGGGGTCAGGCCCACGCGGTTCTCGTTGTTTTTAATCTCTTTGGGTACACCGATTTTCATGGTGGTATCTTATTTGTGTTTATTGGTTTATGTTAGTAAACATTCTATATTCCATTTCATGGACACCAGCTGTTCACAGCCTCTGCCACCCGGGCGGCATCCTCATCACTTACCGTAGCGATCGGCAGACTCACCACCCTGTCGGCAAGCTCACAAGTGACAGGATAAGGCCTTTTTACCCATTCCCGGCCACTATAGCACGGCTGACGATGTGGAGGCACAGCGTAATGCACATCCGTCTCCACCCATTTTGATGCAAGATGCTTCCTGAAGGATTCGCGGGCTGAAGCGTCCGGTGTCAGCACCACATACTGGTGCCACACATGCTCCGCCGCAGTCTCAGGCATCCCCGGCTTCACCACCGACCGGTTATCAATCATCCGGTCGTAGATAGCTGCCACCTTGCGCCGTCGGTCGGCGACGCTTTCAAGTCGGTCAAGTTTCACACTGAGCACAGCCGCCTGAATCGGATCAAGCCTCGAGTTGCAACCTGTCGGATACACATTGTTGTACCGTCGGTCACTGCCGTAATTCGAGAGAGCCCTCACGGCATCGGCGAGTTCCCTGTCATCAGTCAGAACCGCCCCCGCATCACCGAGAGCCCCGACATTTTTAGTCGGATAGAAACTCAGCGCTCCCGCATCACCGAGTGCCCCGGTCATGTTCCGTTGCCCCGACAATGCCGCTGCACGTGGCCGGGCGCCTATCGCCTGCGCGTTGTCCTCTATCACAAGAAGCCCATTCTCTTTAATCACCGAAACGAGCTCCTCATCCCAGTTCGCACGCCCGTAGAGGTGAACAGGCATCACCCCCTTCACGCGCTTTCCGGCACAATTCCTCACTCCCTCGGCACTCAGGAGCATCGTAGCGGGATCAGGATCTACAGGGAGCGGAACAAGTCCGGCATCCTCAATCGCAAGAATCGAAGCCACGTATGTATTGGCCGCCACTATCACCTCATCACCGCGTTGCAGTCGCCCGAGCTCGATCCAGCCGCGCATTATCAGTTTCAGCGCATCCAGTCCGTTGCCCGTCCCGATTGCATATTCAGCTCCGGTAAGTCTGCATAATTTCTTTTCAAGGACCGACACCTCTGTGCCCCCCACATAGCGTCCCGACACGGCCACACGAAGCAGAGCCTGCTCGATATCAGCCATCATCGGGTTGTTGAGAGCCGCAAGATCACAAAAAGGTATGCGCCTCATCGGTCATTTGTTTTCTGTTGCGACAATGCAAGAAACCTCTTGTAATCTCTCACGTAATCTTCCTCCACAAAACGCGTCGACGCAAGCACAAGGCACACAGCCCCCGACGTAAACCCATCAAGCTCACGCCATATACCCGCCGGAATCAGCAATCCCCGATTCGGTTTGTCAAGACGGTGGGTTTCACGGCAATGACCGTCATCCACTGTCACCTCAAACGATCCGCTCACAGCCATAAGCAGCTGGCTTGTGGTGAATGCCGAGTGTCCGCCGCGACTCGCCCCCGACGGCACGTCATAAAGAAAAAAGACTCGTTCCACCCGGAACACCGCTTCCGCATTTCCGTTGTCATAGACTGCAAGTTTGCCGTTCGGATCAGGAAATACCGGAAGCTCTATCCACCGGCAGTCCCCGACCGATGCACAGCAATGCGGATCAGTTCCCGGACTCTCTCTTACCATGGTACTGCAAATATAATATTTTTCACAAAACGCGCGTTTCGTCGCAGAAAAAACCACCAAAAAATTTACAAAATTCCCTCATGAGAATAGTGGACTCACACTCGTCCGTCCACCTTATCCCTTCCGCGTCCATTATCGCCCGCATGAGAGTAGGGACGCACGGCTCGTGCGTCCTCCTGCCTATCAGCGTGCAACGCACTCGCTTTTCCCTGTCTCCGACTCGTCTGAATTGTCCGACCCGTCCGATCTCAATAGCGATTAGTGGTTGGATTCAGCGGCATTAAAAGTTACTCCCCTTGGTCGTAATGTTAACTACACCACCAAATCCACCGATACCATACATTCCACCGTCATGGAGCACTTCTATCTTTTCAACCTCCATAACTGTCAGGTCAGGCATCTCTGCCATTCTGATTCCGTCAAGAATCCACATTGGTGAGCCACCCCTGACATAGACTTCATATTTTGCCTGTCGATCCATTGGATTTTTATTTCGACTTACAGTCACACCCTTCATTCCCTGCATGGCCAATGCGATGTCCTGCGTTCCCATCGCTTCAAGCTCCTTCGATGTCCTGACTGCACGTGGGCCATTGTAATCCCGCACATCCATCATACCCGCCCCGGTATTTACAAGATCCCTTTTTACTTGACGCCCCGTGTCACGAAGGATCTTTATAAACATCCCCTTACTTCCATCCATAGCAATGTCATGGATATATCCGTCATGTTTGACATGAATTGTATCCGTTTCAACTATATTGTCAATCAAAAACTTTCCCTCGCTGTTTGATTTTACATAGTCAAAAGGATCAGTCGTATATACCACCGCCCCTCTTATCGGCCTACCTTTATAATCGACTAAATGACCATGGAACGTTTCACCGACATAATTGTCCCTATCGAAAATTCTCCCATCCTCACCCACAACAAGCATCACGTCCTTTCGGTCATTGACAGCAAAGCTATGGATTTTCTTTTTGTAAACGACGCGTATTGAGTCATCCGGAGCCACACCCTCCAGCTTGAACTCGCCATTCTTATCCGACTTGACGGCTTCCTTGGGATTGTCTACAAAAACCTTAATCCCCTTCAACGCACGTCCATTAGTACTGCGCAACGTCCCGATAAACGGCTCCGAAGCCATAACGGTCAAAACCGCTGCAACTGCAAATATAAATGATGCGAAACGTCTTATCATGGCACAAATCTTAGGTGGATCTTATTCAATATTGCAAATATAATAAACAGATTATCTTTAAAAAAGATATTTATTCTTTTTTCAAAACAAATATAAAAAGAAGAGTAGGGACGCATGGCTCATGCAATGTGGTTCAAATAAGCACAGAGTCCGCACAACCCGTATCTGTAGGGGCGCGCGAAAGCACGCCCATCCGGCCGGAGGCCGGACATTTGGTTAACCGCGGGCGTTTACGCCCGTGGACAGCCAAGCACGACTTATCACTTATCGTCCCCGGCGGGGACGCACCCAAGATTAGCAACCTTATTTGAACCGCATTGCATGGCTCGTGCCTCCTCCCGATTCCCAAAACACAACATCCCCCAACCTCCGACCTGTCTGAATTGTCCGACCCGTCCGATCGCGATAGCGATTTGATGTTTGTAGCCCCGTATACCGAAGTCGCATCGCGACAAAGGTATGCGGGTAAACAATAGACAGACATCCCATTCAACCGCGTAGTGGTTGGATTATTATTTCGTCAAATCATCACAATTTGAGTAAAATAACTTTTAACAGATATTAAGCAATCACGCATTATATATCAGACACTTCTCATAAAATATTTATATCTTTGTAAATAGTTAAACAACAAAATCTCAAATACCTTATGAGAACATTAATAAGCTTACTCCTCACCATTGCTGCTATTGCATCTATACATGCATCCGAGCCATTCAACGGATTATTGATCGACCTCGACGGGAAACCCATAAAAGGTGCAAAAGTGTATGTTCATAATCCCAAGCATTACGCAAAATCAGATAAGGAAGGTAAATTCGGATTAACTGACGTGAAATCGACAGACACATTACATGTGACCGTTAAGAAAATGATATATGCAGTACCGGTAAACGGTAGTAAAGGAATGCGCATTACTATCGGGGAATTATCAGCAGCTGGTACAGAAGATCATGAACTTGTAAAAATGGGAACTGGATATGTAAAGAAAAGAGAATATTTAGGACCACGTAGCGGTGTTACCCACGAGCAACTTGTTGCGACCGGTCAATCAGATCTTATTCAAGCTATGCGTGGATTAGTACCCGGTGTACAAGTAGTCGACAATGATTACGGCACCAACGATAAAGGATATACAGATCCTGACAGCGGGCCAAACCTAAGCATCCGCAATTCGACTTCTGCTAATGCTAAGACCAACCCTCTGTGGATAGTTGACGGTTCTGAGTCTACAATTCCTCCATCCCTCACTGTTATGGAGGTTGAAAAAGTTGAGATCCTTAAAGATGGCGCAGGATATGGAACACGTGGAGCAAACGGAGTGATTATCGTAACTCTAAAAACAAAATAAGAGAGTATTATCCAACCAATGGAGAAGCATCATGGCACAAGTCATAAGTAGATATTATTC
>CAMWSY010000095.1 GCA_947176995.1 uncultured Porphyromonadaceae bacterium | reverse complement strand
TTCCGTTTCACTCAGGCTGGTTCGGAGGTTTCGGCTCTTCTCGGCCGTATGCCCTCGGCAGTAGGTTATCAGCCGACCCTTGCTTCGGAGATGGGTATGCTTCAGGAGCGTATCACCTCAACCAAGAACGGCTCCATCACTTCGGTTCAGGCTATCTATGTGCCAGCCGATGACCTGACAGACCCGGCGCCTGCAACCACGTTCTCGTTCCTTGACGCAACGACGGTGCTTTCGCGTAAGATCGCCGAGCTCGGTATCTATCCTGCCGTTGATCCGCTTGAATCGACTTCACGAATACTTGACCCGCACATCATCGGCGAAGACCACTACAATACCGCTCAGGCAGTGAAGCAGTTGCTTCAGAAGTACAACGAGCTTCAGGATATCATCGCTATCCTCGGTGTGGACGAACTCTCTGATGACGATAAACTTGTGGTTGCGCGTGCACGTCGTGCACAGCGTTTCCTGAGTCAGCCGTTCCATGTGGCAGAGCAGTTTACCGGTCTGCCGGGTGTGATGGTGCCTCTCAGTGAGACCATACGCGGCTTCAAGATGATTCTGAGCGGTGAGATGGACGAGTATCCCGAGCAGGCATTCCTGAACGTCGGAACTATCGACGAGGCTATCGCCAAGGGTAAGAAACTTATGGCCGAGGCCAATGTGTGACAATCAAATCTGAGACCGGAAGATGAGCGAGGCACTGACACTGCGGGTGATTTCACCGAAGGAGGTGATATTTGAAGGGGAGGCCGATATGGTCGGGCTTCCCGGCACACAGGGTGCATTCACGGTGCTACGCAATCATGCCCCGCTTATCACTACTCTTGAAAAGGGTGTGATCACGTATCGCGGAAGCGGTGAGCAGGGTGACGGCAAGCAGATTGAAATATCAGGAGGTCTCGCAGCTATAGACCGAAATGTAGTCACAGTGTGTCTGACCTGAAAAAGGGGACACCGAAGAAAGAAAACTGAATACTCCAAACGCATAGAAGTAACGAGATGCATCAGCGACTTTTCAGATATATGGTTGTCATCATGGCCTGCATGATTCTGCCGGTCTTTGCCTTGAGAGGTGAGGATTTGGCGGGAAATTCTGCTGCCGCCCATGAGGAAGATAAGCCTATTGATGTAAAGGAGATCATTTTTGAGCATCTCGGTGACGGCTACGGGTGGGAAGTTCCGTTCAATCACCACAAGCGCATTCCGCTTCCTGTGGTGGTGAAGGGAAGTGACGGCAAGTGGCATGTGTTTTCTTCGGGTAAGATCACAGACCATCAGGATTATACTGAGGACGGAGTTACCTTTAGACTTGCCAAAGAGGGGGAGCATAAGAACAAGATAGTCGAAGTAGACGCTCTCGGCAATGAAACACGGGTGACAGATATGTCGGTCACCAAGAATGTGTGCGCCATATTCCTGACAATGGTCGTGATCATGGGGCTGTGTTTCTGGCTGAAGAGCTGGTACAAGCGCAACGGTTACAAAGTGCCGCGTCGCGGACTGGGTGCTTTTGAAGCGCTGATCGAGTTTGTGTATAACGGAGTGATAAAATCAACTCTGAAAGATAAGGCAGAGAAGTTCGCACCATATCTTCTCACGGTGTTCATGTTTATATTTGTGCTGAACATCATGGGGCTGATGGTGGTGTTTCCGGGTGGTGCAAATGTGACCGGCAATATTGCCGTCACTCTCGTGCTTGCTATCTTCACTTTCTGCTTCACCAATTTCTTCGGAACAAAGCATTACTGGAAAGAGATTTTCTGGCCCGATGTGCCTCTGTGGCTCAAGTTCCCGATCCCGATCATGCAGCTGATCGAGATATTCGGCATGTTTACAAAACCGGCGGCACTGACTGTGCGTCTGTTTGCAAACATGATGGGTGGGCACATGATCGTGATTGTGCTGACGCTCCTGATATTTATCTTTGCGTCGTTCGGGCCGATTGTGATTGGTGCCACAAGTGTGGTTTCAGTGGTGTTCTCGGTGTTCATGCTGCTTGTGGATGTGCTCGTGAGCTTCATTCAGGCATACGTGTTCACGATGCTCTCGACGATCTTCATAGCACTTGCACAGGAGAGCGGTCACGAAGAAAAACATGAGAAAAAAGAGGATGCAGGCGGCGGTGCCAAAGAGGCCGCTGCGGTGACAACCTTATGAGAGATAAAGAATAATAACAATTAAACTTCAAAATATCACAAAAATGTTAGCATCTATTTTAGCGGAAGTTGCAGCCCTCTCAGGTATTGGAGCAACCATCGGCGCCGGTATAGCAGCAATAGGCGCAGGTCTTGGCATCGGTAAGATCGGCAGCGCCGCCATGGAGGCTATCGCGCGTCAGCCGGAATCGGCAGGAGACATCCGAAGCAACATGATCGTCATCGCAGCTCTTGTCGAGGGCGTGGCTCTGTTCGCTGTCATCGTCTGCATCCTTGCCCTTTTCGTCTAAGACGGATAAAGGCAGAGTAAAACGGCACGCTTCCTCCCGGCTTCAATGATTGCCGGGAGGTGGCATGAGCCGGAGAACTGCCTTGCGAAACATTGCCGGGGCTACAGGTCTGCTGAACATGGCGCACTTGCCACGGTAAAAGAGTCTCTTTCTACACAAAATCAAAAACCGTTTCACTCCTCAACAGCATGGAATTATTTACTCCAGACAGCGGATTGGTCATTTGGATGTTTATATCGTTTGCCATCCTGTTCATTATTCTTGCCGTTTTTGCATGGCCAGCCATAATGAAAGGGATCGCTGAGCGGGCAAATTTCATTGACAAAGGGGTAGAGTATGCTCAGGAAGCTAAATCCCAGCTTGACGGAGCGCGTGAGGAAGCCCGTGGCATCATTGATGAGGCTCGCCGGCAACAGGCCGACATACTGCGTGATGCCGACAAGATGAAGACACGCATTGTCGAGGAGGCGAGGGTTGCGGCTCAGACCGAAGCGTCGAAGGTGATGGATCAGGCCAAGGAGTCGATCTCGCAGGCGCAGAAAGAGGCAGAAAAGAATCTCAGAAATGAAGTGAGCGCTTTTGCGCTTGAGATAGCCCAGAAGGTTGTCAGGAATCAGCTGAAGGACGAGAAGTCGCAGAAGGAGCTGGTGGAGACTCTGATGGGTGACATGAAATAAAGAAATCACTTCACATCGCACAGGAGAGACATGGATTTAGGATTACTGCCATCGAGATATGCCAAAGCACTCTATGAGTCGGCTCTTGAAAAGGGGCTGAGCAGTGGGGTGTATGAGGCTATGAGGAATCTCGAAAGCATGTTCAACGGCCCGGAGGGTGACCGGCTGACGGCTACTGTTGCCAATCCATACGTCGATGAAGCGGAGAAGATGAATCTCGTGATATCGGCTTGTGGAAAGGTGCAGAACAATCAGCAGGGTGTCGACTCTCTCGTGGGTGATTTCATGAAACTTCTGTTTAAGAACCGCCGACTGAATCTTGTGAAGGGAGTGGCACTCGCCTATATCTCGCTTTACAGGAAAAAGAACGGTATCAGGCGCGTGAGAGTGGAATGGGCAAGCCGTCCGGAAGACTCGACCGAGGAGCAGATGAAGGCTCTTGTGCAGCGTCACATCGGCAATGACACGATGGAATACACCTCGGCCGTGAATCCTGACCTGATCGGCGGCTATCGCATAGCAATCGACAACGAGCGTCTTGACGCTTCGGTGGCAAATGAATTTAATCAACTCCGTCAAAAGCTTTTAAGCAAATAAAACATGGCAACAATCAACCCCAGCGAGATTTCAGAAGTTCTACGCCAGCAGTTGGACAACATCAACAGCAAGGTGTCGTTTGAAGAGACCGGCAAGGTGCTTGAGGTGGGCGACGGCGTGGCCCATGTTTACGGTCTTGACAAGGTCAAGGCTAACGAACTGGTGGAGTTTGAGAATGGTGTGCACGGTGTTGCCCTCAATCTTGAGGATAGCAATGTTGGTGTCATTCTGCTGAATGATGTCGACAAGGTGACGGAGGGGATGAGCGTGAAGCGCACCGGTGATATCGCTTCGATCAAGGTTGGCGACGGCATGTTTGGGCGCGTAATCAATGTGCTTGGCGAACCGATTGACGGACGGGGACCTATTGCAGGCGAACTGCTGCCGATGCCGCTTGAGCGCAAGGCTCCGGGTGTGATTTTCCGTCAGCCGGTGAATCAGCCGCTTCAGACCGGTATCAAGGCTGTTGACGCAATGGTGCCCATAGGCCGCGGACAGCGTGAGCTTATCATCGGCGACCGCCAGATAGGAAAGACTGCTATCGCAATCGACACTATCATAAACCAGAGAAAGAATTTTGAGGCAGGAAAGCCTGTCTACTGCATATATGTGGCCATAGGCCAGAAAGCTTCGTCGATCGCTGCCACTGTTGACGCTCTGCGCCAGCATGGTGCTCTCGACTACACTGTGATTGTGGCCGCGACTGCATCGGACTCGGCTGCGATGCGCTACTATTCGCCCTTTGCAGGTGTTGCAATCGGTGAGTATATCAGAGACACGGGACGCGACGCACTTATCATCTACGACGATCTGTCGAAGCAGGCTGTGGCTTACCGTGAGATCTCGCTCATTCTGAAGCGTCCTTCGGGTCGTGAGGCATATCCCGGTGATATTTTCTATCTGCACTCGCGTCTGCTCGAGCGTGCCGCCAAGATCATCGACAATCAGGAGGTAGCATCGAACATGAATGACCTCCCTGAGGTGCTCAAGCCTATCGTGAAAGGTGGCGGATCGTTGACCGCTCTGCCTATCATCGAAACTCAGGCCGGTGACGTATCAGCTTATATTCCAACTAACGTAATCTCGATCACCGACGGTCAGATATATCTTGAGACTGCATTGTTTAACCGAGGCATACGTCCGGCAATCAATGTGGGTATCTCAGTGTCGCGTGTGGGCGGTAATGCTCAGATCAAGGCGATGAAGAAGGTTGCCGGTACGCTGAAAATCGACCAAGCCCAGTTCCGTGAGCTGGAGAGCTTCACGAAGTTCGGTGGTGACATCGACGCCGTGACAGCGCGTGTGATCGACCGCGGACGCAAGAACGAGCGTCTGCTCATACAGCCTCAGTACTCGCCGATTGCAGTCGAGGAGGAGGTTTGCGTGATATTTTGCGGCGTAAACGGTCTGCTCACAAATGTGCCTGTGGATCAGGTGGCCGATTTCGAGAAATCGCTCATTCAGCTGCTTCATGCGAAGTATCAGGAAGATGTGCTTGATGCAATCAGAGAGAAGCGTGTGCTGACCGACGAGATCTCGCAGAAGATCACCGAGGCGGCTCAGGAAGTTGCGGCCAAGTACAACTGAACCGCTGAGACAGAGAAAATAAAAACAGAGAAGAATCAATCATTCCACCAATAGTCAATGGCAACTCTGAGAGAACTCAAGAGCCGTATAGGGTCGGTAGCATCCTCGGAAAAGATTACCGGGGCGATGAAGATGATATCTTCGGCCAAGATGCACAAGGCCGAGGGTGCGCTGCGTCGTCTGAAGCCTTATCGCCAGCAGGTGGAAACGATCATATCGTCGATGCTGTCGTCGGATGCGACTTTCAGTTCCCCGCTGCTCGAGCAGCGTGAAGTGAAGCGCATGACGCTTGTCGTGTGGGGCAGTGACGACGGATTGTGCGGAGCTTACAATGTGAATCTTGCCAAGCGTGTGGTGGAGGAGCTTGACTTGCTCAGCGAACAATATCCCGGTGTGGCAGTCAGGATTGTGGCCATAGGCACGAAGATATGCAAGGCCTGCCGCCGCGTGGCAGGGGAGCGTGCAGAGGTTGTGGCTGCTCCGGCTGATGTCACATCGAAAAGCGAGGGTGAGACGGTTGGACGCTATGTGCATGAACTCACGGAGAGTTTCACAACGGGTGAGACTGACCGCATCGAGGCAATGTATATGAACTATCAGAGCGCAAGCCGCCAGAGACCGGAGCGCGTGACTCTGCTGCCGATCGACCAAAGCAATTTCAGTGGCGAGGGGCTGCGGAAAGATGTGCCTTACATAATCGAGCCTGATGCTGAGACGGTGGTGCGCCGCGGACTGCCGATGTATCTGCACTCGGTGGTGGAGGACATTTTCACCGAGAACCGTGCTTCGGAACAGGCTGCACGCGTAATGGCGATGCAGAGCGCCAACGACAATGCGAAGAAACTTCAGGAACAGCTTAACCTTGAATACAACAAGTTGCGACAGGAGGCAATCACTACTGAACTTCTTGATATCATAGGAGGACAGGCAAAATAAAATGGAAAAATAATTGCTGTGCCTCTCCCAGCGGGCGGCGCGGTGACTGACAGATAAAAAACAAAAACTAACAGACATATCCTCAAAGCAGAAAAAAATGGGTAGCGTAAAAGACTATTTCACCTCTTTGGCTGGTGGCGTCACAAGCCTCTTGAAAGGCATGCAGGTCACAGCCAAGGAATTCGTGACCCCGAAGATAACTGAGAGGTACCCCGAGAACCGCGAGACGATGCATATCCCCCAGCGTTTCCGTGCGTGCCTTGAACTTATTTATGACGAAGAGGGAAACCACAAGTGCATCGCATGTGGAACATGTGAGCGTAACTGTCCTAACGGTACAATCACACTTGAGACCAAGATGGTCGACACATGGGACGGTAAAAAGAAGAAGAAACTTGCGAAGTATATCTATGACCTCGGAAGTTGCACCTTCTGCCAGTTGTGCGCTACTTCATGCCCGACCAACGCGCTCACTTTCTCCAATGATTTCGAGCAGGCGGTGTTTACCCGTTCCAAGCTCGTCAAGCAGTTGAATTACCTGCCTGAAAAGCCTGAACCCGAGCCCACCGAGGAGGAGAAGGCAAACATCCTTGCAGAGCGTGCGGCCACGATCGCTGCCGCCAAAGCCGCAGCCGCCGCTAAAGCCGCCGCAGCCAAGAAGGCAGCCGGTGAAGCTTCAGCCAATTAAGCCCGATAATAA
>CAMWSY010000094.1 GCA_947176995.1 uncultured Porphyromonadaceae bacterium | reverse complement strand
AATATAACAATCAGCCGACGATTGCACAAATCGGATTAGCGCTGCAGGCACGAGGGAAGGTAGGCGCCGGGCTTGCCCGGCGTACAAAGCAGCATCCGTTTTATCGAGCCCGGGCAGCGGGCTCGGGAAATCAACACAAATCTTTGGGTAAATCACGAGGATCACTCACAAGATTATACAATTCCAAAAATTTCTCAACTTCCTCACGAAATGATCTACGACGATGATGTTCTTCCTGATTGTTTATGTAATTGATCACTTTTTGCCTGTCCGACTGAGAATAACTGAACACAGCATAACCACTTTGCCACTCAAAATGTCCCATTGCAAGTTTGTGCTCATTTATCCATCTTGACGAGCGCGATTTAACTTCACGCGCAAGATCACTGATTGCTATATTCACCGAAAGACTGAAAAAGACATGAATATGATCACCCGTTCCACCAACACATATACAGTGGCTTCCCTTTCCATGTTCATTCAGGATCTTTGCTACTGTACTGTGTAGATGACCACGCCAATGAGGATGTATTAAAGCCACACGATGTTTCACACCGAAAACCATCATGACATTAATTTGTGAGAAGCTATCCATAAAGCAAATATAACAATCAGCCGACGATTGCACAAATCGGATTAGCGCTGCAGGCACGAGGAAAGGTAGGCGCCGGGCTTGCCCGGCGTATAGAAAAAGCCTCCCCGACACACTTGCGTGTTATCGGGGAGGCCGGGAAAACTTGCTCTGACTATCCGGTGTATCAACCAGTCACCGGAGAGCAGGCGAGTTTATTTTGCGAAGCGGGGAGCTGTCCAGCCGGGATTCACGGTGATGGCCGAAGAAACCTTACCGCCGGAGATCTTGAACGGGTTGAGCATCATGGGCTGACGCACATAGCCTGAAGGCATTGTCGGAGTGTCGGTCTTGGTAGCGTTGTAAGCCACATAGTAGTTACCGTTGCTCGAAGCCACAACACGCATCACGTTGCAGGGATTCTCGTAGCCGTTGCCACCCTCGATGAAGGTGTCACCGTTGCTGGTGAGAAGCGATCCGTAAGGACCTGTGGGAGCCGAAGCCACTGCGTAGTTCACACCGCCGTTCACGTCACCGAAGATCATGTAGTTGCCGTCAGCGTCACGGAAGAGAGCGATATTGCTGAACGATGCCGAAGAAACCTTCACTGCATCACCGAGAGTGGGCAGACCGGTAGTGTTGATCGACATTGCAAGACTGGTCGCGTTCACAGTGAAGGGGAACTCGATCTTGCGGACGTATGAGCCCTCGTTGGTTGTGTAACCGATATAGATATCATCCTTGTCGTAGGCAACGATGAAAGGATCAGCAAGAGTAGTTGCACCGAGATCCGAAGCAGTCAGAAGGCAGCCGTGATCGACGTACGGACCCTGCGCGTTAGCTGCGCTTGCAACACCGATGGCATTGTCCTTATCGGTGCTGTACACCATGAAGTAGCGCGATGCCGTGCGGTCCTCCTCAGTCGAGACCTTGTCAACTTTCGGATTACCCTCCTCGTCGAGTACGGGTTCACCATCCTCGTCAAGTACAGGCTTCTCGGTTACAACTGTAACCTTGGTCGTTTCGGTGATGTAGTCTGCCGAAACCGAGTTGATGCGGCCCGTGATCCAAGCCGGACGGTTTGCAGCCGAAAAAGCGTTCTGCTGGTTGGTCGTCCACTGCATCATGTTGGTGGAGAGGATTGTCGGGCAGCAATAGTCTACGCCAACTGCCCACTGGGTCTCGCCGCCGATAGCAACGAAGTTGGTGGGGGTCACAACCACTGTTCCACCTTCGAGCGAAGGCTCCCACACCGGGTTGCGGTAGCTGGTTGACTCGGGATTGGTCGAACCGGCCCACTCGATCGAATCGATGCCGTCGCCGTCCATGTCCGTACAGCCGGTGAGACCGATCTGCAGCGTGCTGAGCACCCCTGCTGCAGCCATGAATATAATCTTTTTCATTATGGTATGTCTAAGCTGAAAGTAAAATTAATAGTTGGGGTTCTGGGTCAGACCGGGATAGTAATCGATCTCACGCTGAGGTATAGGATAGAGGTGCGACTTGCCGAGAGTAAATGTATTGAAGTCGGTATCACGTTGTGCGATCTCATTGAGACTTGCCTGACTGTAGAGGTCGCCCCAGCGGTCGAGGTCACACCAGCGCAGGCTCTCCATTGCCAGCTCCATCACGCGCTCATGCTTGAGCTGGTTGAGTAGGATATCGCGTGTTGCGAACGAAGCGGCATTCAGGTCAGCCATGTTGGCGCGGCGACGCACCTTGTTGATATACTCTACTGCGGTATTGCGGTCGTTGAGCTCATTCATGATCTCAGCGTAGTTGAGATAGATCTCAGCAAGGCGTATCATGCGGCAGTTCACGTCACCTGAATATTTCTCAGTCTTGCCGGTCTTGCAGTTGGCCTGCGAGTACTTTCTCCAGTAGCACTTCTTGTTGAAGTGGTTGATCTCGTCAAGCTCTTTCCAAGTCTTGCCATGATAGAGGATCTCATCGGGATCATACGGGTCATCAAAGAAGAGAGTATAGTGCTTGCGGATATCGGTGTTGCCGTCCTTGTCCGCTTCCTTGTCAAATTCATCGAGAACCCACTCGCGTGCCGAAACGTCGTCCCATGCTCCACCTGTTGAGGTTGCCATATAAAGACCGGCATACTGTGGAAGGTGGAAACCATGATAGTCGCCATCATAGCTGCCCTTGCCATTATCCATGTAAGGAAGCTCCCAGATTGACTCCGAGTTAAACTCGTTGCTGTTAGTGAAATTGTCCACGAAGTTAGGAACGAGGCTATAGATGTTCAGCGCGAAAATATCCTCACAGTTCTTCTTGGCAGCCTGCCAGTAACCCGTCTCTTCACCTGAGTGGCTTGCGGACTCGGGATCGATCGATGCCGGGCGCTTCACCATGCCTGCGAGCTGCATATTGTTGCGGCACATAAGACCGTAACATGCACCCTTGGTCATGCGGCCGAGATCGGCGGCCGGCCATGAGGCGGGAAGAAGAGTCACTGCCTCCTCAAGATCATTCAGGGCGAAATGATAACCCTCATACTGAGTCATGAAGCCTTCGCCAAGACCATCCGAGGTTGTAGCAGTCGTCTGCTTGATAGTCTTTCCGTAGAGAGATGCCATGTACCAGTAGGCACTTGCGCGGATAAACAGAGCCTGACCGCGCATCTCCTTGATGCGGGCATCGGTGAGCACCGACGGGCCATTGCTGTTGAGAGCATCGAGCACCTGATTGGCATAGTAGATCTGGGTGTAAGCGTCACGCCACGGGCTGATGTAAGCTGCGGTGTTCTGCGCGATATAGGGATCATGCAGGAAGTTACCGTAAGAAGCGATCGTGTTGTTAGGCGATGTCGAGTAGCCCTCGTCGCTGCGGAGGATCATCAGCATGTGATACCAGCGGGCAAATCCACCCTCGCCCTGACGCTGGTAGCGGTAAGCGGCTGCGAGACCCGACTCAAAGTCGCTCTCTGTCTGCCAGTACTGGTCGGCGGTAAAGTGGTTGGGGTCCGAGAGCGACAACCAGTCGTTGCCGCAGGACGATGCCCCGGAGAGAAGAAGCACGCCGGCAAGTGCTTTCAATATATTTTTTTTCATGAGAATTCTATATAATCTGTAATCAATGATTAGGAGTTGATTAGAACTGTACCTGCAGACCTACGTTGTACTGGCGTGCATTGGGGAATGAACCGCCGTCGTAACCCTGAGCAAATACATTGCCAGAAGCAAACTCGGGATCGTAGCCCTTGTACTTGGTGATAGTCCAGAGGTTCTGGGCGCTCACATACATGCGCAGACGCTGCACACCGAAACGCTTGGAAATTGTCTGCGGGATGCTGTAGCCGAGCTGCAGGTTCTTCAGGCGCAGATACGATCCGTTCTCAAGGAAGCGGTCAGTGTTGCCAAGGTCATTCTGTGAGGCTCCGGCAAACATGCGGGGATCCGTGTCAGAGGGAGCGTCCCATGTCCAAGGCTTGTAATCGGCGGGCATGCTGTTAACGTATGTCGAGAGGATGCCGGCACGGGTTGAGTTATAGATCTTGTTGCCATAGCGTGAAGTCCACAGCATGTTGAAGTCGATGCCGCGCCATTCGAGCGATGCGGTGAGACCGGCCTCAAACTTGGGAAGCGGCGAGCCTGCATACACGCGGTCGTCCTGAGTGATCTGGCCGTCACCGTTGGTGTCTACGTAGCGGAGATCACCTGCTTCGGCGGTCGGCTGGATAACCTTCACAGTACCGTTCTCGAGAGTGGTGGTGTGGGCATAAACCTCATCCTTCGACTGGAAGATACCATCAACAGGAATCAGATAGAACTCACTGATCGAGTGACCCACCTGAGTGCGGGCTGAGCCGGCATCATAGAGATCGGTTGTACCGAGACGGAGCACCTTGTTGCGCACGGTTGCGATATTTGCACCGATCGAGTAGGTGAACTCACCTGCGTTGTCGCGCCACAGCACGTTGAACTCGATACCGCTGTTACGCATCTTACCGTAGTTGGTCCAGAGTGAAGGAGTACCGGTTGCGTATGCGGTGTTGATGTTGTAGAGAAGATCCGAGGTTGTCGAGGTGAACCACTCGAAGCTACCGGTCAGTCGGCTGTTGAAGAGCTCGTAGTCAACACCTACGTTAGCCGTTGTCTTCGTCTCCCACTTCAGGTTGTTGTTCACGCGGGTGGTGGCAAGTGCACCGGGCACGATCACTTCCTGATGGAGTCCATACCAGTTCCACATGTTATCAAGATCGATGAGCGGCTGATAAGAAGACACTGTCGACTGATAGGAGTAGTTGCCGAGCGACTGCATGTCACCGATCTTACCCCAGCTTCCGCGGAGTTTCAGGTTGTTCACGATTCCCGAGGGATCGATGTCCTGCCAGAAAGCCTCCTGAGTCGGACGCCAGCCGGCCGAGAACGACGGGAAGTTACCGCGGCGGTTTGCAAGACCAAACTTCGAGCAGGCATCCGAGCGGAAGTTCACCTGCAGGTAGTAGCGCGAATCGAAGTTGTAGTCAATACGACCGAGCCACGATGCCATGCGGCGCTGCTCCTGACTGCCCGACATATTGTTGGTAAGAGTTCCAAGTGAAATCTGGGCAAGACCGTCATACTGCTGGTCGTAAGTGCTTGCACTGAGATAATGCCAGTTGACATCCTCGGCAGTGAAACCTACGAGAGCGGTGATATTGTGTTTGTCAAACGACTGATTCCATGTGAGGGTGTTCTCGAGCAGGAATGTCGAACGGCTGTTGGCCGACTCCGAGAGAATGTCCTTGTGCGAGGTATCGTCATTGGTGCGGAGTGACCAGATGTGGCGGAGCGACTTGCCACGGTACCAGTTGGCATCAAGACCCATGTTGAACTTGTAGGTGAAGTGCTTGAGGAACTTCAGTTCAGCAAAGATATTACCGATGAGGCGGTAAGCCGTGTTGCGTGCGTCGTATGAAGCCTGATTGCCCACAGGGTTGGTGATGTAGTGCGGGAACATCGAGCTGCCGTGACCGTAACCACCCACGTTAGTGTCGTCATACACAGGAGTTACAGCAGGCGTGTGGAGTGCACCTTGGAACGAACCGCCCTGCCACGGGGTTGACTCAGTGTAGTAGAACGTAGCGTTCTCACCCACAGTGAGTATACCGTATGTAGCGTCGGTGTTCACGCGGAATGTGGCACGCTTGTACTTCGGACCGGCGATCACACCCTCTTGGTCAAGGTAACCGCCACCGATAGCGTTGCGCACGTTATCCGAGCCCTGAGTGTACATAAGGTTGTAGTCCTGAGTGAAACCGGTCTGGAACACAGCTTTCTGCCAGTCGGTATTAGCAAGAATGTAACCGGGAGTCACGCCATTGGCGGCAGCAGGCCATGCTGTCTGAGAGTTGATGTAACCCAGCTCGTTGTACTTCATGTACTGGTTGGCATCCATCATCTCGAGTTTCTTAGGCATCTGCTGCCATGAGTAGTTGGCAGTGATGTCGAGAGTCGGCTTGCCCGACTTACCATGCTTGGTAGTGATAAGGATGACACCGTTTGCACCGCGGGCACCGTAGATGGCTGCGGCCGATGCGTCCTTGAGTACCTGCATGGTCTCGATCTCATTCGGGTTGATGTTGCTTGCATCGTTCACGATAAGACCGTCGATCACATAGAGAGGACCCACGTTGTTAAACGAGGAGATACCGCGGATACGCACATTAGCGGTAGCACCCGGCTGAGAAGAGGTCTGCACCGACACACCCGGCACCTGACCCTGAAGCATTGATGCGACATCAGTCTGCGGGAGCTTCTTCGCATCATTTACATTTACGACACCCACTGCACCTGTGAGGTCGGCTTTTTTCTGTACGCCATAACCGATGGCGACAACCTCATCGAGCATTTTAGCGTCCTCGCTGAGGGTAATGTTAAGTGGGGTTCCGTTCCACTTCACGTCCACGGCCGAGAAGCCGACACTTGTGATGTGAAGAGTACTACCCGATTTTACATTGGGAATTGAGAAATTACCGTCAAAGTCAGTAGCGGCACCTAAGGTTGTGCCAACGACCAGAACGGAAGCACCGATGACAGGCTCTCCTTCAGAGTCTACCACAGTACCGGTGCAAGTTGAGACTTGCTGGTTTGCATTCACGGGAGTCTGGGCATGAACGGCAAATGTGCCGCCGGCTGCCAACAGTCCGCATGCAAGAACCTTAATTAGATTCTTCGGCATAGTTGGTAATATGATTGGTATGATTTTTGAGTTTAAATTTTCAACCAAAATGACACGTTGTGTGCCAAAAGACGCCGCAAGTTACTAACATATTTTCGATGCAACAAATGTTTTAACATCAATTCGTTATGTTTCGTAAGTTGCAAAGAGCTTTAGGGGGGGGGTAAGCTCATTGATAATCAGTGTATTACATCATAGTTTCAGAATTTTTATAATTTTCGTTTTTTAACT
>CAMWSY010000093.1 GCA_947176995.1 uncultured Porphyromonadaceae bacterium | reverse complement strand
CTTCCTTGTTGTCGTTGCGCGGGGGATAGTAGTTGATGCGCACTTTGTGGAAGTAATCGGTGTAAAGATCGGGCTGCTCTTCGGGAACGAGGATTGACTCGAGAGTCGAAAGCTTGCTGACCTCTTTTGTGCGGAAGTTAGCGGGTTCGTCAAGCACGAGACCGTCGCGGTTACCGAGGATGTTGGTCGAGAACCAACCTGCGAGACCGAGGCAACGTGTGCCGATGATGGGGGCGAAACCGCTCTTCACCAGAGTCTGACCCGTCTTGAAGTCCTTGCCGGCGATGGGCATTTTGGTCTTCTCGGCGAGCTCCCACATAGCGGGGATGTCGACGGTGGTGTTGGGGGCACCCATGATGAAGGGAGCGCCTTCGGTGAGGGCAGCGTAGGCGTAGCACATCGAGGGGGCAATGTTCTCGGTGTCGTTGGCTTTCATTGCGGCCTCAAGATCGGCGAGGGTGTTGTGTACCTTCTCGTTGACGGGTACGTAAACCTCGGTCGAAGCAGCCCAGAGCACAACCACGCGGTCGACGCCCGACTCTTTCTTGAAGTTGCGGATGTCCTCGCGGATCTGGTTGGTCATGTCCCAGCGGTCGGTGCACTCCTTAACGTTGTCGCCGTCGAGACGCTTTGCGTAGTTCTTGTCGAAAGCAGCCTTGAGGGGCACGATCTTCTCGAGCTCGTCCTTGACGGGGTTGATATCTTTTTCTTTGAGAACCTCGCAGTTGATTGCGCTCTCATAAGCGTTTGCGGGATAAACGTCCCATGCTGCAAACACGATGTCGTCGAGTTTTGCGATGGGTGCGATCTCGCTGTAGTGGAGGTACTTTTTGTTTTCACCCTCACCTACGCGGATCTTATCGTACATCACGTTTGAACCTACGGGTTTAGCAAGGCCTTTGCGTGCCATGAGGACACCGGTCATGAAAGTGGAGCTGACAGCTCCGAGACCCACTACCATTACGCCGAGCTTACCTTCGGCTTTCTTAACGTTGCTCATTGGTTTCTTTAACGGTTTAAATAATTATTCTGTTTCAATATTTCTCCGGCTGATATTATGCCGGACTTTTGTTCAGGAGAAGAATAAGCAGTTCAAAAAAAAAGATCATCGCTCTCCTGAAATGCGTGGCAAAATTAAGACCAGTTTTCAAATTAGAAAAAAATTGCGCCGCAAATAAAAGTTAAATTGAAGTAAGTTCTGTGAAATATATGGGAGTATAATTAAATAGTGTGAAATTGTCAAGTGCTTATAGGGTGTACTGTAAATTATAGTTAATAATGCTTCTGCTAAATATTGGACGGTGAATGATCAGATGGGTCAATAAATCGTCAAAAAAAATTTGGAAGAATGGAAAGATAGCATTACCTTTGCATCGCTTTTAAGCCAATCGGGGTGTAGCTCAGCCAGGTTTAGAGTACGCGTCTGGGGGGCGTGTGGTCGGAAGTTCGAATCTTCTCACCCCGACAGAATCAAGGGCGGTCATCATTGCTGATGACCGCCCTTGATCGTTGTGTATGTGCGGTAGTCTTGTCAGAGAGAGCGGAGGGTCTCGGCGATAACGCGGGGGAAGTGGAGTTGCTCAAGCTCATGGATCTTGGCTGCTACATCGTCGGGGGGGTCGTTGGGGGCGACTGCTACCGTGGCCTGAAAGATGATGCTGCCCTGATCGTAGTTCTCGTTGACGTGGTGGATGGTTATTCCTGTCTCTTTCTCGCCGGCGGCTACCAAGGCTTCATGCACGTGATGGCCATACATGCCTTTACCGCCGAATTTTGGAAGCAGGGCGGGATGGATGTTGACGATATGCCCTTTATACCGGTCTACGATATATTCAGGCACTTTGAGAAGGAATCCTGCAAGAACGATGAAATTGATGCCGTAGCTGTCGAGCAGCGGCAGGGTGATGTCGGGGTTGTTGAAGTCGGCGCGCGAGAGGACGGTTGAAGGTACGTTGAGTTTCTTTGCGCGCTCGAGTGCATAGGCATCGGCGCGGTTGCTTATCACGATTGCGACTTCGGTGTCGAGCTCCTTGTTGGTCTGGAAGTAGCGTATGATGTTTTCGGCATTTGTGCCACTGCCCGACACAAAGATTGCGAGTTTATTCATGTGTGGGATGGTCTATCTGAAATTAATGGGACGCACGAGCCGTGCGTCCCTACTTTATTGATTACCTGTTGGTTTTTGCGTTATTCGGGGCAGTTGTCGGTGTCGGCGCGCTCCTGCATACGCTTGATGCGTGCGTCGAGGTCGGGGTGCGACGAGAAGAGCTGGTTGATCTTGGAGGTCTTGGTTGAACCGCCCTGCTCCTCCTGAATGGCTTTCAGGCGCATGAATGATTTTGCCATTGAGCGGGGGTTCTTGCCGTGGTCGCGGAGGAACTCATAACCGTAGTCGTCGGCGGCGCGCTCGGCCTTCTGCGAGTAAGTGGCCGAAACAAGGGCCTCGGAGAGCGAACCGAGCTGCGAGTCGGTGAGGGCGGCAGCCTTGTCGGAAGTTGCGCTCACGGCGTCCTTGAGGGCGGAGGTGAGGAGGGCCTGTTTGAATGCATTTTTAGAGTCGTGGTGAGCCACGTGGCCAATCTCGTGGCCGATAACACCAAGGAGCTCCTCATCGCTCATGATGTCCATCAGAGATGAAAAAACGCGCACAGAGCCGTCGGCACATGCAAAGGCGTTGACGTCGATAACGTAGTAGACTTTGAAGTTGAGGGGGAGACCTTCGACTGATGTGAGACCGGCGGTGAGGCTGTCGAGACGTGCGGCATAAGCGGCAGTCTGGGGGTCGTCGAGCTTGCAGACGCGGTTGTTGGCGTCCATCCAGTCGATGTATTCCTTGACGTATTCGCTCATCTGCTTGTCGGACAGCGTGGCAGCCTGCACAGCCTTGGTGGCTGCGCCGATTGTCTTTTTGTTAACCAGTTTACCAAACTGAGCCTGTGCGGGTGCAGTGGCGCAGCAAGCAATCGCAAGAAGGATGAAAATTTTGCTAATCAGCTTCATAGTGTTGATGTATTGGTTGTTTGTTAAGAGTTTATTGCAGATATGGGGTTCATAGGGCGGAGAAATAGCGTGCGTCGGGTGAGGCAAGAAGCAGCCCGGTGGTGGTTGCCTGAGGGGAGAGCGCGCCGTTTTCGGTGAGTGTGATTCCTGCCGAGGAGTAGTCGAGGATTTTGTCGAAATCAAAGACGACTGCCTGATCGGGGAGCGAGGGATAGCCTATGGCGGGACGTATGCCGCGGTACCGGTGACTCATGAATGTGGTCGGGTCGAGTGTCTCGAGTGGGGCGTAACCCCACAGGGAGGAGCGCACGCGGAAGTGGGTGAGCTCGGTGGCGGCTTCGACAAGGCGGTCGGCGAGCGATTGCAGCAGCAGCGTCTCGTACTCGTCGGCGCGCTGCTTGGCTGCGTCGACAGCAGCGGCAATCTGGCCGGCGGTGGTGACGAAGAAGAATCCGGCGAAGTCGGGAGCTTCTGAGGATATGAAATCGGCTAATGCAAGCTGTTTTCCCGTAGAAGTGGGGGTAAGCTGACGCGGGGTGGTGACCGGCACGTCGCGGCCGTCGGGTAGGGTGACGGTGATAGTCTCGCCGGATGATGTGGCGGGAAGGAGTGCGACGCGGGCATGGAGCGTCATGGAGCTGATGGCGGCAAGGCGCCGGCGTGCTTCCTTGATAAGCTGCATTGCCTCGGCTGCGCGCGGGCGGTCGGCTTCGGGAATAGCGGCAAGCCACTGCGCGCGGCAGTGGTCGCACCCGTCGACGTCGGTGAACGAGGCGAGCGAAGGGGGAAAGCCCCATGCGCTGAGAAATGCCCTCCAGTTGATGTAGGGGGCTGCTTCGGCTACACGGATCGTTATGTCGGTAATACCCGTCATGAGGGGAAGAGGTGACGGAATTGTGGTGATGTGACGCCGCTCGCGAGCCTCGTCGGGGGTGAGGCGTGAACGCTGCCGATGCTGATTCTCGTAGTCGTCGCGCAGATGGCGCTGAGTGTCGTGGAGTGAATCGCGTGCCTCGGCGGAGGTATCGCCTAAGAAACGGGAGGCTACGCCGGGAAGTGTGGCGGCGTCGGAGGTGTGGATCACTGCGCCTGAGGGATAGGCGGGAGCTATCTTGACGGCAGTGTGCAGGTCGGACGTTGTGGCGCCCCCCACGAACAGGGGCATTGTCATGCCTGTTTCCTGCATCATGGAGGCGAGTGTGACCATCTCGCCGAGCGAGGGGGTTATGAGTCCGCTGACGCCTATTGCGTCAGCACTGTGATGATGCGCGCTGTCGAGAATTTTCTCAGGATCGACCATCACACCGAGGTCAATGACCTCCCAACCGTTGCAGCGCATGATTACGGCGACGATGTTTTTGCCGATGTCGTGAACATCGCCTTTGACGGTGGCAAGCACCATGCGCGGACGGGTCGATGTGCTGCCGGTGCCGTCGGAAGTTCCTGATGAGATGTGGGGGGTGAGAATGTCGACAGCCTGTTTCATGACGCGTGCGCTCCTGACGACCTGCGGCAGAAACATGCGTCCTTCGCCGAAAAGGCGTCCGACGGTGTTCATCCCATCCATGAGCGGCCCGTTGATTATGTCGACGGCTTTTCTGCCGTTGCGTTCAACCTCGTCGAGAAGCAGAGATTCAAGCCCGTCGGTATCGCCACGCAGAACTTTGGCTGCCAGCTGCTCGTCGGGTGTGAGCGGTGCGATGGATTGAGCGGTGGGGGTGGTAGGCAGGGGAGAGGTGTTTTTTTCCTCAAGTATCTTCGATGCGACCTCTATAAGGCGTTCGGATGCCTGTGGCCCCGGGTTTCGCCACAGCACGTCGTCGATAGCCTCGCTGAGATCTGTCGGGATGTCGTCGGGGGAGGGTAGTGCCGCAGCATTGACAATGGCCATGTCCATGCCGAGCGGAATCGCACGCCGGAGGAATAGCGCGTGCATGGCTTCGCGCACTTTGTTGTTGCCGCGGAATGAGAAGGAGAGGTTGCTGAGTCCGCCGGAAATTTTGACTTCGGGCATGGTCTCCTTTATCCACTTCACAGAGTCGAGAAAGTCGGCGGCGAGGTGGTCATGCTCGGGCATTCCGGTGGCTACGGCGAGTATGTTGGGGTCGAAGATGATTTCCCACGGATGGAATCCTACCCGTGGAGATGTCAGCAACGCATAGGCTCTCGACAGAATTTCCTTGCGGCGGGGTAGTGTGGTTGCCTGCCCTTTCTCGTCGAATGCCATAACGACCGGCACAGCTCCGAGAGCCTTGATGCCGGCTGCTTTGCTGATGAAGGTTTCCTCTCCCTCTTTGAGTGAGATGGAGTTGACGATTGCACGTCCCTGAAGCAGCTTGAGTGCTGCGGTGATGACGTCGAAGTCGGAGGAGTCGATCATCAGCGGCACAGCCGATGTCACGGGGTCGGCTGTAAGTGCCCTGACAAATTTTTTCATCTCGGCGGCCGCATCGAGCATGGCATCGTCGAGGTTTATGTCGAGCACACGTGCTCCCGATTCGATCTGCTGCCGGGCTATGGAAACTGTTTCCTCGGTGTTGCCTTCTTTGATGAGCCGGAGGAATTTCCGGCTTCCCGCTACGTTGCAACGCTCCCCCACGTTGAGGAAGTTGTTTTCGGGGACGACATCGAGTGCCTCGAGTCCCGAGAGATGCAGCACGGGCGCGACAGAAGGAATCGGGCGTGGTGCCGATGCCGAGACAGCTTTTGCAATCTCCCTGATATGGTCGGGGGTAGTGCCGCAGCATCCTCCCACAAAGTTCAGCAGATCTTTTGCGGCAAGCGCTTTTATCTTTTGCGCCATGCTGTCGGGGTGCTCGCTGTAGCATCCCATCTCGTCGGGTAGTCCGGCGTTAGGGTATATGCCGACCGCACATGGCAGTTTCTGTAGATCGAGAAGCGGGGTGCGCATTCCTTCGGCACCGAAACCGCAGTTGAGTGAGAAGCCCCACGGCTCGACGTGGCTGAGTGACGCGGTGAATGCATCGAGCGTCATGCCCGAGAGAGTGCGGCCAGCCTCGGCCAGCGTTACCGAAATGATAACGGGAAGACGGACTCCCGTGCGGAACATGGCCTGTGTTACTCCAAATGCTGCTGCTTTGGCGTTGAGGGCGTCATAGCAAGTCTCGATAATAAGGAGGTCGGCACCGCCGTTTATTAGGTTTTCGGCCTGAACGCCGATTGTTTCGGCAAGCGAGTCGAAATCGGCCGATTCGTCGCCAAGGGTGGCCGCCATAGTGAGGGACTTGCCCGACGGGCCGATGCTTCCGGCGACCCAGACGTTGCGGCCGGGGTGGTGGCGCATGAACTCATCGGCCGCCTCGCGTGCAACGTTGGCCGCGGCAAGGGCGATTTCTCCGGAGATATTCTCCACCCCGTAGTCGGCAAGCGAGAAACGGTTGGAGTTGAACGAGTTTGTCTCGATGATGTCGGCTCCCGCCTCAAGGTAGGCCGTGTGTATCTGTTTTATCTTCCCGGGTTGCGTGATCGACAGTATATCATTGCAACCGGCAAGCGGTAGCGGATGGTCAGCAAATCTGTCGCCACGGAAATCCGTTTCAGTCAGCCCCATGCGCATGATCATCGTGCCCATTGCTCCGTCGAGAATGAGTATGCGTTCAGCGGCCTCACTGCATAGAGAGGCATAGGAGGAGCGATAAGGGATTGCAGACAAATTTGCGGTCATTGCTTGAACGGTGGCTTTAGATACAGGGGGTGGGACGGGGCGTCATCTTCTTTATTTTGTGAAGACGGCCTGTGTGGGGGGTAGTGTAGATATCAGTTGAAACAATAAAATGCTATAAATCTGAAAAAGAACAAGCAGTTGAAGGAGATGTCTTTATTGAGGGAGCCATTATGAGGTTGACAAGAAACTTTGCACTAGGAAAATACCGAGGAATCCACATGGATGACATCAGCAAAGACCCTAGCAATAGTGGAGAGTGTACCTGGGCTAGTTTTCCTCTGTAATCAGATTGATGACTACATTAATTGTCATCATAAAACTTTCATCCAGCAACCGATGGAGGTAAATGCAGATATTCACAGTGAAGCTGTGGACTAAACTCCTAGA
>CAMWSY010000092.1 GCA_947176995.1 uncultured Porphyromonadaceae bacterium | reverse complement strand
AGATTTATGCACGTATCGGTGCATGGACAGCCGATAAGACCAAATTTGAGGTGACCGCTATACTTGGTCCTGCCGGAGTGCCTGTAGGTCCTGTGCTTTCAACAAAGGAGGTTATGTCCGATGAGTCACTCTACGATGGCAACACCCTCGTGAAGATCAATCAGGGCGGCAACATCGGTGAGTTTGTCACTGTAGGATGCCCGTTCACCATGAGCTCTTATCAGCCTACCTATGGCCCGGCTCCTACCCTCGGCGGTAACACCGATGAGATCCTTAAATCACTTGGTTATTCCGATACCGATATTCAGTCTTTTGCCAAGAACGGTACTACAGCACCTGTAGCCGAGGCAAAATAATAAATCCACGTTTAGTTTATTGAATTATGGCTACTACAAACGAAAACACAAAACCCCAGTTCCCGGCACAGGTCACAGGCATGTATATCCTTGCCGAGTCACTGCGTCGACTGGGACTGATGGATGTGTATGGACTCGTAGGCATACCTGTTACTGAGGCGGCCTATGCCATGCAGAAAGTAGGGATAAATTATTACGGATTCCGTTTTGAGCAGCAGGCCGGTATGGCGGCTGCAACACACGGCTATCTTACCAAGCAGCCGGGCGTGCTGCTCACCGTTTCATCGCTCGGATTCATGAACGGACTGACGGCTACTGCCAATGCGACAGTCAACTGTTACCCCATGATTCAGATTTCGGGTGCATCCGACCCGACGATGGTCGATATGAATGTCGGTACTTATGAGCAGATGGATCAGCTTAACACGGCACGTCCGCTTGTTAAGGCAGCATTCCGTTGCTCCTACGCCAAGGACATTCCTGCGGCAGTCGCACGCGCTTATCGCGCCGCAGTGAGCGGTCGTCCCGGTGGAGTCTACATCGACATGACCACCCCCGCATTGGGTGAGGTCATGGACGCAGCCGAAGCCGAGAAACTCTTTTACACTCCCGTGGATGTCGCTTCTACCGTTGCGCCCACTCAGGCTGCCGTAGACCGCGCCGTGGAGATTCTCACCTCTGCTAAGCGTCCGGCCATCCTTCTCGGTAAGGGTGCTGCCTATGCTCAGGTCGACGACAAGATCCGCACTCTTGTGGAGACCTACAAGATTCCTTATCTCGCCATGTCAATGGCCAAGGGGCTGATGCCCGACGCTGGCCCTTACAGCGCGCTCAGCTGCCGTTCGACTATCATGCAGCAGGCCGACGCAGTGGTTGTGATAGGTGCCCGCATCAACTTGATGCTTTCATTCGGCCGCGGCAAGTGGAATCCCGATGTGAAATTCATTCAGCTCGACGTTGAACCGACCGAAATCGACCGCAATGTGCCTATCGCCGCGCCTGTCGTCGGCGACATGGGGCAGAGCCTCGACATGATTCTCGAGGCACTCAAGGGGAAGACCATGAACACCGATCCCGCATGGCTCACCTCGCTTCAGGCCGAGTCTAAGGAGAAGAACGCCAAGTTTGAGGCCCGGCTTGCCGATGCATCGAAGGCGCAGCCTATGAATCACTGGAGCGCACTGTCGGTAGTCAAGCCCATCCTTGAGAGCAACCCAGATGTTATCCTTGTCAACGAGGGTGCTAACACTCTTGACGATACACGTGATTCCGTCGATATGTCGCTCCCGCGTCACCGCATCGACTGTGCTTCGTGGTCGATCATGGGAATGGGCATGGGTTCCTGTATCGGTGCTGCCGTAGCCACTGGCAAGAGTGTTGTGGCAGTCGAGGGTGACTCAGCTTTCGGCTTCTCCGGAATGGACTTCGCCACGATATGCCGTTATAAACTTCCTGTCACGGTGGTCATCTTTAACAACGGCGGTATCTACAACGGTGTAGGTGTAAATCCTTCGGGTGCCGACGCTCCCGCTCCTACCACCCTTGATATCAACGCGCAGTACAACCTCATCGGTGAGGCTTTCGGCGCAAAGGGATACCGTGTGAGCGACACTGCTTCGCTCAAGGCCGCCCTCGAGGAAGCCATTGCTTCAAAGGCGCCTGCATTGATTGATGTGCAGCTTGGTGCCGACTCCGGTAAGGAATCCGGACATATCGGTTACCTTAATCCTACCCCTCTCATTGACTATACAGTCTGAGACCGGCAAAAATCTGATCACTAACCTGACATTGCCTCTCCATTGTGGAGAGGCAGTGTTTATAAAATGATTAATTACTACTATGGGTTTAAGTCACGTAATACTCTACGCCATAGTCCCGATCATAGTTGTGATGCTTGCCGGCTACATTTCGGGTAAGAAAGGCGCGTTCACAGGAGCAGATGCAAAGAAATTCAATAAGGTCGTGCTTGACTTCGCACTTCCGGCCGCTCTCTTTGTCTCGATCGTTCAGGCAAGCCGGGAGGATTTGGCACGCGACGCCAAGCTGACGATTGTGTCAGCAGTAGGCATCATGGCATGTTTCATGATCGTCTATTTTGTGTTCAAATACTGTTTTAAGAAAAACACAGGTGCCGATGCGGCAATATCGGCCCTGATCAGCGGATCGCCCACAATCGGCTTCCTCGGATTTGCCGTGCTGGAGCCTATCTTCGGCACAAGCCCTTCGGTCGCACTCGTGGTCGCCATTGTCGGCATTGTAGTAAACGCTATCGGTATTCCTGTGGGTCTTTCCCTCATGAATGCCTCGCTTGAGAAACAGAACCCCGGAAGCACGAAAAAGGAGAGTTCTTGGAAGCCGGTGCTTCACGCTCTCGCCCAGCCTGTGGCATGGGCGCCGATTCTGGCGGTCGTCTGGGTGCTTGTAGGTATTCCTTGGCCGAAAGAGCTCAGCCCTTCATTCGACCTTATTGCAAAGGCAAATGCGTCGATGGCTGTATTCTCGGCCGGTATCACCCTTTCTGCCATTAAGTTCACTATCAACTGGCAGGCTGTGCTCGGCTCGATCATGAAGATGATTATGATGCCTGCCGTAGTATTGGTGCTGGGTCTGCTCTTCCACATGGATCCGCTTAACCTCAAGATGCTTGTGGTTGCAGCCGCTCTGCCTCCAGCCTTCTCGGGTATCATTATTGCCGACGAGTATGATACTTATGTCGCAACCGGTACTTCGTCACTGACACTTAGTGTCATCCTGTTCATCGGTTTCTGTCCTCTCTGGATTTGGTTGACCGATATAGCAATCAGGATGTTCTGAATATAACGTTACAACAGGTCTAAAGCGAAGCCGCAACGGGAACAAGACTCCCGCTGCGGCTTTTGGATTTCAGTTAGTCGTCCCCCCCCCGTCTGCTATGGAAACAGACGTCGGTATTCACTCTCGAAATTCGGAGTAAGCACATTCTGTCCAATGGCCTCCATAATCTCCTCGCGGCTCCAGAACCGGCCGCCGTCGAGTTCTTCACTTGGAGTGGGCACGGTTTCGACCGTGGTCTTGAACACATTTACAAGCTCCTTCTCCCTTTCCGACTCAAACACGTATGAGTCCATGTATTCAGGCACGAAGTCGGTCAATCCGAGTTCCTCGCGCGCTTCCCGGCGGAGTGCGTCGGCTGTGCATTCCCCCAGATCTATGTGTCCTCCCACGGCGGTGTCCCACTTTCCCGGCTGTATATCCTTCCATTCAGGACGTTTCTGCAAGTACAGTCGTCCGTCGCGGTCAAACACGTGCAGGTGCACTACCGGGTGAAGCACTTTTGATCCGCTGTGACACTCGCCGCGCGTGGCGGCTCCTATGATGTTTCCTGCCTCATCGACAATTGGAAACATCTCCTCTGCGTTGTCTTTAGTCATAGATAGGGGAGTATTGATAAGTTTCTTTATTCTGCCGACGGTGGAACGGCATCGGCCGATGCGCCCCATGACTTGTTGGGATGACGCCCCATTTGTAGCACAAGCGTGCCGCCGTTCACTATATCATCGTGGCTGATCCACGGCTTGTCCCATGGCTTGCCGTTGAGAGTTGCACTTTGGATATATTTGTTTTCGTCCGAGCAGTCGTTGGCGATTACTCTGAAAGTCTTTCCACCCGGAACCTTCACGCTTATGTCGTTGAAGAGCGGGCTGCCGATGTTGTAGACAGGGAAACCGGGAGTCACCGGATAGAACCCGAGCGAGGAGAAAACAACAAAGCTCGTCAGGCCGCCGCCATCCTCATCACCGGGAACGCCCATCAGGTCATTTCTGAACCATGTGTCGAGGCACTGTCTGATACGCTTCTGTGTCTTCCACGGTGCACCCGCATAATTGTAGATATAAGGGATGTGGAGCGACGGCTCGTTGGCCATGGTGAACTGACCGATGTTGCCGGTCTGGTCGGGGAGTTGCTCATAGAATTCACGCTTGCCGCGACCCATAGGTTCGGCAAAGGTCTGGTCAAGATTCTTTATTAGTTCCTCACGTCCACCCATGAGCTCACACAGGTCGGCGAAATTATGTTGCACGTCCCAGCGGTAGGTCCAGCCGTTGTTTTCATCGTAGGCCTCTCTCGCGCCTATTCCGCCTCCGAAACGGTAGTCAAAAGGCTCTATGAAATTACCCTCCTTGTCTTTCGGGTGAAAAAATTTTGTTTCAGGATTCCACACCGTGCGGTAATTGTAGCTCTTGTCGAGATATTTTTCGGCATCATCCTTTTTCCCGAGATATGAGGCAATGCGGCTCAGGCACCATTGGTCGTATGCTGTCCCGAGAGTCACCGCTATAGGCTGGCGTTTCTCAAACCCCGTTACCACCGGGTCGGTTTCCTCCTCTCCCTCCCGCAGAGCCGGTATGTAGCCGTGGGTTTTATAGAACTCATCAATCTCACTTGCCGGTTTTCCACTCCACGGGGCGAGAGTTTTCTCCTCGATACCTTTGCGGCAGTAGAGGTAGGCGCGTTCGGCATCCACATCCAGCCCCTTGTAGAGGGCATCGGCGACCATAGCCACGCCGTGGTTTGAGTTCATGCGGCGTGTATCGCCTGTGATTTCAGGGAAAGTGGGCATCCATTCCGTTCCCATCTGTTCGGCCATACGCAGATACGACTCGATTATATCCTCCTCCTTCTGCGGGTCGATGAGTGCGCGAAGCGGATGCGCTGCGCGGTAGGTATCCCAGATCCAGTCATCGGTGTAGAAGTGATGGCCGTTGTCATCATGCACATTACCGTCGAATGCACTGTAGTAACGTCCGTCCTCGCTCAGACACACCGGTCGTTCAAACGTGCGGTAGTACGACGTGTAAAGAACCGTTTTCTGATCCTCCGTGCCCCCTTTCACCATGATATTCGACAAAGTTTCGTTCCATTCCTCGCGCCCTGCTTTGGCCACTCCTTCGCGGTCAAACGCCTCCGGCTGTTCACGCTGTAGATTCTTTAGAGCCTGCTCGGTACTGATGAACGAAACACCGTAGCGCAGTTCCACCTTTGACGTGCCAGCCGGATATTCCACAGCTATGCAGGCGTTCCGTCCTTCCGCATGTGTTGAGTTTCCTATCTTTCCATCCTCAAGCACACCGGCCTTTGAAGGCTTCTCGGCAAGTTCGATTGCGAGATATACCTTGGTGCGACGGTCGAGCGACTGATACCCCATGATTTTGCCATCTTCCTCCCACATCTCTCCGTTTGCCGAATTGATAGTGAGATAAACAGGCTCTTTGGTGTCGTAGAACGTCAGTTCATATATTGCGCTTTGGTGCTCCACTGCAAGTTGGGCGCGCATTGTGTTGTCATCCAGTTCCACATCCCATGAATAAGGAGTGAGTTTCTCCTGATCCCACGTCAGTTGGGCCACAGGTTGCAGAGGAGTTGTCTGCCACGGTGAGATGCTGAAAGCCGACCGCTCGCGGTGGTTGGTCACGATCACCGGCAGGCCGCTCATGCGCTCAGTCGTGTAGTCCTGTCGTGCCGGATATATGCGCATCATGCTGTGCGGTAGCTGTATGGTTGCAAATGTCGGTACAAGCAGATGGCTTATGTTGCCGATATAGGGATTCACATAATCCACCGGCTCTTTTTCAGCACCCGTTGAGAGGGGCATCGATAGTGCCAGAGCCAGCACAGGCATGAGAAATCTTTTCATAATGTGATATAAACTTAAACGTGGTGTATGTAGATTGGAAATTCTGCATTTTGTTGTAATGCAAAAATAATCAACTTTTGCCAACTTCCTTTACAAAACCGCTTGGACATACAGCAAAAAAAGTTGCGCCCACATCTCGGTAGATATGGACGCAACATTGATAAGACTTATTCAGGTCAGAATGCCGACGGCTTGAGATTAAGACCCGTCTTCTCCTGAAGACCGAAAAGCAGATTCATGTTATGGACTGCCGTACCCGACGCGCCTTTCAGAAGATTGTCGATAACCGAGGTGATGAGAAGCTTGTCATCTACCTTCTCCAGATGCAGTATGCACTTATTGGTGTTAACTACATCCTTCAGGTCAGGCGACTTTGTGGTCACAAAGGTGAAATTGTGGTCGGAATAGTAGTCCTCATACAGTTTCACGACCTCGTCGATTTTCAGAGGGCAGTCAAGATATACAGCCGCCATGATGCCGCGGCTGAAACAGCCTCTCACAGGCAGAAAATTGATCTCCTTGTCAAAACTTGTCTGGAGAGTTTTCAGCGACTGCTTTATCTCGGCAAGATGCTGGTGCTTGAAAGGCTTGTAGATCGACACATTGTCGTTGCGCCACGAGTAGTGTGTGGTTGCACCCGGCTTTACGCCGGCACCGGTACTTCCGGTTATGGCGGTCACGTGCACATCGCTGTTGAGGAGCAGATTGCGTGCAAGCGGAAGCAGTGCGAGCTGAATGGCCGTGGCGAAACAGCCGGGATTGGCCACATATTTCGCACCACGCACGATGCGCTTGCGGTTCAACTCAGGCAGGCCGTACACAAATTCGTGTGTTCCGTCCTCGATGCGGTAGTCGGTCGAGAGATCGACGATGCGCAGATCCTCCGGGATAGTGTCGCCAAACTGCTCCATCCACTTGCTCGTCTGTCCGTGGGGGGTGCAGAAAAACACCACATCCACCTTGTCGAGCGGAGTTTCCGAGGTGAAGTACATCCCGTCGGCCTCACCTATAAGCCCTTGATGTACGTCCGAGATAGGGTTGCCCGCGTTTGATGTCGAGTTTACCCAT
>CAMWSY010000091.1 GCA_947176995.1 uncultured Porphyromonadaceae bacterium | reverse complement strand
CTATTATACCGTGCGCATGGACTACCGCTGCGAGAAGTTCATGGAGGAGGAATTCAACAACTCGATCGACGCGCTTGCCGACAGCATGGCACGCTATTTCCCGACAAAAAGTGCGGCAGGATGGAAGGCCTACCTCTCGGAGCCTATGCAGCTCCCAAAGGAGAAACGCCCCCGCGCCAAGAAGGTCATCCCCAACATAAGCTACACCGAATATCAAAAACTGCGCACTTTCCCGTTCTTCTCGATCAAGAACCCCAACCGCAACGGCGTGACCGTGGAGCAGCGTATGAAGCGCTCAACTCCCTACGGCGACATGGCGCGCCGAAGCATCGGTGGCGTGGGCGAGCAGAACAACCGTGAGATACGCGGCATTTCGGGGCTGGAAATGGCACTCGATTCATTTCTTTTCGGTCAACCGGGCAAAGCCAAGAAGATACCTCTGACCCATCACATCGTGAACTGGACCGATGTTGCACCGGTCGATGGCTACCACATCAAGACAACAATCGACATCAAGCTACAGGATATTGTGGAGAACGAGCTCAATTCCGTGCTTGAAACCGTCGACGCCGAGTGGGGCGTGGCAGTGCTGATGGAGGTGGAGACAGGTGACATAAAGGCGATTTCCAATCTTGAGAAATCAAAGACCACCGGGCAATACATCGAAGGAATGAACCGCGCGGTGCTCGGCTTCGAGCCGGGATCGGTCGTGAAGCCGATCTCGATGCTTCTCGCGCTCGAAGACGGTCTGGTAAGCAATATCAACCAGTCGATCCCCATAGGCGCATCCTACGCATACGCCGGCGGACGCGCCATCACTGACTCGCATTTCAACTCGGCTCTCACAGTGAAGGGAGTGATCGAGGAATCATCGAATATAGGCATGACGCGCATCATCACCAATTCGGCCGGCCCCTATCACAACGACCCGACACAATTTCACAAACGTCTTGCCGAGATAGGCTTCCTTGAGCCGATGAATACCGGTATCGCCGGCGAACGTGTGCCCAACGTTCCGGCCACAAAATCGCGCGTGTCGCTTTCGCGTATGTGCTACGGATATGCAACCGAGATCCCGCCGCTCTACACGTTGTCGATCTACAACGCGATAGCCAACGGAGGGCGATATGTGCGTCCGCGTCTGGTGAAGGAGCTGATCGGAGCTGATTTTGACTCGGTGCTTCCGGTGACATACATACGTGACCGCATCTGCTCGGAGAAAAATGCGCAGAAACTGCGCGAAATGCTCACCGCCGTGGTGTGGGGCGACCGCGGCACCGCCCGCGCATGGGTGCGCGACGAGAATGTGGCTATAGCCGGAAAAACGGGTACATGCTACATGATCGAGAACGGGCACTACAACACGCAGAAAAAGCGACTGGCCTTCTGCGGCTTCTTCCCCGCCGAAGATCCCAAATACTCCTGCATTGTGCTCACCTGCTACCCCAAACAGCAGTGGACGGGTGCAGCAAGCACCAGCGGACAGGTGATGAAAAATATCGCCCGCAAGATGTATAGCCGCGGAATGCTCGGAAACTCATCGGATTACCGCGAGATAGCCGAGGAGGGGACACAGCCGCTGTTCTACGCCACCTCGCGCCCCTCGTCACGCAAATTTCTCACTCAGGGACTTGACATAACATCGGCAAAAGAGATGGCTTCGAACGTCAACGACCAGCACGTGGAGGGACGTGTTCCCTCGGTAGTGGGACTCGGGCTGCGTGAAGCGGTCGTGAAAATCGAGGAAGCGGGCTTCAACGTGTCGTTCAGCGGCAACGGCTATGTGAGGAGCCAGTCGCCCGGCGCCGGACAGAAACTGAAAGAGGGGGAAAGCGTGCGTCTCTCGCTCAACGAATTCTAAGATCAAAACAGCATATTCATCAAAATAAAAGCAATAAACCATGTCAGCAGCAGTAACCTTTGAAACGCTCTTCTCGGCAATAAAGCCCGTGGAGATTGTGGGAACTCTCCCCTCAGGCATCATGCGCGGACAACTCCGCCAAGACTCCCGCCTTGCCGGAGACGCAGATGTATTCGTGGCAGTGCGCGGTGTCAACGCCGACGGCCACAAGTTTATCCCCACTCTCAACGGACGCGGTACGGCCGCCGTTGTGTGCGAGGAACTGCCTGCTCCCGACATGCGTGACGATAATATCTGCTACGTGCGCGTGGCCGACTCCGCCGAGGCTCTCGGGCTGCTCGCCTCACGCTTCTACGGCGATCCGTCGCATAAGCTCCAGCTTGTGGGTGTGACCGGTACAAACGGCAAAACGACTACCGCCACACTCATCTACGAGATGGCGCGTCTGGAAGGCTGCCGCGCCGGCCTGCTCTCGACTGTGGCCAATTACATCGAGGGTGAGGTTGTGCCCGCCACACACACGACGCCCGACCCGCTTGAGCTGAACAGCCTGCTGGCATGCATGGTGGAGGCGGGATGCTCGGTAGCTGCCATGGAGGTGAGTTCACACGCCGCACACCAGAAGCGCATCGCCGGTCTGAAATTTGCCGGAGGTGTATTCACAAACCTCACCCGTGACCATCTGGACTATCACGGCACATTCGAGGCTTACCGCGATGCTAAAAAAGCATTCTTCGACAATCTCCCTGAAAGTGCTTTCGCGCTCACCAATATCGATGACCGCAACGGCATGATCATGCTCCAGAACACACGCGCACGCCGCTGCACCTATTCGATAAGAAGCATGGCCGACTTCACCGGCAAGATCGTGGAACAAGACCTGCATGGCACTCTGCTGAAACTCAACGGCAATGAGGTACACACACGCTTCACAGGACGCTACAACGCCTGCAATCTCACCGCTGTGTACGGTGCATGTCTGCTCATGGGGATGGATCCTGAGGCTACGCTCGTCAACATGAGCCGCCTCGTGCCCGTGGCCGGACGCTTCCAGACGTTCCGCAGCGCCGAGGGTGTGACCGCCGTGGTCGACTATGCCCATACGCCCGATGCAGTTGTAAACATCGTATCGGCCGTGCGCGAAGTGGTGGGTGACGGCAACCGCATCATCACCGTTGTGGGTGCAGGTGGCAACCGCGACAAGGGAAAACGCCCGATCATGGCAAGCGAGGCAGCGCGCCTTAGCGATCAGGTCGTACTCACATCGGATAATCCACGTTTCGAGGAACCTGATGAGATCATCCGCGACATGGAAGCGGGCCTGACTCCCGATGATGCCAAGCGCACAATCTCGATCACCGACCGCCGTCAGGCGATACGCGCCGCCGTAGCTCTGGCTCATCCCGGCGACGTCATCATCATCGCCGGCAAGGGACATGAGGACTATCAGGAAATCAAGGGCATCAAGCATCACTTCGACGACCGCGAAGAGGTGGAAGCCGCACTCGGAATAAAATAAAGCGATCTAAAATACTTATTACAAGATGTTTTACTGGCTATTTGAGTGGCTTCGCGAGTTTGACACTCCCGGTTCGGGACTGCTCGACTACCTGTCGGTGCGCGCGGTGGCGGCATTTGTGCTTGCGCTGCTGATCGCCATCGTGTTCGGACGCCGCATCATCGACCGTCTGCAACTGATGCAGGTGGGCGAAATCATACGCGACCTCGGACTGGAGGGACAGATGAAGAAGACCGGGACGCCGACGATGGGAGGTATCATCATCATTCTCTCGACAGTGGTACCTTGTCTCTTAGTGGGTAATCTCACCAACATCTACATGATCCTGATGCTGGTGTCGACGGTGTGGCTCGGATCACTCGGATTTCTTGACGATTATCTGAAAATCCACGCTCACAACAAGGATGGCCTCAGTGGTAAGTTCAAGATCGTAGGACAGGTGGGACTCGGTCTGATCGTGGGACTCACGATGCTTCTCAGCCCGGCAATCACGATAAGCGAGGATGCTTCGGTACAGTCTTTCGGATCCAACGGCAATCCCGTGACCGAGATCAATTACAGCGGTCAAGAACGTCAGGTGAAAACACCTGCCACCACAATCCCCTTTGTCAAGAACAACAACTTCAACTACAAGTGGCTGACCCAGTGGATGGGACGCGGTGCGCACGTTGCGGGATGGGTGGTGTTTATACTTGTCGTAATCTTCATTGTGACAGCAACATCCAACGGCGCGAACCTCACCGACGGACTTGACGGACTCACCACAGGCTGCTCGGCCATAATAGGCACGGCGCTGCTTGCCATGGCTTATCTCGGCGGCAATGTGATATACTCGACCTACCTCAACATCATGTATATCCCGGCGAGCGGCGAACTGACGGTCTACATGGCCGCGTTCATAGGGGCTCTTATCGGCTTCCTATGGTACAATGCCTATCCGGCACAGGTGTTTATGGGGGACACAGGCTCGCTGACACTCGGCGGCATCATTGCCGTGTTTGCAGTGCTTATCCACAAGGAGCTTCTGCTGCCTATCCTCTGCGCGATCTTCTATATCGAAGACCTGTCGGTGATGATGCAGGTGGGATGGTTCAAGTGGACCAAACGGCGCACAGGCACCGGGCAGCGGATATTCAAGATGACACCGCTGCATCATCATTTCCAGAAATCGGGCGGCACAGTAGAAGCAATCATTCAGAAACCGTTTTCGCCCGTGCCGGAGTCAAAAATCGTGATAAGATTCTGGATAATCTGCATACTGCTCGCAGCAGCAACATTCGCAACTCTCAAGATAAGATAAATGGAATCAGTGGGTAAGAAAAAACGTCTCGTGGTGCTTGGCGGAGGTGAAAGCGGCGTAGGAGCCGCCATACTCGCCAAAGACAAAGGCATGGATGTGTTTCTGAGCGACAGCGGCACAATCCCTGCCCGCTACCGCCAGACGCTCATCGACGAGAATATCCCCTTTGAGGAGGGTGGACACACAATGGAGCTTATCGTCAACGCCGATGAAGTCGTGAAAAGCCCCGGTATCCCGCCCACAGCCCCTGCGGTGCGTGAAATCACGGCACGCCATATCCCGATAATATCAGAGATAGAGTTTGCCGGACGCTACACCGACTCGAAGATGGTGTGCATCACCGGTTCAAACGGCAAGACAACGACAACGCTACTCACATATCACATCTTCAAGAAGGCCGGTATCGACGTCGGTCTGGCCGGAAATGTGGGAAAGAGCCTCGCGTTGCAGGTGTCGCGTGACCCACATGATGTTTATGTGATCGAACTCAGCTCGTTTCAGCTTGAAAACATGTATGACTTCAAGGCCAACGTTGCTGTGATGATGAACATCACCCCTGACCATCTCGATCGCTACGATTACACGATGCAGAACTACGTCAACGCCAAGTTCCGCATTCTCAACAATATGACCGACGGCGATTCATTTGTGTTCTGGAAAGATGACCCCATCATCGCCGATCAGCTCAAGCATCTGGAGACTCAGGCGCGTCTCGTTCCCTTTGCCGAACACAAGGAGTCGCCCTACACCGCGGCTTATGTCGAGGATGAGGATGAGACCGTGATCTTCGCTCCACAGGCTGCGGGAAGCACTCTGCGTATGCCGCGCGCCGATCTCGCGCTCCACGGACTGCACAACCTCTACAACTCAATGGCTGCCGCGCTGTCAGCTTCAATTCTCGATGTGAGGAAGGACGCGATACGTGAAGCGCTTGCCGACTTCGAGGGAGTTGAACACCGGCTTGAATATTGCGGTACTATCGACGGCGTGCGCTACATCAATGACTCAAAAGCCACCAACGTCAATTCATGCTGGTATGCCCTCGAGAGTATGCCCACGGGAAAGAAAAGCGTGGTCCTCATTCTCGGCGGCAAGGATAAAGGCAATGACTACAGCGAGATACTACCTCTCGTAGAGAATAAGGTGAAGGCAATCGTGGCTATGGGCAAGGACAACACGAAGATTGTCGATTATTTCGGGTCTATAGTGCCGGTGACCGACACTCACTCGCTTGCCGATGCCATAACAGCCTGCCGCGAGGCTGCCGAACCGGGTGACACGGTGCTTTTGTCGCCGTGCTGCGCGAGCTTCGATCTTTTCAAGAGCTACGAGGATCGTGGCGAACAGTTCAAACAGGCTGTAAAAGACCTCAAGAAATCAGAAAACTGAACGACTCACTCTCCCCTACTTCACACAGGTAAATGCAGGATCCATTCACGTTCACACCGCCGCATCCGATAGAGGAGCGCCCCGAAGAGCCCGTGCAGCAGCCCAAAGCTGAACCGCACCCCGGGCAACAGGACAAATATTTCTGGGCTATCTACCTCATGCTTGTCGTAATCTCGATCATCGAGCTTTACAGCGCATCGTCGCGCGAGGTTGTAGCCGGAAATGTCTATCTCCCCATCATCCGCCACTCGGTGATGCTCGGAGCAGGCTTTGTCATCATCTTCGTTCTGTCGCGCATACCTTATCAGAAACTTATCAAGTTTATCCCGATATTTGTAGTTGCAAGTATCGTGATGATGATATATGTGCTTGTGGCGGGCGACATTATCAACGGAGCACGACGCAGTTTCTCTTTCGGCGGCATAGCCATACAGCCATCGGAGTTTCTGAAACTGTCGGCAGTGCTTATCATAGCTCTGGTAATGTCGCGCACGCAACTCGGCAAAAACGAGGAATTGCGCACAAGGGGGGTGAAAATCGTGGCCGCAATGGTTCTGCTCATGGGAGGACTGCTTTTCACTCAGGGTCTCACCAACACGATCCTGCTCATGGCCATCAGCTTCTCGATGATGATTGTCGGGGGCATACAGGTCAAAAAGCTCTTTGCCGTCTTGTTGGTTTACGGAGTCGTAGCCTTGTCTGCCTATATGCTCAAGGAATATAACGCAGATATGCGCGTAGGACGTCAGTCGACATGGACCGAGCGTATCAACCGATTCACCGACAAATCGATGCCTAAGTATGAGCAACCCATCAACGCTGAGAACCGACAGGAGATGTATGCCTACATGGCTCAGGCAAACGGTGGTATTTTCGGAGTAATGCCCGGAAACTCGCGCGAGACATCGCGTCTGCCGCTCGCATTCTCCGACTACATATACTCGATAGTGGTGGAAGACCTCGGACTGGTCGGCGGTCTGTTTCTACTGGGAATATACCTGTCGCTCCTCGCCCACGCGGGACACGTGGCGTCGCAGTGCCGGCGGGCTTTCCCGGCAATGCTTGTGATAGGCTGCGCGCTTATGGTCACATTCCAAGCACTTTTCCACATGGCCATCGTCACGGGCGTG
>CAMWSY010000090.1 GCA_947176995.1 uncultured Porphyromonadaceae bacterium | reverse complement strand
CTTCTCACCGACAAAGGCAAGACCCTTCATCATGGCGCACCCGCGTCGCAGCGGAGTCATGAATGAAACATGGAATATCAGGGTGTCACCGGGAACTACCTTCTGGCGGAACTTCACGTTATCTATCTTCATGAAGTAAGTCGAGTAGCGTTCCGGCTCCTCAACTGTGCTGAGCACAAGCATACCGCCGGTCTGAGCCATGGCCTCAACGAGAAGCACACCGGGCATAACCGGTTCCTGCGGGAAATGCCCTTGGAAGAACGGCTCATTTACGGTTACATTTTTGATTCCCACGATATACTTCTGACCCTGCTCGATTATCTTGTCCACCAGCAGGAACGGATAGCGGTGAGGGAGAAGCTGACGTATGCGGTTGATATCCATGATCGGGGGGATCGACGGATTGTAGACAGGAGCCTGCACATCCTGACGAACGATCTCCTTACGTATCTTCTTCGCAAAAGTGGTGTTTATCGAGTGGCCCGGACGTGTGGCGATAATGCGGCCTTTCAACGGACGTCCTATCAGAGCCAGATCGCCGATTATATCAATTACCTTGTGGCGTGCGGGCTCATTGTCAAAAAGAAGTGGACGGTCGTTGATGTAACCATACTCCTTCGGATGTCGGGGTACCGTGTCCGTCAGCTCTGCGATGTGGTCAAGCTGCTCTGCCGACATGGCACTGTCGTAGATCACGATCGCATTGTCAAGATCACCTCCCTTGATGAGATTATTGGCGAGAAGCGGCTCGATCTCACGCATGAACACAAATGTGCGGCAGGGAGCGATGTCAGTGCCAAACTGGTTAAGATCATCGAGCACTGCAAACTGATTGTCAAGCACCGGTGAGTCAAACTCAAGCATTGCCTCTACCGAGAAACCGTCATAAGGGATAGCGAGTATCGCCGAACCGGTAGTGTCGTCACGCACCTCGATCTTCTGCTTTATCACATAGAAATCCTTGTCGGCATCCTGTTCCTCAGTACCGGTCTCCGCGATCAGTTTCACATACTCGGCAGCACTGCCGTCAAGTATAGGCATCTCAGGAGCATTCACTTCGATAAGGCAATTATCGATTCCGGCGGCATAGAGGGCGGCGAGTGCGTGTTCCACTGTAGCCACACGGGCTTCTCCGCGCTGGAGCACAGTGCCTCGCGTGGTTTCAACTACATTCTCGGCAAGTGCGTCCACAACGGGAGCGTCTGCGAGATCAACGCGACAGAACTTGTATCCGTGCCCGGCGGTTGCCGGACGGAAAGTTGCCTCAATTTCAAGGCCGGTATGAAGGCCTTTCCCCTTTACCGTGAAAGGAGCCTTAAGGGTTAGTTGCTTCATGCTATTTATCAGAGATATTGACACCTTGCACATTCATGCACGGAGTCTTTTTTATTACTTTTCTTCATTTTTCTTCTCCAGCGCGTCCACCCTCCGGTTAAGGCGCTCGAGATTCTTGATATACACTACTTGGCGGGCAAAATCACCTATGTCAACAGCCGGAGAACCTATCACACGGCTGCCTTGACGCACGTTACGTTGAAGTCCGGCCTGAGCGCCGATCTCCACATCGTCGCCGATGCGTATGTGGCCGGCGATACCCACCTGACCACCTATGCGGCACGATGAACCGACCTTCGACGATCCGGCGATACCCACTTGAGCGGCCATGACAGTGTCATTGCCCACCTCCACGTTGTGTGCGATCTGAATAAGATTGTCAAGTTTTGTTCCGGCACCCACCTTTGTCGCACCCATTGTGGCACGGTCGACTGTCGTGTTTGCTCCGATTTCAACATCATCAGCGATCTCCACTATACCCAGTTGCGGGATTTTGTGGTAGTGGCCGTCGACTGGTGCAAAACCAAATCCGTCAGCCCCTATCACGGCACCAGAGTGGATGATGCATCGGTTTCCCACCTTGCATCCGTGATAGATCTTTACACCTGCATACAGCACCGTGTTATCACCGATTTCACAGTTGTCACCGACGTAGACCTGCGGATATATCTTAACTCCCTTACCGAGAGTGACATTTTTACCGATATAAGCGAATGCCCCTATATAGGCTTCCTCCGGCACCTTGGTTCCATCACCCACATGACTCGGTTCCTCTATTCCTGTCGGATGCGAGCCCATGGCTTTTGACGCCATTTCAAGCAGACCGGTCATAGCGGCATAGGGATCAGGCACACGTATAAGAGTCGGTTTTACAGGATGTTCTGCTTCAAAGCTGTCGGCTACCAATACGACCGAAGCCTCCGTATCATAGATATGGGGTGTATACTTGGGATTTGCCAGAAAAGAGATCGAGCCGGGATGTCCCTCCTCGATTTTTGACAACGTGGACACTACCACCGAGGGGTCTCCCTCAACGCGTCCACCTATCATCTGAGCGATTTGCTCGGCAGAGAACTGCATAGCTATTCCAATTACATAATTTTATCATGCAAATATGAGCATTATTTTCCTTTTTTCAAAAACAAACTCCATTTACACCCTTAAAAACTGTTACGGAAAGTCATTTTATGAATATACCCGTTTTTTAAGTATCTTTGCAAGCATCTGCCTGTCAGCAGAGCGATATATAACCGTCATTATATGAAAAATTTATTTCTGTGCTTAATTCTTGCCGTGACGCTTGCTTCATGTCATGCACGCACTCCAAGGCAACTCGTCATACTTCACACCAACGACACACATTCACAGATAGATCCGCTTGACAATGGCGATGGAGGACTCCTGCGTCGCAAAGCTGTCATCGACAGTGTACGCGCCACCGGCGCCGACGTCTTGCTGATCGATGCCGGCGATGTCGTGCAGGGAACTATGTACTTCACCCTCTACAAAGGCGAAGTTGAGTATTCGACACTTGATATGCTCGGCTATGATATTGCCGTACTCGGCAACCATGACTTTGACAATAAAGTCGACCGTTTGACCGAAAACCTCAGGAATTCCAATGTCAGGTGGCTCTCTGCCAACTATGACTTTTCAGGAGCACCGGGGCTTGATTCCGTCTTCACTCCATCACTGATAAAGGAATATGGAAACAAGAAGATAGGTATATTCGGCATAAACCTTAACCCCAAAGGCATGATAGCCGAAGGAAACTATGACGGAATAACCTATCTTGACGGATTGACTGTAGCCGATTCCATTGCACGCGACCTGAAAGAAAATAAGGGAGCTGATTATGTGATTGCAGTTACCCATATCGGCTACGACGGCGCTGTTCAGCCCAACGATGTCACGCTGGCTGCTGCGTCAAAAGATATTGATATTATCATAGGCGGCCACAGCCACACTCTGCTCGATCCCGACAGGATTACCGAGCGCTTCAACTGGAGACATGCAAACGCCGTAGGCGACACGATTGCAGTTGTTCAGGCAGGATCAAAAGGAGCTTATGTTGGTAAGACCGTCCTTGATCTTGAGAACGGCAATGTAGATTACTCACTAATAAAGATCGATAGCCGGCTCGATGACCGCAACGACAAAGAACTGGCACAGAAGCTTCTCCCCTATCGCCACGCCGTTGATTCTGTCATGGGACGCAAGGTTGCTGTTACAGCAAGAGCCCTCGACAAAAATGAGGATGGCGGCCTCACCAACTTCCTTGCCGACTTTGTCGCAGCGACAGGTGAGCGGCTGTCAGGAAAACCTGTTGACATGGGACTGATAAACTCTGGCGGTGTACGCCGTGCCCTCCCCTCCGGCGACGTTACTCAGGGCATGATTATCGACATGCTTCCGTTCGACAACCGCATTGTGGTTCTTGATATTGCCGGTAGCGATCTTATTGCTGCTTTCGATGTGCTTGCGCGACGCAACGGATCCGATGGTGTGAGTTCATCGGTTAAAATGACCTTCAATCCCACCGATCACACACCCGCATCAATCACAATCAACGGCAAACCTGTTTCACCCGACCGCCGTTACCGCCTTGCAACAATCGACTACCTTGCCAATGGGGGCGACTACATGACATCCCTTCCCAATGCTGTTGTAGAGGCTCGCAGCAATGCCGTCCTTTACGACGAGCTGCTTAATTATCTTGCCGACAGATATTCCGACACGCCCATCGATGCCACACCCGTGCGTCGTATGACCCCCGTTAACTGATACGGCTGATATGCAACCGACCCGCATACCTCTGACGAGAGGCCTCTTCGCCCTGTCGCCGATAATCGTGTTCCTCACACTTTATCTTGCAGTTTCTCTCTTTCTCGGCGACTTCTACAAAATGCCGATAGCTGTTGCGCTGCTCGCTTCCTCCATTTGGGCGGTCGCCACTTTCCGTCACCACACCCTTCAGCAACGCATCGAGACTTTTTCACGTGAAGCCGGCACCGGTAATATCCTTTACATGATATGGATATTTGTTCTTGCCGGGGCTTTTGCAAACCTTGCAGACAAGATCGGTGCGATCGAGGCCACCGTAGCAGCCACAATGAACTGGATGCCGCCGAGCCTTATCATACCCGGCATCTTCATCGCCGCATGCTTCATTTCGACCTCGATCGGCACATCTGTCGGCACTGTCGTTGCACTAACTCCGCTTGCTGTCGATTTTTCACAAAGCGTCGGAGGCGATGTTCCTTTCTTCGTTGCAGTCGTTCTTGGCGGTGCATTTTTCGGCGACAACCTCTCTTTCATTTACGACAACACTAAAGCTGCCACCCGCACCCAGAAATGCCGGATGAACGAGAAATTCAAAGCTAACTTTGCCATCGTGTTTCCTGCCGCTTTAGCCACGCTTGCCATCTACATGCTTGGCGACTTCCATGTTGCCACTCAGGTAGCACCGCGCGACGTCAACCTTTGGCTCATTCTACCCTATCTGATTATCATCGTGCTCGCTGTTGCTGGTGTTAATGTGACTGTCACACTCCTTTGCGGCATACTCACAGCTATCGTCATTGCAGTCACATCGGCAGGATTCAGTATCATACCGCTCCTGTCATTCATGGGCGACGGCATCGACGCTATGGGCAATCTCATTATCATCACTCTCCTTGCAGGCGGTATGCTCGGAATAATCAAAGCCACCGGTGGAATTGCATTTCTACTTCAGTCTATCAGTGCGTTTGTGCGTGGTTCACGTGGAGCGCAGGCATCGATAGCCATGCTCGTGGGCACAGTAAATCTTTGCACCGCCAACAACACCCTTGCCATACTCACCGTGGGATCACTTTCCCGCGAGATTTCTGAGCGTTACAACATCACACCACGCAAGAGCGCCAGTCTGCTCGACACTGCATCATGTATCGTTCAGTGCCTCATACCCTACGGAGCGCAAACACTCCTCGCCACAGGACTTGCGGGCATCTCCCCGGCTGCTCCGTGGCCCTATCTTTACTATCCGTGGATACTGCTCGTAACCATGTCGGTATCCATCATTATAAAACGCAAAAAGTCAAAATCACTTCAATAGCCATGTCTCAGCACCAACCTACGATCGACCAGTTTGACCGCGCCATTGAGCGTTGCCGCTCTCTCTTTGTAATGAAACTTCAGGACTACGGAGCTGCGTGGAGACTGATGAGACCCACATCGCTCACCGACCAGATACTTATAAAAGCCAAGCGCATCCGCACTCTCGAGACCAAGGGACACGCTATGGTCGACGAGGGCATCCTGCCCGAGTTCATCGGAATTGTCAACTACGGCATCATAGCGCAGATACAGCTTAAACTCGGGGTGTCCGACCACAAGGATATCTCACCCGAAGAGGCCACAGCCCTCTACGACTCCTACATGGACACCACCCGTAGCCTCATGATACGCAAGAACCACGACTACGACGAGGCGTGGCGCGACATGCGTGTTTCAAGCTACACCGACCTCATCCTCATGAAAGTGATGCGCACAAAGGAAATCGAGGACAATCTTGGTGCCACAACCGTTTCCGAGGGCATTGACGCCAACTACATGGACATGGTGAATTACTCCATTTTTGGCATAATAAAACTCACGGAGTGATGGATATAAAATCTTTGACTTCCCACCCACGCTTCATCAGCGCGTCCGTCTGGATTGCCCGTATAGTTGTGGGGGGATGCTTCATATTCTCCGGTTTTGCGAAGGCCGACGACCCGTGGGGCACAGTTTTCAAAATCGAGCAATATCTGTCGGCATGGAGTCTGTCCCAGCCCCGTTCGCTTGTCGTAGCCGCAGCCTTTTCTCTGGCCGCTGTCGAGTTTATGCTCGGCATTGCCTTGCTTCTCGGCATATACCGTCGTATCGCGCCCAAAGGCGTTGCCCTGATGATGCTAGTGTTTCTCCCGCTCACAGCCTATATCGCACTCACATCGCCCGTCGACGACTGCGGGTGCTTTGGCGATGCATGGGTTTTGTCAAACACGGCCACATTTCTGAAGAACGTCCTGCTCGCCGCCCTCACCGTCCCCCTGCTACTGTGGAACCGTCGCATAGTGTCGCTCTTCACTCCCGGACTGCAATGGATCGTAGCCACTTTCTCAGTAGCCTACATCTTCATAATCGCCATGATGGGCTATCATATTCAGCCGTTAGTTGATTTCCGTTCTTTCCCGGTCGGAACGGTTCTAAATGACCCCGACGAGGACAGTTCTGACCCCTCTGTCGTCTTCATCTATAGCAAGGACGGGGTGCAACAGGAATTTGATGCCTCCAATCTTCCATCTAAGGAAAGCGGATGGGAATTTGTCGACCGTAAAGAAGTTTCAGGCAAAACCTCCCCCTTTATTATCGAGAACGAGGATGGCGAGGATATCACCGAGGATCTTGTAGGCGATCACGACACTGACTGGCTTCTGCTCGTTATTCCCGAGCCCAAGAGAGCCGACCTTGCTTCCACCATGCAGATTAATCAGCTTTGGCGCATGACAACCGCGCTTGACTCTGTTGCTATGATCGCACTGGTTGGCGACTCCGATAGTGAGGACATAGCACGCTGGCAGGACTTATCCATGGCAGAATATCCCATCTACACCACCGAGTCAACCACACTTAAGGATCTTGCCCGTGGCAACATTTCCGCCGTCTACGTCCGCGATGGGAAAGTCAGTGCGAAGATTTCCATGGCCGCCCTTTCATCATCCGATATCTCTGCTATCGACAACGATACCAAGAACATTGAACAAGCCCTCACATTCAATGGATCCGGTTTCCTATCTTGGCTTACAATCATGTATGCCGGAGTCCTGCTTATTGTTTTTATCGCTGCACTCCCCCGCCGCATCTACCTTTTACGCAAGCTGCATAAATCATAGTCAATATTAAGAAAAAGTAGGGGCCGACTCCCAAGAGCCGGCCCTTACGCCCATGCGGGTTAACTA
>CAMWSY010000089.1 GCA_947176995.1 uncultured Porphyromonadaceae bacterium | reverse complement strand
TACGGCGTCCACCGAGTTCTTCACATGGCTATTCGTTGGCAGTGTCAGTTGTTTTTAAGAGACTGGCGTGGAGGGTATCAGTGGGTGTCGAGGATTTCGGCGGGGGTAAGGATCTCGAGGGCGCGGGCTCCGCGACGGGTGCCCGTGAGGTAGGCTATGCGGTCGGTGTGCGCGATATGGTCGTCATCCACAATCTGACGGACGGCCTCCACGGAGTGCCCGGGCACGAAGTCGTCGCTTCGGGAGTCCATATAGGCTGTGACTCCGTAGCTCAAAGCAAGCCAACGGCGAACTTCGGGGTTATGGCATATAGCAAATGTGGGTATCCCACCTCGATAGGAGGCGATGAAGCGGGCTGATACACCTCGGTAGGCGTCGGTGAAGATGGCTTTTGTCTTGAGCTTATTCTCTGACATAACTGCCTCATGAGCAAGGAAGGATGTTATATCGGCATCGAGCAGCGGGGGCACGTCCATCTTCTGGCGCAGTCCTTTCTCTACTTCTTTTGCAACGCTGGTCATTATCCCGACTGCTTCAAGGGGGTATTTGCCGTAGGCGGTCTCACCGGAAAGCATCATGGCATCGGCCCGCTGATAAACGGCGTTTGCCACGTCGGAAATCTCGGCTCGCGTGGGGCGTGGATGCTCGATCATGGTGTGAAGCATCTGTGTGGCGACTATGACGGGTTTGTGAGCCGTAATGCACTTATGTATGAGCATGGACTGTATGCCGGGGATGCGCTCGGCGGCTACCTCTATGCCTAAGTCACCGCGGGCTACCATAATGCCATAGGAGGCTTCAAGGATCTCGTCGATGTTGTCGATGCCTTCCTGATTCTCGATCTTAGAGATTATCTTGGCGTCGGAACCGAGGGAGTCAAGGATCGACTGCACCTCACGGACGTCGGCTGCGGAACGAACAAAGGAATGGGCTATAAAATCGACTCCGAGCTGCACGCCATAGCCAATGTTGCGACGGTCGCGCTCGGTGACGGCGGGGAGGTCGACGCTCACGCCGGGAAGGTTGACGCTTTTGCGCGAGCCAAGCATCCCATCGTTGGCGGCGCGCGCTGTCACTGTGTCGCCCTCGACTGATGTTATCTCAAACTCAAGCTCACCATCGTCGATAAGCATGACGTCGCCGGGCTTGATCACGCGTGCTATGCCGGAATAGCTGAGGCATATTTCGGCCGGGGAGGTGAGGCCGTCGGGATTGCCGGAAATCCGAACGATGTCACCGGCGTGGATGGGAAGCGACTCGCCTGTGATGGTGGCGGTGGTGCGGATCTCGGGGCCTTTGGTGTCCATCATGACAGCCAGCGCGGGATTTGCCGCACGAGTATTTTCTACAATTCTACGGAATCCCTCATAGTCGAGGTGAGCCGAGTTCATGCGAACAACATTAACACCTGCCTTAGCAAGGGAGCGGATAAATTCTACGTCACAACGCTTGTCGGAAACGGTAGCTATAATCTTTGTAAACTTCTGCATAATCTGATTTCTATAAAATGAGCCATCGAAAAGGCACACACCGGAACGGGCGGGCTGAACAACAGCAGCCCTATCCTTACAGTGAATAAACAAATTTGTGGAGAGTGAGGTTTACAACGCCAACAAATGGGGAATCAATCGGAGAGTGGCTCCATGTGGATATTTATCATGGCTCCCCTACCGAAAGAATCATGGAGTGCGTTCTCGGCAGCGGTGGCTTTTGCGTGGGCTTCGGAGAGGGTCATATTGCCGTCCATCTTGGCGTGGAGGTCTATGGCAATATCGTTGCCGACGCGACGGGTGCGGAGGTTGTGGACGTTCTTGATCCCGGGAACAGCCCCGACGATGCGAAGTATCTCTTTTTCCTGCTCCTCGGGCAAGGAGGCCTCAAGCAACTCGGCGATGCAGGGCTTCATGATGTCGTAGCCGCTTTTAATAATAAAGGCGCTGACAACTATCGCCGCAACAGGGTCGAGTATGCGCCAACGCGGGCCGAGAAACATAGCTCCGGCAATTCCCAGCAATGTCCCACCTGAGGAAATGGCGTCGCTGCGATGATGCCACGCGTTTGCCATGACTGCCTGAGAGTTCAGAGCCTGACCACGGCTGACGGTGAAGCGGTAAAGCCACTCTTTGGAAATGACGGACACAAGGGCTATTGCGAGCGCAAGAAAGGTGGGGCGCTCGAGTGCCTGCCCGCTAAGACTACGCAAAACGTGCTCCACGCCATTCAGCATGAGTCCGCCACCGGCTACTATCAGAATCAAGCCAATAATCAGTGTGGCAAGAGTCTCGAATTTTCCATGTCCATATTCATGACTTCTGTCGCGTGGCTTACCGGCTATCTTGACAAAAACGAGCACAACGACATCGGTGATAAAGTCGCTCAGGGAGTGGACGGCATCGGCAACCATGGCAGAACTCCTGCCGAATATGCCTGCGAGAAATTTGAGGACAATCAACAAAGCATTGACCGCCGTACCGATCAAGGTGACCCGATATATAGCTTTCTCGCGTGAGTCCACAATGCAATTAATTAAGAAATGCTCAACAGTGTTAATAGAAAAGGCTGCAAATTGATAATTTGCAGCCTTTTGGCGGAGAGACAGGGATTCGAACCCTGGGTGCCCGCAAGGGCACAACGGTTTTCGAGACCGCCCCGATCGACCACTCCGGCATCTCTCCTTTGGGGTTATTGCGAGTGCAAATTTACAATTAATTTTTGTTACGCAGCAATATTTGAAGAAAAAAATATCAGATTATTTAAGGAACACGAAATAAACGGCAGCAATCAGACAGCCGAAAGCTGCAAAGTGATTCCACTGCAAGGGTTCTCCCTTGAAAAAGACAACCGTAAAAATCGTGAATATTATCAGGGTGATCGCCTCCTGAATGACCTTTAACTGCATGAGCGAGAAAGAACCTCCATTTCCCTGATAACCAATGCGATTGGCTGGCACCTGACAGCTATACTCGGCAAGGGCTATGACCCATGAGATGAGAATAACGACAATGAGCGGGGTATTGGAAGTGATGAGTTTAAGCTGCTGCAACTTGAGATGTCCGTACCAAGCGAATGTCATGAAGATGTTGGAAATGACAAGCAGGAGTATTGTAAGCCACGCTTTCATAATGACGATGATGACAGGAAAAGTTAGATGTGGTTGCGTCGTTAAAACGACGGGTGCAAAGTTAAGTGTTTTTTCGCTTATTTCGCCAACGTTAAAAATCAGGGTTACAATTGGCCATTTTCGCTTGAAATATAATGGGGAATTACTTACTTTTGTGAAACGAAGGGTGCTTAAAACGTTACCAATCATCATCTCATAGCTGAACAACAAGACCATCACAGGCATGAATAAAAGAATCGCTGCCGGATTACTGACCGGCTTATTGTGGCTCTCGGGTGCAGTATATTGCCCGGCACAGTCAACAAATCCTACAGGGACACGCACATCGGCGCTCGACAACTCGGCGTGGTCACACTCAGAGTGGATCTCGGCCGCAGACGCTCCCGTTGTAACCGGTAAGATCACAGGCAACAACGAACGTGCCGCCGACGGTGCCTCATGGTTTGTCTCGACGCTGACAAACAAAGGTGAAGTGAAGTCGGCCAAATGGATGACTACCGGCCTCGGTGTATATGAGCTCTATGTGAACGGCAAGCCCGTGGGTGAGGAGTTTCTTAAACCGGGCTTCACACATTACGACAAGACCAAGCGGTCGTTCACATACGACATCACGGATGCTTTTGCCAAAAACAAGGGTGCGGAGAATGTGCTTTCGGTACAGGTGACTCCGGGATGGTGGGCTGACAAGATCATCACTCCGGGGGGAAATGACGGCATGATCGGCAAAAAGGTTGCATTCAGGGGCGTGCTTGAGCTGACTTTTGCCGACGGCAGCAAGGAATATCTCGGGACAAACTGCGATGACTGGAAAGCCGGAATTGCCGGGCCTGTGACACACGCCGCGATATTTGACGGCGAGGAGTATGACGCCCGCATCAAACCGGGATATGCGACTCCTGAAAAGCTCTCGAAACCTGAGGTGAACAAGGAGTTTAACGGCGAGATCCTGCCGTCGAACGGCGCGGAGATATATCTGCGCGAAGACCTCGCCTTACAGCCGACCGAGGCATACGTGTGGAAGGGTGTTACAGGTGCTAATGAGGATAATTTCGGCAAAGTGATCGTGACCAAGACGTTCAAGCCGGGTGAGGAGATGACGATTGCTCCGGGTGAGACCCTCGTGCTCGACTTTGGGCAGAACTGCGCGGCAGTGCCGGCTTTTGAGTTCAAGGCCAAAGAGGGAACAATACTCACCTGTCTGCCCGCCGAACTGCTCAACGACGGCAACGGCGCAAAGAGCCGCGGCATGGATGGCCCGGAGGGGAGCTGCCACCGCCTGAACCTGCGCATACCTGAAACGGGGATGATAATGAAATACACTTTCGGCGAGGATGATGACTTCGTGGAATATCAGCCAAGCTGCACTTTCTATGGCTACCGATACGCATCGGTGACAGCCGACGGTGATGTAACAATCAAATCGGTCGAGTCAATTCCTGTAAGCTCCATCACCGATGAACTTGAAATCGGCACAATCACCACAGGAAATGATCTGGTGAACAAACTTATCTCGAACACACTCTGGGGTCAGCGTTCAAATTACCTCTCGGTGACAACCGACTGCCCTCAGCGTAACGAGCGTCTGGGCTGGACGGCCGACACTCAGGTGTTCACAGAAACAGGAACGTTTTTTGCCAACACCGACAATTTCTTCCACAAGTGGATGCGCGACATGAGGGACACCCAATCGGCTCTCGGCGGATTTCCGGGCGTGGCTCCGATAGCACAGTACGGAGCATCGGACAACGACATGATGCGTCTTGGCTGGGCCGATGCCGGAGTGATCGTGCCGTGGGTGGTGTGGAAGCAATTTGGCGACACCGCCATCATCAACGAGAACTGGAAGGCGATGGAGAAGTTTGTGGGTCACATAGCCGACACAAAGTATGACCACAAGACTCTGAGCAAGGAGAACGGTAATTACCAGTGGGCCGACTGGCTGAGTTATGAGCCCCTTGAAAGCTGTGGCGGCGGAATATACACCCAGGACGAAAACGGCAAGACGATCATCAGACCTGAAGCCTACGAATACTGGAACTATCTTAGCGCAAACTACTGGCTCATCGATGCAGAAATGATGCGTGACATGGCTGAAGCCACGGGACGCGACGCTGCAAAATATGCCCGTATGGCTGAGGAGGCCCGCAAATACATTCAGGACAACTTCATGAACGCCGACGGCACTTTCAAAACCGAAATCCTGAACACGATGCAGACTCCGGCTCTCTTCGCCCTGAAGAACAAGCTGGTGGACGGTGATGCAAAGGCCGACATGATAGCACGCCTGCGCCAGAATTTCGCCGATCACGACAACTGCCTTCAGACCGGTTTCTTAGGCACTTCGATTCTGATGCCTACCCTGACCGAGAACGGCATGGGCGACATCGCCTACGAACTACTGCTCCAGCGCAAGAACCCGAGCTGGCTCTACTCGGTGGACAACGGCGCAACAACGATATGGGAACGCTGGAACAGCTATATGCTCGACAAAGGGATGGGACCGCGCGGCATGAACAGCTTTAATCACTATGCATACGGATGTGTGTGCGAATGGATATGGGAGACAGTTGCCGGAATATCAAGCGATCCTTCAAAACCGGGTTTCAAACACATCATCATGAAACCTATGCCTGACCGCCGTCTCGGTTTCGTGAACGCCGAGTACAACTCGGCCGCCGGAAAGATCAAGAGCGACTGGAAATATGAAGGCAACAAATGGATATGGAATTTCACCATACCTGAGGGCGCAACAGCATCGGTGACTCTGCCCGGTGAGACAACGGCTACCGAATATACCGCCGGCAGCTACAAGGTGGAGATATAAGAGTTGACTTATATGAAAATAAAATGCCTCCCGAATCCGGGAGGCATTTTATTTTTGGTAATAGCTGTGATAGCAGGGTTGATCAGGAGAAGTAGGGCAACTTGTAGGGGTTGCGGTACTCGTACCAGTAGAGACGATGGTTCTGTGCCTCCTTGTCGCCGTTGAAGCTGAGTGTGGCGGGATCCCACTTAACGGGACGGCCGAGCTCGCGGGCAATGTTCTGCAAGCAGCAGAGTGTGTTGGTGCTGCAACCTACCTCGACGGGAGCGATGGGGTTCTGACGTGAACGCACGCAGTCGATGAAGTTCTGCATGTGGGGCGAGCTAACCTCGTACTCGCCTGCGGCGATTTTCTTCTCTTCCTTGGGGAGAAGGGCGGGATCGGAGCACTCGATGTAGCCACGGGCAACCTTGAGCCAGCCCTTGTCGCCGATGAACTTGATGCCGCGTGCCCACTCGTCGTCTTCCTGGAAGGGCTGCTCGGTCATTACAATTCCGTTGGCATATTTCATGGTGGCATAGTCGGCGTTGTAGCCCTGCGGGATGAACTCGATGGGACCAGATCCGTCCATGCCTATTGCTGCCTGAGCTATGTCGAACATGTGAGCGCCCCAGTCGGCGGTGTAGCCGTTGCCGGTCTCCTGATACCAACGCCATGCGCCCCAAAGTTTCTCGTTCTCCTCGGGCTCAAGCGAGATGGGAGGACAGAGGTCGGGGTGATAGTGCACCTTGGGATCGTTGAGCGGGCCGAGCCACTGGTTGAAGTTGAGGTTTCCGGGCACGGGCATCTCGGGAAGGTCGAGGGGCTTCGGGGGCTCACCTACACGGGCATAAACCTTGTCGATGTGGCCGATCTTGCCCGAACGGACGAGTGCGATCGCATCCTGAAACTCCTTGCTCGAACGCTGCTGGCTACCGATCTGGAAAACGCGGTTGTTGTCGCGCACGGCACGCTGCACGGCGAGTCCCTCGGTGATGGTGTAGGCAAGGGGCTTCTGGCAATAAACGTCCTTGCCGGACTGGCAGGCGTGAATGGCCACAAGCGCGTGCCAGTGGTCGGGAGTAGCGATCTCGATCACGTCAATGTCCTTGCGGTTGAGCATATCCTCGTAGAACTCATACATGTCGCAACGGGGAGCCAAGTCCTGAGACTTCTGCCAAGCCTCAACGCGGCGACGGAAACGCTCGCGCTTGAGAGAATCAACATCGCAACATGCTGCCACCATCACACCGGGGCATGTTGAAAAGCTCTGGAAGTCAGACAGACCCTGCTGGCCAAGCCCGACGAAACCCAGAACCACACGGTCGCTCGGCGCTACACGCACACCATTGGAGATCCAGCTCGGAAGAATGGTGAGACCAGTGAGACCAAGAGCGGAAAGCCGCAGAAACTCGCGGCGTGAAAGACCTTTTTTGGTTTCCTCTTTCATGATATCAATGATATGATTGGTTTATTAAAAACTTTATTGAAGTTACAAATTAC
>CAMWSY010000088.1 GCA_947176995.1 uncultured Porphyromonadaceae bacterium | reverse complement strand
TGAGAAGGCCGATGATTACAATATCAATTGTCGTCATAATGTGGTTTTAATACCATGAAACCCCGTTGTAGGTCGAAGAACGCTTGTCGTACTTGACATCGGAGAGAAGTGCCGACTTGACGGCGATGTGGAAATTGAAGCTTTTGTATGGCCCAACGGGAATCACACTCGCCGACATCGTGAAGCAGTGGAGATCACGGGAAATGTTGCAACTCATGTAAGCCAGCTTCTTTGTCTCGAAGTTGTAGCTCGCAGAGAATCCGGCCGTCCAGTTTGGTGTCGGGCTCAGATTTCCCGATATACTGAGGTTCTGCGTAATCTTGCCGTTATACTCCAGCTTCTTGTAGTTGAACGTTCCGTAGCCGTAGTTCACCGAGTAGTTGAAAGTCAGGCTCCACGGGAAAGGCCAAGGTGAATATCCGTCGTTGTCGGGAGGAGCCTCCTCCTCTTTCGGCTGCCCGCGCCCGGGACGCTCATAGCCAATGTTTTCGTCATATCCAACATCATCTTCCTCGTCACGGGTATCCTTTGAGGTTTTGCTCTTATCGTCCTTGCGTTTGAAAGTGTTGTTGTTAAGGGTATAGCTGAATGACGTGCCTGTGCTGGCAAGTCTGCCGATACCTTTTCCGGCCTTCCATCGCGGTATATTGACCCTGACAGGCTGACCTGCGGAGTTCAGCTGGTAGGTATAGACATCCCACACAGCCTGAAGGTTGAGATTGAAGTTCTTGACAAGCCTGAGAAGAATCGAAGTATTGAGATTACTCCAGTTGAGCGAGTCAGCGGCAAAGTTGTAACTTTCCATTATGCTCAGGTTCTCGATCAGTGAAATCTTCTTCTCGCCCGTGCTGTCATTCTCATTCTTCACCTTCATTTCCAGATTGTTGTTCAGCGCGACAGAGACTGTACCCGATTTACCTTGACCGGGCACGCCGAACAGCGCGTTCTGGAACATCGAATACTTATGACGTTGCATTACCCCGTTCTGGTCAGGCATCTCATAAGTGCCGTAGTAACCATAGAAAGGTTTACTGAAGTCGGGATTACCTGAGAATGTGACCGACGGCGTGAGCACGTGGCGTATCATCTTCACCTTATCGCCGAGGAACGGCAAAGGCTGGAAGAATCCGTAGAGTTTCGTGTCCATCGACACCGACGCCTGAAAATCGTAGACGTTGTAGAGGCTATAGGTCGTGTCGGCGACAACAGCCGCTGCATTCGGATCCCACTGCCGGCGTATCTTGCTGGTGTACATTCGGTCAGTGAAGTTCACCGATGGAGTGACATTGACATAATTGAGCAGGTTGAATGTAGCGGAGATGGGGATGTAATGCTTCATCGCATTTCGCCAGTCCTTTATAAGACTTTTCTTAAAGAACTCATCCTGCTTGGCTGTCAGTGAATTTTGCAACTGACCGGAGTAAGACATCCTGATCTTCTCATACCACTTCTCATCACCGGCGGCACGCTTGCGCTTGAACGGATAGGTCTGCGCCATCGTGACGGTAAGGTTGGGGAATGACACCGTAAGCGTCGAGTCCTGAGTGCGCTGCGATAGGTTGAGAGTTGTCGAGAGCGACCACTTGCTCTGCGGGAAACGATAGGTCATGTTGACCGACGAACTTTTGGTATTCTCTGTGAACGCGCTTGTATAGTAGCTGTTGAGAGCATTGCGGGTGTAGCCGCTCGTGGTGAAGTTGACCGATGCCGAGAGCGACATATTGGGATTTGCCTTTGAATCCTGACTGTGACTCCACAGAACCTGAAAGTTGGTCATCTTGCTATAGTCGGGCAGTCCCTTGTCACCTGTGATGGTTTTCAGGTAGTTGAAAGAGAAATTGCCCGAATATTTATATCTCTTGGAGTAGGTCGACTGCCCCGAGAGACCCCATGAGCCTTTTGTGTAGACCTCTCCGGTTATGGCAAGGTCAATATTGTCGTTGATCGCAAAATAATACCCTCCGTCACTGAGGTAGAATCCACGGTTGTAATCGTCACCGAAAGTCGGGAAGATTATACCCGAGGCATATTCGTCGGAGAACGGGAAATAACCGAACGGCACGGCAAGCGGAATAGGTACACCGAGAAGCACCATATAGGCCGGCCCGGTCACTATATCGCTTTTAGGCTTCATCTTAGCCTTTGTAAGCTGAAAATAGAAGTGCGGATGCTCGTGATCGTCGCAGGTGGTGTACCTTGCATTCTGGATGTAATAATAATCATCCTCAGTCTTTTTTGTCTGCCCACCTGTCAGATAGCCTTCACCCTGCTGAGTTATGACATTGTTGATATACCCTCGCTTGGTCTTGAAGTTATAGCTCATGTCATCGGTCTCATAACTCGTGCCTCCCTCGGTAAAGACAGGCTTACCCGTGAGTTCGCCCAATGAATCGGCCACACCCTGCGCATAGACTGTATTGTTTTTCAAGTCCATGCGTATCTCCGCCGCATCAAGTTTCAGATCGCCGTAGGTTACCTTACCTTCACCGTACATGTAGGATATATTCTGCCCTATCATCACCATTGAGTCGGCGCAGTCCATGTCCACTACGTTGTCAAGGTCGACTTTCTCGAAACGGAATCTTGAATTTGCATTGACCCTCTGCCTTGCGGGAGTTCTTGGCGGAACAACTGAGTCAATACGCGCTGAATCGGGTGATATTGAGTCAACTGCCAAAGAGTCACCGAGTCCGACAGCCTGCCGCAGATCGGTAATAACCGAATCGGCGAGCGCGCGGGCCTCGGCCTGAGTAGGCAGTTCAGCAGGTGGCGGAAGCGTGACCTGCGCCGCCGCAGAGAGCGCCGCACATACCGCAACAGCCAGCAAAATGATATATCTATAGAATGGAAAGCGTCCCAATCCTTTGAAAACTTGCGTTTTTGTAACCATACGGCCACCCATACCGCAAGGGTATGGCTGACACAGTTTGCAAAGATAATCGAATTGGAGGATATGTAAAAGTTAAAAAAATTCACGCCATATATTGCAATCCCATATCATATAAATGATTACCTTTGCGCACATTTAACATGCCGACACACCGGCCCTGACAACCGCAACGCCATGATAAAGATCGAAGACAACGTTGATCTGCTCCCGCTCAACACATTTGGGCTGAAGGGTACCGCGCGCCGACTCGTGACCTATACCGAGCCGGAAGACCTGAATGACCTTTTCGCCAATGGGACAGACAAATGGCTTATAGGCAAGATGTGTCACGCGGGCGGGGGGAGCAATCTCCTGTTTATGGGTGACTACGATGGGACTATACTGAAATCAGGGATAAAGGGCATAGAAATCCTGCCATCGTCCGACGATGACCGCATACTCGTCAGAGCCGGATCGGGCGTGATGATGGACGATCTTTGCACCGACATGGCGTCACGTGGCTTTTGGGGCACAGAGAATCTTTCAGGCATTCCCGGTCAGGTCGGTGCTGCAGCCGTGCAGAACATCGGCGCATACGGTGTCGAGATTGCCGAACTCATAGAGCGCATGGAGGTCTACGACACAGTCAACCGCACTTCCGATGCTTTCACTGCCGATGAATGCGGCTACGGTTACCGCACATCAATATTCAAGCGTCCCCCGCTGAAAGGACGCTATATTGTCACTGCCGTCACCCTCCGGCTGTCGGCATTGCCTCATCCGCGACTCAGCTACGGGCATCTCGCGGTAAGAGTCAGCGCGTTCCCCACTCCCGGAGAAGTGCGCAGAGAAGTAATAGCAATGCGCGACAGCAAGCTACCCGACTGGCACGAGTATGGCAACGCGGGCAGTTACTTCAAGAACGTCGAGACCGACACTGCCGTCTACGACCGCATCTGCGCCATGGTCGCGCCCGACCTTGTCCCCTCCTACCGGCTGACCGACGGCCGCATAAAGATACCCACCGCGTGGTTCATCGAGCGTTGCGGATGGAAAGGACGTCAGCACGGCGGGGCAGCCGTGTGGGAGAAGCAGCCGCTTGTGATCGTCAATGCCACCGGCAACGCCACCGCCGACGATATTGCGGAGCTTGAGAAAGAGATTATCCGATCAGTACACGACCGCTTCAGTGTGACTATAGAACCTGAAGTAGAAAAAATCAGCACCAGAATATGAATTCGTTTGTCATAGAGGGTGGACGCACGCTATCGGGGTCCATCACACCACTCGGCGCTAAGAACGAGGCTCTGCAGGTGATCAGCGCGGTTCTGCTCACAACCGAGCCGGTAACCATAACCAACATTCCTGACATCCTCGACGTGCGTAATCTTATCGGCCTGCTCGAAGGGATGGGCGTGGAAGTGAACCGCGACACGCCGGACACCTACACGTTCAGAGCCGCCACTCTCGACCGGGATTTCATCGAAAGCCGTGAATTTGTGGTGAGATGCAGCTCCCTGCGTGGCTCGGTGATGCTTGCCGGCCCGCTGCTCACACGTCTCGGGGCAGTCAACTTCCCTCAGCCCGGCGGCGACAAGATAGGCCGGCGCAAGGTCGACACCCATGTCTTCGGATTCATGAAACTTGGGGCTGCCGTAGAATCGCAGAACGAAATCGGTGCAACACGCATCACAGCTCCCGCCGACGGTCTCAACGGATGCTACATGCTGCTCGAGGAAGCATCGGTGACAGGCACCGCCAACATAATCATGGCAGCCACGCTCGCCCACGGAGAAACCACGATCTACAACGCCGCCTGCGAGCCCTACATACAGCAGCTTTGCCGTATGCTCATAGCTATGGGAGCGCAGATCGAAGGTGTGGGAAGCAATCTGCTGCACATCAAAGGAGTCAAGACACTCGGAGGCGCAACCCACCGCGTGCTCCCCGACATGATCGAGGTGGGCAGTTTCATCGGACTCGCCGCGATAACCCGAAGCAGCCTGACAATCAAGAATGTCTCAATACAGAATCTCGGTATCATTCCCGATGCGTTCCGCAAACTCGGCGTGACGATAGAGGAGCGTGGCGACGATCTCTACATTCCCGCTAAAGAGTCCTATGTGATCGAGACCGACTTCGACGGCTCGATACCCACCATCTCCGACGCGCCGTGGCCCGGCCTGACTCCCGACCTGCTCAGCGTGCTCCTCGTCGTTGCCACGCAATGCTGCGGCTGTGTGATAATCCACCAGAAGATGTTTGAGAGCCGATTGTTTTTTGTCGACCGCCTGATCGACATGGGTGCCCGCATCATCCTCTGCGACCCTCACCGCGCCGTTGTAATCGGCACCGACCACAAATATCCGCTGCGCCACAACAAAATGTCGTCGCCCGACATACGCGCCGGTATCGCGCTTCTGCTTGCCGCCCTATCGGCCAACGGCACTTCGGTCATAGGCAATGTTGATCAGATCGACCGCGGGTATGAGCGCATAGACCAGCGCCTTAACACTCTCGGCGCAAATATCGTGAGATTATAGCGCAAAACGTAATTTAAGATAATGCGCAATCAATCGGGATTTTTTAATAATTTAGCGCGCTGAAACGGAAACAGTATTTTCACAAGCGTTATTCCTGACAGGATATCACCTGAAAAAACAAAATGATAGAAAACCTCGTCATAGTAGAGTCTCCGGCAAAAGCAAAGACCATCGAGAAGTTCTTGGGAAAGGACTTCAAGGTCATGTCGAGCTACGGTCACATCCGCGATCTTCGCAAGAAGAACTTTAGTATCGATGTGGATAACGACTTTCAACCGGAATATGAGATACCGGCCGACAAGCGGCAGCTTGTGGCCGAGCTGAAGAAAGCGGCCTCCGAAGCACACACGGTGTGGCTCGCATCTGATGAAGACCGCGAAGGAGAAGCCATAGCATGGCATCTCGCCGAAGTGCTCGGTCTCGATCCTGCCACAACCCGGCGCATCGTATTCCATGAAATAACCAAAGACGCAATACTCAACGCTATCGCCAACCCGCGCACAATCGACCTCCACCGCGTGGATGCGCAGCAGGCTCGCCGCGTGCTCGACCGCATCGTCGGCTTCGAGCTCTCGCCGGTGCTCTGGCGCAAGATACGCCCGTCGCTGTCGGCAGGGCGCGTGCAGTCGGTGGCCGTGCGCCTTATATGCGAGCGTGAGAAAGAAATCAGTGAGTTCACCCCCGAGCCTTACTTCCGCGTCACAGGCGACTTCAAGACCGCTGCAGGGGCTCAGGTGAAAGCCGAACTCAACCGCCGGCTGCACTCCATCGAAGAGGCCCGCACCTTGCTCGACGAGTGCCAGAAGGACACGTTCACGGTTTCCGACATAAACGTGAAGCCCACAAAGAAATCCCCGGCAGCACCTTTCACGACTTCAACCCTCCAGCAGGAGGCCGGACGCAAGCTCGGATTCCCTGTAGGACTGACAATGAGTGTGGCGCAACGGCTCTATGAGAGCGGACTCATCACCTACATGCGTACCGACTCGCTCAACCTGTCGCAGCTTGCCCTCAACACCATCAAGCAGGAGATCACCGCCGAGATGGGCGACAGGTATGTGAAGATACGCCAGTATCACACGTCGTCGAAAGGGGCGCAGGAGGCTCACGAGGCCATACGCCCCACTTATATCGACCGCCGCACCATCGATGGCACTCCTCAGGAAAAACGCCTATATGACCTGATATGGAAACGCACCATCGCCTCACAGATGGCCGACGCCGAGATAGAGAAAACGACTGTCGATATCCGCCCCGGCTCCGATGGCAGCCACTATTTCCAAGCATCGGGCGAGGTGATAAAATTCGACGGCTTCCTGAAAGTGTATCTTGAAGACAGCGACGATGACGACCGCCAGTCGCCGGTGTCGGAGGATCTCCTGCCCGCCATGACCGCCGGAGAGACCCTTCAGGCCGAGCGCATACACGCCACCGAGAGATTCACACAGCAGCCACCGCGCTTCACCGAGGCATCGCTCGTGAAAAAGATGGAGGAACTCGGTATAGGCCGCCCGTCGACCTACGCCCCCACAATATCGACCATACAGCACCGCGAATATATCGAGAAGGGATCGCGCGAGGGCAAACCGCGTGACTACCGCGTGCTCGAGCTCCACAACGGCAAGATAACCGAGGAGGTGCGCACCGAAAACTGGGGATCGGACAAAGGGAAACTTATCCCGACCGATACCGGCATAATCGTAAACGAATTTCTGACCGACCTTTTCCCGAATGTGCTCGATTACAATTTCACGGCACGTGTCGAGGAAAAATTTGATGAAATAGCCGAGGGGAAACGCAAATGGAACGATGAACTGCGTGACTTCTACAGCGACTTCCATCCGCTTGTGGATTCTGCACTGACCACACGCACCGAGCACAAGGTGGGTGAGCGTCTGCTCGGCACTGACCCTGAGAGCGGAAAGAATGTGTTTGTGAAGATCGGCCGCTTCGGGCCGCTGGTGCAGATAGGCGACTCCGACTCAGATGAGAAGCCGCGTTTCGCGTCGCTGCTCAAAGG
>CAMWSY010000087.1 GCA_947176995.1 uncultured Porphyromonadaceae bacterium | reverse complement strand
CATCTTCTTCACGAGCTCCTCAGCATACTTGGTGGGGTGGAGTTCAAGGAATGCCTGACCGAAGCAAGCCGAGAAAGTCGGGGTCGGCTCGGTGATGCCGCGCTCTGTACCTGCGAGCTTAGCGGTGAAGCCCGAGAGGAAGTAGTACTTGGTCTGCTCGGGAGTCAGGATCGAAACGGGAGGAAGCACGCCGAATGCGTCAGCCGAGAGGAAGATCACGTTCTTTGCAGCGGGACCTGCCGAGATGGGCTTAACGATGTTCTCGATGTGGTTGATCGGGTAAGAAACACGGGTGTTCTCGGTAACGCTCTTGTCAGCGAAATCGATCTTGCCGTTCTCGTCAACGGTTACGTTCTCGAGAAGAGCGTCACGACGGATAGCGTTGTAGATGTCGGGCTCGCTATCCTTGTCGAGGTTGATAACCTTTGCATAGCAGCCACCCTCGAAGTTGAAGACGCCATTGTCGTCCCAGCCGTGCTCGTCGTCACCGATGAGCAGACGCTTCGGGTCGGTCGAGAGAGTAGTTTTGCCGGTACCCGAGAGACCGAAGAAGATAGCGGTGTTCTCACCGTTCTTGTCGGTGTTGGCCGAGCAGTGCATCGAAGCGATGCCCTTCTGGGGAAGGTAGTAGTTCATCATCGAGAACATACCCTTCTTCATCTCACCGCCGTACCATGTGTTGATGATTACCTGCTCGCGCGAAGTGGTGTTGAACACTACTGCGGTCTCCGAGTTAAGGCCGAGCTCCTTGAAGTTCTCAACCTTAGCCTTCGAGGCGTTGTAAACCACGAAGTCAGGAGTGAAGTCCTTGAGTTCCTCCTCGGTAGGAGCGATAAACATGTTGGTCACGAAGTGAGCCTGCCATGCAACCTCCATGATGAAGCGCACTGCCATGCGGGTGTCCTTGTTGGCACCGCAGAAACGGTCAACAACATAGAGTTTCTTGTTAGAAAGCTCCTTGACGGCGAGTTCCTTCACAGCAGCCCATGTCTTCTCGGTGACGGGCTTGTTGTCGTTCTTATATTCCTCGGAGGTCCACCAAACATTGTCCTTCGAGTTCTCATCGAGCACGATGAACTTGTCCTTAGGCGAACGGCCGGTGTAAATGCCGGTCATCACGTTCACGGCACCGAGTTCCGTTACTACTCCTTTTTCAAAACCCTCGAGAGTGGGAAGGGTCTCTTCTTTAAAAAGCTCCTCGTATGAGGGGTTGTAAATAATCTCAGTGGTACCCGTGATACCATACTGGGTTAAGTCAATCTTGCTCATTTCTGTCTTACTTTAGATTGATTCTATTGTTGTTGGTTTGTTACTTCTCTTTTATGAAGGATAGTGTTTGTCAGCCACTTGATGACCGGCATGATACCTTGAGGCTTTCCCGGCGCAGTCGCGGCGATAACCCGTTGCCCCGCATCTGGCGGTTTGCCACCTTGCGTCAGGGCACTGGTTCTTCATTCAATGCAAAGTTAACTTTATTTTCTTTAACTACATCATCTTTCAACCTTTTTTTTATTTCGTGTCTAAAACGATTAATTTTGTCTTTTGTGATGTGTGACCATATTAATATAGTCCGTCCATCAGCCCGCATCATCTGGGCCGACGACGAGATCGACCTCCTGAAACCCCACATTCTCTTTCTCAAGGCGAGGGGCTATCAGGTCACACCCGTCACGTCCGGCGCCGACACCCTCGACGCCGTCAGCACCCACCCCGGGCAGTTCGACATCGTGTTTCTCGACGAGAACATGCCGGGACTCTCGGGCCTCGACACGATTGACCGCCTGAAATCCGTTGCGCCCCACATCCCCGTTGTGCTCATCACCAAGAACGAGGACGAGCACATCATGGATCTCGCCCTCGGCAACCGCATAGCCGACTACCTCATCAAGCCCGTCAACCCAAACCAGATACTCCTTTCACTGAAAAAAGTGCTCCAGAGCGACCGGCTCATAGTCGACAACGACACACGCCGCACACGCGAGCGTTACACTGCTCTGACCGCAGCCATCGATGCAGCCGGGTCCATCGCGGAGTGGCACGACATCTACCGCCGCCTCACAGCCGATGCCGTCGACCTCGCCGCACACCCCTCCGACACAGCGGCCATCAACCTCTCGCTTATCGACACAGCCAACGAAGCATTTTTCCGCTTCGTCACCGGCAACTACATTTCATGGATCGCCTCACGAGGTTCTGGCCGCGCTCCCATCATGAGCCCCGACGTGCTCGACACCGCCATTCTCCCCCTCCTTCGGCAGGGCAGGAAGCCGGTGCTGCTTCTGCTCGACAATTTCACACTCGACCAGTGGATCATTGCGAAACCACTTTTCACACGCGAGTTCCACCTTGCCTCCGACGCCCTCTGCACAGCCATCCTCCCCACATCCACCCAATATTGCCGCAACGCCATCATGTCAGGGCTCCTGCCCGCCGACATAGCCACGCGTTTCCCCGCCCTTTGGGTCAGCGAGGAGTCTTCGCAGGGAAAAAATCTTCACGAGGAAACACTGCTGCGCGACTGGATCGACCGCCGGCATCTCAGCGGTTGCACGCTCGCTTTTTTCCGCACCGCCCGTTCCGCCTCGCTCCGCGCTGTCGCGCGCGACTGGCACGCCAACAGCGCCACCCTCACCGTCATCACTGTCAGCTTCACCGACATGCTCGCCCACTCAATCGCCGACAACGCCATGATGCGCGAGCTTGCCCCAAGCGACTCAGCCTACCGCTCCCTGCTTCTCTCGTGGCTCAGCCACAGCCCGCTCAATCAGCTGCTGTCAGCCATCGCCGCATCAGGGCGTCCGCTCGTCGTCACAACCGACCACGGCTCCATCAAGGTCGCCAATCCGGTGAAGGTCAGTGCCCGCTCCGACGCATCAGCGGCCCTGCGCTACAAGTTCGGCCGCAACATCTCAGCTCCCTCCCGCCACGCGTTCCAGCTGTCCCGCCCATCATCGGCAGGGCTTCCCTCGCCGGCACTCGCCTCATCATGCATCATTGCAGGCAGGCGCGACTTCTTCCTGTACCCAAACGACTTCAACACCTACGCCCGCACATTTGCAGGCTCCTATCAGCATGGAGGCATATCAATGCAGGAAATGATACTGCCCCTTGTTACACTGCTTCCGAAATAAATACCCGCATAAATATAAATTATGAAAGAGACAAAATTCACAATCCCCGCCGCATCAGAGTCCGACATCGACAACGCCGCCGACCGTATCCTTGAGGCCGCCGACGGATGCTCCGTCATAGCCTTCCACGGCGAGATGGGCGCAGGGAAAACCACAATAATCAGCGCCATCGCACGCGCCCTCGGCGTCTCCCCCGAAGAAATCTCATCCCCCTCCTTCTCCATCATCAACGAGTATCGCTCCGAAGCCACCGCCGAGCTGATCTACCATTTCGACCTCTACCGCCTCCAGTCCATTGAGCAGGCCGCCGAGATTGGAGTGGAGGACTACTTTGACTCCGGAGCCCTATGCCTTCTCGAGTGGCCCGACATCATCGACCCTCTTCTCCCGGTAGCCACAACCGACGTCTACATCACCGTCCTCCCCGACTCCTCACGCGAAATCCGCATTGTCAACCCGCTCTGACACTCCAACCTGACACCATATTCCGCGATGCAAATCACACTTCAGCAATGCGGCTCCACAAGCACCGAGCTTAAACGCATCATTCAGTCCGGACGGTTCCTGCCATCCGGCTCAACGCTACGTGCCGTCACCCAGACCGCCGGGCGCGGACAACGCGGAAACACTTGGGAGGCGCAGCCCGGAAAGAACCTCACATTCTCAATCCTCCTCCGTCCCGGCGGACTCCTACCCAAGCACCACTTTCTCGTTTCCGAGGCAATAGCCATTGCAGTTGCATCATTTGTCGCAAACCTTATAGGCGACAAAGCCACCGAGAGAGTCGCGATCAAGTGGCCAAACGACATATATTATGGTGACCGCAAGATCGCCGGCATCCTTATCGAGAACTCACTCGGCATGTCAGGGCAGATACTCCAGTGCGTGGCCGGCATAGGCATCAACATCAATCAGGCCTCATTCTCCTCCGCCATCCCCAATCCCGTCTCCGTGCGTCAGATCACCGGGAGCGAGATCGACCTTGAGCCCCTTATGCCACGCATCTCACGCTCCATCACGGCCTTTGTCGACAGCCTTGCGCCCATCATCGCAGCAGGCGACGCCATCGCCGACTTCGAGCGCATGTACCACAGCTGGCTCTGGCGTGCCGACGGATTCCACAACTGGCGCGACACCGCATCAGGCACCGTTTTCTCGGCTGCCATACATCAGGTGCTTTCATCCGGACAACTTATTTTACGACTTCCCGATGACAATACCATCGGTTATATGTTTAAAGAAGTAGAGGCCATCCTCTGACAAACACAATCCCAGCCCATCTATTATGACCACTGATAACACACCGGCCACCGACGACAAAGACCTGCGACTGTTGCAGCTTCTTAGTCAGACATTCGGCACAGCAAGCGCTGCAAGCACCGAGATCATAAATCTCGAGGCGATACTCAACCTCCCGAAAGGCACCGAGCACTTTGTGGCCGACCTCCATGGCGAGCACAAGGCATTCAACCATATTCTGCGCAACGCATCAGGCAACATCAAGCGCAAAGTCACCGACCTTTTCGGCAACACCATGCGCGAGACCGACATACGCCAGCTGTGCGCCCTCATCTACTACCCCGAGAAAAAACTTGAGCTTATCAAAGCCGAGGAGCCCGACATCAACGACTTCTACAGCATAACACTCCACCGGCTCATAAGCGTCTGCCAGTCCGTTTCCTCCAAGTACACGCGCTCCAAAGTCCGCAAAGCGCTCCCGCCGGAGTTCGCCTATATTATCGAGGAATTGCTGCATGAGTCACCATCCGACGAAGACAAACAGGCCTACTTCTCCCGCATCATCGAGACCATCATATCCACCGGGCAGGCCGACGCCTTCATCATCGAGTTGTGCAAGCTCATCCAGCGGCTTTCGATAGACCAGCTTCACATTCTCGGCGACATATTCGACCGTGGGCCCGGAGCACATCTTATACTCGACGATCTTTCCTACTATTCCCGCTTCGACATCCAGTGGGGAAACCACGACACACTCTGGATGGGAGCAGCCGCCGGCAACGACGCCTGCATTGCCAACGTCCTCCGCCTGTCGCTGCGCTACGCCAACCTCACCACCCTCGAGGACGGCTACGGAATCAGCCTACTCCCCCTCGCCACATTCGCGATGGAGACCTACGCCGACGATCCCGCCAAGCGCTTCCAGCCCACCGTAGCCCCCGACAGCCACGTTGACCACAAGACGCGCCAGCTCATTGCACTCATGCACAAAGCCATCGCCGTCATCCAGTTTAAGCTCGAGGGACAGCTCATCGCACGCCATCCCGAGTGGGGCATGGACAATCGCCGTCTGCTGGAGCACATCTCCCCCGACCGCACATCTGTCTTCCTTCCACGTGAAAACAACACCTACCCCCTCAACGATCACAACTTCCCCACAATCGATCCGGCCGATCCCTACGCTCTCACCCCCGAGGAGCAGACACTCGTTGCCAAGCTCCATCACTCCTTCCGCGTCAGCGACAAGCTCCGGCGCCACCTCAAGATACTTCTCTCCAACGGCAACCTTTACACCGTCTGCAATTCCAACCTCCTCTTCCACGCATCCATGCCCCTCAACCCCGACGGCACATTAAAAGAAATATCCGTCATGGGGAAAACCGTCGCGGGAAAACGCCTCTACGACCGCATAAACCACCTTATGCGCGCCACATTCAACGACGACGCTCCCGCCGAGATACGCAGCTATTCCAAAGACTATTACTGGTATCTCTGGTGTGGCCCCGATTCACCGCTGTTCGACAAAAGCTGCATGACGACATTCGAGCGATACTTTATCGACGACAAATCCACACATCACGAAGACAAAGGCGCTTACTACACACTCCGCGATCAGGTCGGGATATGCGACATGATACTCGACGAGTTTGGAGTGACAGGCGAGCACCGCCACATCATCAACGGCCATGTGCCCGTAAAAGCCGTCAAAGGCGAGTCACCCATCAGAGCCGACGGCCGGCTCATGGTCATCGACGGCGGGTTTGCCGAAGCCTATCACAACAAGACCGGAACAGCCGGCTACACACTTGTCTATCACAGCACCGGGTTTGTTCTCGTGCAGCACGAGCCATTCACGTCGGTCGACGACGTCATCCGCACAGGCTCCGACATTGCCGGAACAACAGTCATCGTCGAGTCATCGGCAAAACGCATACGCGTCCGCGACACCGACCGTGGCCGCGTCCTCGCCAACCAGATAGCCGAACTCAAGGAACTACTGCACGCCTATCGCAACGGCACCATCCCCGAGCGCAAAAAATAACACCTAATAACGTTATATCGCATAACCGGTCTGTAGGGTCGCGCGAAAGCACGTCCACCCGGCCGGAGGCCGGACATTTGGTTAACCGCGGGCGTTTACGCCCGTGGACAGCCGAGCACGACTTACCACTTATCGTCCCCGGAGGGGACGCACCCAAGATTAGCAACCTTATTTGAACCGCATTGCACGGCTCGTGCGTCCCCTTTTTTTATCAGCGCACAACACACGCTTTTACATCTCCGACTCGTCCCCTTCCTCCGCGTTCTCCGATATCTCCGAGTTCTCCCTCGTCCCCCCCCTAAACCACATCACTCTCCCGCCGGCACAGCCCCATCCTGAGGCTCACTGTACCATTGCGAATACATAAGATAATTTCCCGCGATCTTGTGGTTCATCTCCTTAGCCTTTTCAGGCTCCACCATCTTTATGAACTTTGCGGGAGCGCCACCCCACAGCTCATGTGCGCCGATCTTCGTGCGCGACAGCACGACCGACCCCGCAGCCACGAGAGCGCCTTCACCCACTTCAGCATCATCCATCACCACGGCACCCATCCCTATGAGAGCAAGATCATGAATCTTGCAGCCGTGCAGAGTCACATTGTGACCTATCGACACATTATCGCCGATCTCGATCGTCGACTTCTGGTAGAGCGTGTGAAGCACCGATCCGTCCTGTATGTTCACACGGTTTCCGATCCTTATCGAGTTCACGTCACCGCGAAGCACCGTGTTGAACCATATCGAGCAGTCATCACCGATAACCACATCACCCACGATTGTTGCATTCTCAGCGAGAAAACAATTCTCTCCGATTTTGGGCGCGATTCCGCGCAGAGGTATTATAAGAGCCATATTTCAGTTTTTTTCTAAAGATTTTTCCACAAAATTATCACACATTTATCCGCGGCCATGTGTTAAATGACCACACCCGCCATTTCAGCCCCGTCAGACTTGTCCGACTTGTCTGAATTGTCCGACCCGTCCTCCAAGCCCGTGAAACGGGCGTCACAACCGCCAGCACCGGGTGACCGCAGGGAACCCGGTGTAA
>CAMWSY010000086.1 GCA_947176995.1 uncultured Porphyromonadaceae bacterium | reverse complement strand
TGGTTACCCGGTATTGTAGCAGAAGCTCGTGCATGGGAAGCACTGTGCTATTGCGCACTCGGTCGGCTATATGAGGCCGAAGCTCTACTTGCAAAGATTCCGGCCGATATTCTTGAGAACAAAAACATCCGACAGACTTATCTGACAGCAAAATCATCTCTATTACTCCGTCAGAGAGAATACCGTAAAGCCGCAGAAACTCTTACGGAATTGGTGGAAATAAGTCACGGCAAGCAGAAAACACGCCTACGCTATCTGCTCGGACAGGCATTTAGCCGGAGCGGAGACAACGGAAACGCCTACAACGTATTCAAAAAGATAGAAGGAACGCTTACAACCGACTATGCCACACGCTTCAACGCGCGCATGGCAATGAGCGAGGTAACTCCACCTGAACGGACAGGCGAAGAAATTAAGGCTCTCGAGAAAATAGCGCGGTATGGCTCAAACGCCGACTACCTTGACCAGATATACTACGCACTCGGCAACCTGCACCTTTCGGTACGTGACACTGCAGCCGCCGAAAAAGCCTACGCGACTGCCGTCGATAAAAGTGTGCGGCTTGGCCACGAACAAGCAAAAGCACGTCTTGCGTTAGGAGGACTGCAATACGCTCATGGTCGATACGACCTTGCCCGCATCAACTACAACGCTGCAATGCCGTTCCTTCCGGCCGATCACCCCGGCATCGATTCCATCGGTAGGCGCGCCGACGCGCTTGACATCCTCGGCGAACTAACTCAGACCGTAGTTCTACAGGACTCGCTCCTGTCGCTTGCACGCATGACTCCTCAGCAACAGGCCGAAATTGCCGGACGTCTTGCCCGCAGCTATGCAACTTCGCAACAGGCACAATTAAGCGAAACTCATGCCACATTTGGTACTCCACTGTCTGTGACATCACACCCCACTGCATCATGGTATTTCTACAATCCGGCACTTGTAAAATCAGGAAAAGAGCAGTTCCGAAAGGTGTGGGGCGACCGACAGCTTACCGACAACTGGCGCATATCGGCCAAAAACAGTCCGGTACAAAGCAACGTGCAATCCTCCGGTGAAGTAAACCATACTAATGACGATGCCGGAGTCTCACATTCCAAACCCTCATCGCAATTGCACCCCGACGACCCGGCCTACTACATTCAGTCGATACCCGACACCCCTGAACGCATAAATGCAGCCGAATCAACCATCGAGGAAGCGATGTATGAAATGGGAACTATCCTCCGGAATCGGCTCGATGACTACAATGCAGCAGCCAAAACATGGTCTGACCTTATCAACCGTTTCCCGCACTCGCCCCATAAGCCCGAGATATGCGAAAACCTGTTTCTGATGTATTCCCGCATGGGTGAGAATGAGAAAGCACGTCGGATTCGTGATATTATCATCGCAGAGTTTCCCGGCACACAATTGGCCGATGCCATGGCTGCCCCCGACTATCTGGAGCGTAAAAAAGAAAAATTGCTCTCACAGAAAAGCATCTTTTCACGCGCCTATGAGGCCTACATTGCCAATGACAACACTACACTCCACAACATCGTTTCCCAATACGACAGTGCAGACACCGCAACAGATGACAATGTGGTCCCCCATCTTCTTTTCCTCGATGCTCTTGCTTTTGCTGCCGATGGGGATAATATGCGCTTTGCCAACAGCATGAAGGAGATAGCCGAAAAATATCCTGCATCCGACCTCTCCAATCTGGCTACAGACATAGTCAGCTATCTCGACTCAGGACACTCACCGGTTTCTGGCAAAGGCAATATGCGCCCACTGCCGGTAAGCATTATCCACGAAGATCAGAAAATGACTGAAGAACCTGATTCACCGGCACCTTCCCTATTCTCCATGAATCCCGAAGCACCACAAGTCGTCATGCTGGTGTATCTTCCTGATTCTGTAAATGCCAATACGCTGCTCTACGATATTGCACGCCACAACTTCGCCACATTTGCTGTACGCGACTTCGATCTGCGTCCTTTGCAACTTTCACCATATTCAGCCCTCACTGTTAACGGTTTTGCTTCTTTGCGTGAGGCTGAGCATTATATATCCCTCCTTGCCAACAAGCCCGGAGTGTTGCCTTCAAAGATAAGACCGGTAATTATTTCTGAAAGTGATCTTAACATGCTTCTACATGGCAGAGCATCACTTGACTTGTATCTTAAAGCCGTAGAATCCAAACGTTTCCACGACGCACAGACAGCCGTTCTCTCCCCCGGCATATATGAGATAGCGACACTTGAAGATGATGAGCCATAGACACATAAAGAAAAAGGGGGGCTCTCACGAGTGCCCCTCTCTCCATTCATCACATTATGCTTACAATTAATGCTTACAACTTCACTAATTTCTTAATCTGATGACAATTGTCTGATATATTTTACCTTAATCTTCTAATACTTCTTTTTTATTCAGTAGCGCGAAGCCACCATATCCCAGTCGACGATATCCCATAGTTTCTTCAGGTAATCGACACGACGGTTCTGATAGTCGAGATAATAAGCGTGCTCCCACACATCGAAAGTGAGAATAGGGGTCAGCCCCTTTGTGAGAGGATTCTCGGCATTGCTTCCCTGCGAAATGAAGAGAGTACCGTGATCGTCACGGGAGAGCCATACCCAACCCGAGCCGAACAATTTTGCTCCGGCATCCTCAAACTGTTTCTTAAATTCCTCGAAGCTGCCGAACTGATTTTTTATCGCTTCGCCAAGTTCTCCATCGGGTTCACCTCCACCGTCGGGTGAGAACGAGAAAAAGTAAAGTATATGGTTCCATGCCTGCGAAGCATTGTTAAACAGAGGCCCGTTAGCCTTGCTGATTATCTCCTCCAGAGTCATGTCAGCCCACTCTGTACCTTCGATGAGGTTGTTGAGATTGTCAATATAGGCTTTCTCATGCTTGCCGTAGTGGTAATCCACAGTTTCACGACTGATCACGGGTTCAAGAGCCTCACACTTGTAAGGGAGTTCGGGTTGAGTGTATTTCATTGCTTTAATAATATATAGTGTTTCAAAGGTTAATCAAAGGTCGGTCAAACCGGGCTATGTTGTGTGTCTTTTCTGCCCGTTTTCATAAGCAAAACGCCCCGGAAGCACTCATGGTTCGAGCACCCTCGCCGATTTAACGTTTCTTATCCGGCTGCACTGATAAAACAGCGGCAGCCTGTGACAATGCTTTTCACAGACCACCGCAAATATATTTTTCAATAAAATGTTTTATATCAGTCGCGCAGTTCGAGCACCGCTATATTCTCCACATGATGTGTGTGCGGGAACATATCCACCGGCTGAACTGCCGTCACGCGATACGATCCATCAAGCATCGCTATATCACGCGCCTGTGTAGCCGGATTGCAGCTTACATAGACGATGCGCCGCGGAGCAGCCGCGAGAATTGTCGCCACCACATCGGCGTGCATTCCCGCACGTGGTGGATCCACGATCATCACGTCAGGCACACCATGTTCAGCGATAAAGTCAGCATTAAGCACATCTTTCATGTCGCCCGCATAAAACAGAGTGTTGTCAATCCCGTTCACTTCCGAGTTCAGCTTGGCATCCTCGATCGCCTCCGGCACATATTCGATTCCCACAACCTTCTTTGCCTGTCGCGCCACAAAATTGGCTATTGTGCCTGTGCCCGTATAGAGGTCATAGACAAGTTGGCTACCGTCGAGACGTGCAAGATCGCGCACCGCGCTGTAGAGCCGGTAAGCCTGTCGTGAATTGGTCTGATAAAACGACTTCGGCCCGATGCGGAATCGCAGTCCTTCCATCTCCTCCTCCACGTATGGGCTCGATCCATCGCAGCAGATTATCTCCTGATCAGTTATCGTGTCGTTGGCCTTGAGATTCACGACATAGTTCAGCGACGTTATTTCAGGGAACTCGGCGGCAAGCGCATCCATCAGTGTTTTTATCTTCTCCTGATCATCCTCGCCAACCGACATAACCACCATTACCTGACCGGTATCGAGTATGCGCATCATAAGCGTACGCAGAAAACCGTGCTGTTGTTTCAGGTCATAGAACTCCCAGCCGTTTTTCTTACCGAAGTCCCTTATGAAACGCCTTATGCGGTTGCCAAGATCATCCTGAAGATGACAGCACTCTATATCAAGCACTTTGTCAAATGAGCCGGGAATATGGAAACCCGCAGCATCGCGGTCAGTAAACTCCTCACCGCTGCGCATCTGATCAAATGTCAGCCACTTCTTGTTGGAGAACGTGTACTCCATCTTGTTGCGGTATTCCCACGTACGTTCCGACCCGATTATTGGCGAAATTTCAGGCAGTTCCACCTTCGCTATGCGCTTCAGTGCATCCTCCACCTGCTGCTGCTTGAACTGCAACTGATAGTCGTAGGGCAGATGCTGCCATTTGCAGCCGCCGCACACACCGAAATGCTCGCATTCAGGCTCGATTCGCAATGCCGACGGCTTTTTTATTTCCGTTATGCGCCCTTCGGCGTATGAGTTTTTTTTCCGTGTAAGCTGAACATCAGCCACATCCCCCGGCGCACCATAGGGGATGAACACTACCCGGCCGTCGACACGTGCGATTGAGTTACCCTCGGCAGCGACTCCGGTTATTTCGATATCTTCAAGAAGCGGGAGGGGCTTTTTCCTGCTCATGACTTCACAAGTTTATTATAGTATTTCTTATTTCCGGCAACCCACACCACATCCCCGGCACAGAACGGTATGCTCACCACATCGGTGATATACTCGTCACCACGCTGTATGGCAAGGATAAACGACATGTATTTTCGGCGCACATCGATCTGAGCGACCGTGTGCCCGATTATCGGAGATGTTTCAGTCAGTTTCAATGCGGCCACATCAAAGTCCGACGAAGCCGACATATCCACCGGCGTGTCTGTGCGGTCACATTCAAGTAGAGGCAGGATGCTCTCGATCTGCGAGTCTGTGCCCACTACTCCCACCACATCGCCGGGGAAGATGCGTGTGTCACCCGCCGGGACGGGGATAAACTCACCTCCACGCTGGATATTGAGGATGTTCACACCGTACTTTGAATGTAAATCTGTGTCCATCAATCGCATTCCCAGATACGGACTACCTGACCCCACGTGTACCACTGCCTGATGAAGATCACTTACAAGATTATAATTCTTACCGGTTCTGCGCAATTCGCGTTCATTGAGATTACTCATGAACTTTGATTCGATGGTCTGTAGACTCCGGCGTGCCTGTTTGCGGAACACAGCAAACAGGAGCACCATCATCGCTATCGCGGCGAATACTCCTACAAGATACCCGTAGCAACTTCCTATATAGTAAATTACAAGGATGAGGGCGACAACCGCGCGGAAAACCGTCATCACCACCATCGGCACTCTGTACTGGCTGTGATAGCTCTCAAGCATTTTCACCTCCACCCTCTTGCTGACAGGACTCGACAGCGCGAGCAGGAAAGGCGCCATAAGCAGAAGTGTCAGAATCACGCCCACAAATTTACCCCAGCCACCGAAAAGATCTGTCAGCCACGGCACAAAGTAGGCTATACTAACCGCGATTATAGCGATAAGAATTATCGAGTAGAGCATGAAACGCCACAGATAGCGGCGCAGCAGATTTGTCCACACATGTCGCGCCGACGCGGCACCCTCCTTGGCATCGGCACTATACCGTTCTATCAGGAAATGCAGGCGGTTAGGTAATATCTTCTCAACAAACCGATAGAACGGGTTTGCCATCTTTATAAAATAAGGCGTGGTAAAAGTCGTGATGACCGAAACTGCCACGACTATCGGGTAGATAGTAGCGTCAAGCACTCCAAGACTCATGCCGAGCGATGCGATGATAAACGCGAACTCACCTATCTGTGTCAGCGAGAAACCGGCCTCGATAGCCACTTTGAGCGTCTGCCCGGTCAGTAGCAGACCGAGTGAGCCGAATACGATCATACCCACAATCACAACACCCGATAGCAACAGAATCGATCCCCAGTACTCCACGATCACCGTCGGCTGCACCATCATGCCCACCGAGATGAAGAATACCGCTCCGAAAAGATCCTTGACCGGTGCCGTCACCTTCTCTATGCGTTCTGCATAACTTGTACCTGCCAGTATCGATCCCATCACAAACGCACCGAGCGCAAGCGAGAAACCGCACTGAACCGAGAACACCGCCATACCGAGACAAAGTCCCATCGACACCACAAGAAGCGTCTCAGGATTAAGAAAACGGTTGACCCTGTTGAGAGCTGACGGAAGCACATACACTCCCACAACAAACCATATCACGAGGAAAAACACAAGTTTGCTCACGCTCATGATCAGCTCGCCCCCTTCCACGCTGTTGTTAAGCGCGATCGACGACAGGATCACCATGAGCAACACGGCAAAAAGGTCCTCCACTATAAGCACACCAAACACAATTCCTGCAAACCGCTTCTGTCGCAGTCCCATGTCAGTGAACGCCTTGATAATGATAGTCGTTGACGACATCGACAACATACCGCCAAGAAACAGGCAGTTGATAAAGCTCATCCCGAGACAATGCCCCACGATCACACCGCTCAGCATCATTCCCGTGATTATGATCATTACCGTCGATATCGCGCTTCCGCCCACATTCATCAGCTTCTTGAAACTGAATTCCACACCGAGCGAAAACAGCAGAACCACAATACCAATCTGAGCCCAGAACTCGATATTGGCCTCAGTCGTTACCGATGGAAGAGCCTTGAAATTAGGACTTGCCAGAAAGCCCGCCACAATATAGCCGAGCACAACCGGCTGTTTTATCCACTTGAACAAGAGGGTTACGACTGCGCCAAGCAGAAGGATAAAAGCAAGGTCTGAAATAAGACCATTGATATCCATCTCGACCGGAGCACCGGCGGCCGCGTTGAGCAAAATTGTTAGAGGCAACATATTATAGCCTGAAATACATTAAAGGTGAAAACAAAATTGTGAGAATGAGATGTCAAAATTAATAAATTTTGCTTAGTTTTGTGTAGTTACATTACACTTTTGACAAACACAATAGACTATGATCCGACTTAACGTATTTTACACACTGGCCGATCAGGCCAACAAAGAGGCTGCCGAGAAAGCCGGTAAAGAACTTGTTGCCGCATCCCTTAACGACAAAGGCTGCATCGGCTACGACATGCTCGCTTCGGCAACACGTCCCGGCGAGTACATGATCATCGAGACATGGCAGGACGCTCCCTCGCTTGAGGTGCACATGAACGCCCCCCACTTCACCACACTCGTTCCCCGTTTGCAGGAACTTGGCGAAATGCGCATCGAGCAGTTCGAGTTCTGATCACCCCACCTTACCCCATTTACCAGACATGACGCCCGCAGGCGCCATGTCTTTTTTTTTACCTCTCATCCCGCTTTTTTTACCTCCGAGATCTCAGAGTCCTCCGAGATCTCTCACTCTTACACCCCCCTACTCATTAATTAGCTCTATTATCTCTAATTAAGAGAGCCTACTTCGTTCGCAAAAGTATAG
>CAMWSY010000085.1 GCA_947176995.1 uncultured Porphyromonadaceae bacterium | reverse complement strand
TCTCTGCGTCATGGCGAAAAGAGACGCTACAGCCCCACCAAAGATCCCGGGTCCACGCACCGCGCTCTACTCACCGCCTATGACGGGAGGAACATAGGCAAGGGTTATAAATTTCCAAAGATGCCCTGCCCCGATGATAATTATAAAATAAGAGGATAATCCCCATGCTATTGCTCCAATCAAAGCATAATACCACCGCAGGCGCATACATGCCGCAAGAATGATAAATCCCGCCATCATCGAGAAAAGCAGGCCTGATGGGGCGGGAAGCCCGGCGCGCATCAGTGTATCGATCCACCGGAACATGCTGTCGGAAGGATAGGAAGGGGAAATCTGGAATGTAGGCATTCCAGAGAAGAGGGAGTTGGTCCAGCGTGGACGTTGGCCTGTGGATTCATACCACAGTTTGGTCTCATGGCCGTTGGCCGATCCCTGCTGAATATCATACTGGTTAAGCTGATTTCCTTCTATTGCGTCGGGATGAAAAAATGCCAAAGCTATAATCGCACATACGACTAAGGCACAGATATATCCCCAGAAGTTTCTGGATTTATAAAGACAAGTCAGCCCGTCACGCAGACGAGGCACATATTTATTCAGCATCTTTGAGTGGATGAATGTGTAAACTAAATCTTAACAAATTTACAACTAATCGGGCAACAACCACAAATTTTAGGTCTTAAATGTTGTGTAGCGGCAGCAGCGTCAACCCGAATGCAAGAGGGAGATGGCCGGATGATTGCCGGGATAACAGCGGAAAGTGGGATTTATTACACGTTTTTATATAAAAATTAACCTTAAGTGTTAAAAAAGTTGCCCACTCAGGCTTTATATTTGTAAACATAAACGCGACTTAATTGTTAATCATATATAATTAAAACAAAAGAGAGCGATCTGTGGCAAACATGATGGAGGTCTCCCCTCTTCAATGGCTGCTTCAGTCGAATAACAGATATAATGAAAAAATCTACAATCTGGATACTTACCATTCTGATGGTTCTGACCTTTGCCGGACTGTTGTCGATGCAAATCATGTATATGAACAACATGATAAAGATGCGCGACGATCAGTTCAGTGAAGGTGCTCGCCGCAGCCTCTACACCGTCACATCGCTTCTTGAGCAGGATGAAACCCGCTATTTCCTTGAGGAGGATGTCGACCGCATTGAAACGACCGCTATCGGCGGTTCGCCTACACGACTTGAAGGCATCAGCTACTCATTCACGACCCAAAGCGGCGTGCATGGGGATCTTACCATCAAGGCCGACAATGAAAAGATTTCCAAGATCCAGAGCGGACAAGGAAATAACTTCAGCAACTACAAGTCGATGCAGGAAATGCTGAAAGGGCAGTATCTCTATCAGCGTGACATGATCGATGAGGTGATACTCAATATAATAAGTCAGTCGAGCAACCGCCCTATAGAGGAACGCGCCGATTCGACCAAAATAAGGGATTACCTGCATACCGAACTGGAGAACAACGGACTTGATCTTCCGTTTGAGTTCGCGATAGTGAACCGCAACGGCATAATGCAGTATCATACTGATGGATATGACAATATAGGAGAGGAAAGAGACAACAGTATGTTCGTGCAGACGCTGTTTCCCAACGATCCGATCAACAAGCGTCATTACCTGAAGGTGTACTTCCCCGACAAAAAGGATTATATCCTTGCGTCGATAAAGTTCATGATCCCGACGTTTGCGTTCACGTTTATCCTGCTTGTGATATTTGTGTTTGTGATAATTCTGGCATTCCGCCAGAAGCGTCTGACGGAGATGAAAAACGACTTCATCAACAACATGACGCATGAGTTCAAGACTCCAATATCGTCGATCTCACTCGCAGCACAGATGCTCAAGGATGACAGCGTGAGGAAGTCGCCGACGATGATGCAGCACATATCTAGTGTGATCAACGATGAGACGAAGCGACTGCGTTTCCAAGTGGAGAAGGTGTTGCAGATGTCGATGTTCGACCGCTCGAAAGCTACTTTCAGGATTCAGGATGTGGATGCCAACTCTGCTATCAACAGCATCACCAACACGTTTAAGCTGAAGGTGGAGCGCTATGGCGGGCAGATCACGACTCAACTTGATGCTACCAACGCCATAATCAGTGTGGATGAGATGCATTTCACCAACGTGATTTTCAATCTGCTTGACAACGCGGTGAAATACAGGCGTGAGGATGTTCCTCTGCATCTGACGGTGAGCACCCTTGACCTGCCTAACGACAAGCTTCAGGTGACGGTGGGTGACAACGGAATCGGTATCAGACGTGAAGATCTGAAAAAGATATTTGACAAATTCTACCGTGTTTCGACCGGAAACCGGCATGATGTCAAGGGTTTTGGTCTCGGCCTTGCATACGTGCAGAAGATGGTGACTCTCATGGGAGGCACGATCAAGGTGGAGAGCGAGCCCGACCAAGGAACAAGATTTATAATTACATTACCATTAACTAAATAAATTACTGAACGATGGACGACCGTATGCGCATTCTTCTTTGCGAAGACGATGAGAATCTGGGAATGCTTCTCAGAGAGTATCTTCAGGCCAAAGGCTTCAATGCCGATCTCTATGCCGACGGCGAAAGCGGTTACAAGGCATTCCTGAAGGGAAAATATGATATTTGTGTGCTTGATGTGATGATGCCCAAAAAGGACGGCTTCTCAGTCGCACAGGACATCCGCACAGTCAACTCGGAGGTTCCTATCATCTTCCTGACTGCCAAGCAGCTTAAGGAGGATATACTTGAAGGCTTCAAGCTCGGTGCCGACGACTACATCACAAAGCCATTCTCGATGGAGGAGCTTGTGTTCCGTATCGAGGCTATCCTGCGCCGCGTGAAGGGCAAGAAAGGCCGCGAGGTGACAATGTATAAGATCGGTAAGTTTACTTTTGACACCCAGAAGCAACAGCTTATGATCGATGACAAGGTGACCAAGCTGACCACCAAGGAGTCGGAGCTGCTCAGCCTGCTTTGCAACCACGTGAACGAGATCCTTGAGCGTAACTTCGCACTCAAGACGATCTGGATCGACGACAACTACTTCAACGCCCGCTCGATGGACGTGTATATCACCAAGCTCCGCAAACACCTGAAGGAGGATCCCTCGATCGAGATCATCAATATCCACGGTAAGGGCTACAAACTTATCGCTCCTGAAAACGAAGCGATGTAAGCTCTGCCCTACTTCACAACGTCAAAAAAAATCCACTATGAATAGGGCGCACTCACGACTGTGCGTCCTATTTATAACCACCCAAAAGAATTTACAATGGCAAAGATAACAAGCGAGATGGCGCTGGACTACCACCGCTATCCACGTCCGGGCAAGACGGAGGTGATACCTACCAAGCCACATTCCACCCAGCATGATCTGGCGCTGGCTTACTCACCGGGCGTGGCATATCCCTGCAAAGAAATCGAGGCTCACCCTGATGATGTGTACAAATACACTAACAAGGGTAACCTTGTGGCCGTGATTTCAAACTGTACCGCAGTTTTAGGACTTGGAGATATCGGTCCAGAAGCAGGTAAACCGGTGATGGAGGGTAAGGCGCTTCTGTTTAAGATCTATGCCGGTCTCGACTGTTTCGACATAGAGATAGATGAGAAAGATCCCGACAAGTTCATTGCTATTGTAAAATCGCTTGCCCCCACGTTCGGCGGAATCAATCTGGAGGATATCAAAGCTCCCGAGTGCTTCAAAATCGAGCAGACGCTGAAAGAGGAACTCAAAATCCCTGTGATGCACGATGACCAGCACGGTACCGCTATCATCTCGGGTGCGGGACTTCTGAACGCTCTTGAGATACAGAACAAGAAGATCGAGGATGTGAAACTGGTGGTGAACGGCGCGGGTGCGGCTGCCGTGAGCTGCACAAAACTTTATATCAGCCTCGGCATAAAGCCTGAAAATGTAGTGATGTGCGACAGCCATGGCGTCCTGTCGACATCGCGCACTGACCTGAATCCGCAGAAGCAGCAGTTTGCTACCGACCGCAATATAACGACGCTTGCTGAGGCGATGGTGGATGCCGATGTGTTCCTCGGTCTCTCGGTGAAAGATGTAGTAACTGAGGAGATGCTGAAATCCATGGCCCCGAGGCCTATAGTCTTTGCGCTTGCCAACCCAGATCCTGAGATTGAATATGAGAAGGCTATGGCTTCGCGCGACGATCTGATCTTTGCAACCGGCCGCAGTGACTATCCCAACCAGATAAACAATGTACTTGGTTTCCCCTACATATTCAGGGGTGCGCTCGACTGTGGTGCAACCGCCATCAACGAGGAGATGAAACTGGCCGCAGTGAAGGCGATAGCCAATCTTGCCAAACAGCCTGTTCCACCGGTGGTGAACGCGGCTTACGGTATGTCGCATCTGAAGTTTGGGCGCGATTACATCCTTCCGAAGCCTATGGATCCGCGTCTGCTGCTTGAGGTTGCTCCGGCTGTGGCTCGCGGAGCTGCCGAGAGTGGCGTTGCCGCCCGCCCGATCGACGACATGGAGCGTTACAAGCATGAGCTTGAGCGCCTGATGAATTCCGACAAAAAGATCATCCGCAGCATGGTTGACATGGCTAAGCGTCAGCCCAAGCGCGTGATATTCAGCGAAGGAAACACCGACAATATGCTGCGTGCCGCCGTGGATGCACTTCAGGAAGGCATCTGCCATCCTATCCTTCTCGGTAATCAGGAGATGATCGAGAAGAGGGCAAAACGTCTCGGGCTTGAACTTGACGGCATTACGATCATCAATCCCCGTCATGATGACGAGGCTGAGCGCCGAGAGAAATTTGCCAACCGGCTTGCCACAAAACACCGCCGCAACGGTGCAACGCTTCCCGAGGCTCTCGAGAAGATGTATGACCGCAACTACTTCGGCATGATGATGGTGGATGGTGGTGAGGCCGATGCGATGATTGCCGGCACCTATTCGGCCAGCCCGGTAGCACAGGAGATCGCCAAGGAGACTATCGGTATCCGTCCTGACTATGAGCACTTCATAGACATGCATATCGTGACTACCAAGCGCGGCACATATTTCCTCGCCGACACGGGGGTAAACCGTACGACCGACGAGGACACACTGTTCGACATAGCACGCCTTGCACGCTACGGTGCGCGCTTCTTTGCCGTAGATCCGGTAATGGCCATGATCTCTTACAGTGATTTCGGGTCGAGTCCTGAGCCTGAGAGCCGCAAAGTGCATAATGTGGTTGACAAGATGCACCGCCTCTACCCCGATCTCTGCATCGACGGAGAAATGCAGATCGACTACGCCCTGAACACCGAGCGCCGCGACAGCATGTTCCCGTTCTCAAAAATTGCAGGTAAAGAGGTGAACACGCTTGTGTTCCCCAACCTCAGTGCCGCAAGCACGGCGTTCAGGATGATGCTTGAAATGGGTGTGGGCGAAGCTATCGGCCCGATTCAGATTGGCCTCAACAAGCCGATTCACTTCATCAAGGTTGATTCGCCGGTAAGAGATATTGTGAATCTCGCTACCGTCTGCTCTATCGATGCCGCAGTAAGCCAGAAGGTGAAGACGAGATAAAACACTTATATTGTTGAATCGGGCGCACAACAAAGCATTGTGCGCCCGATTCGTATAAACTATCAAGATTGGAGGGCTTCGTTAAAGCGGGTGAGGAGCCAGCTGTTTTGCTCGTCGCGGGTCATGAATGAGTTGTCGATGAGCAACGCATCGTCGGCTTTGCGCAACGGGCTCTCCTTGCGTGTCTCATCAATGCGGTCACGCTCGATGACGTTGGCAAGCACATCTTCATAGGTTACCTTCTCCCCTTTCTCGATAAGCTCTTTATAACGGCGGTCAGCACGAACTTCGGGTGATGATGTGACAAAAATCTTCAAACTGGCGGCGGGAAAAACGGTTGTGCCTATATCACGGCCATCCATCACAATGCCTCCCTCATCGCCAAGCGCGCGCTGCATGGCCACAAGGCGATGACGCACTTCGGGAACGGCGGCAATGATGGAAACGTGCGACGAAACTTCCATCATGCGTATCTCGCGCTCGACATTCTCGCCATTAAGTATGGTCAGCTGTCCACTGTCGTCACGGCGGAAATCAATGTTTATCGACGGCAGTTCTTTGACAAGACGTATCATGTCCAAAGCTTTATCCTTACCTATAATACCTCCACGCAGGGCATACAGGGTGACAGCACGATACATGGCTCCGGAATCAATGTATCGGTATCCAACTTCCGATGCAAGCCACTTGGCCATGGTGCTTTTGCCTGTGGACGAGTAGCCGTCGATGGCAACTATAATTTTACTATCTGTATTCATTCTTGTGTCGTAAGTTTCTATCTGATAAGGTCGGCTACCTTCAGGCCGAGATTGAACATGAGCGTGGTTGCACCTGAATGTGGCTGCGCTACAGCGACTCCGACATTAAACCGTGACAGGCTTACACCTGCTCCTGCCGAGAAGCCTGAGAGAAGTGATCGCTTGTAGCCGCTCATGTCGCTGCGAACCTTATAGTTATAGCCCATGCTGATGTAGAACTTGTCGGTAGGAGCACAATCGACGCCAAACACCAGATGCTTGAACAAATGGCGGTTACCGCGATGCCAGCGCGTGAGGTTGTAGGCTGTGACCGACCACCGCAGCGGCAGATTGCCTATCCCACGTGTCATGCCTACCCTGAGATCGGTAGGAAGCCCCTCGGATGTATTGTCAAACCGCTTCAACTGACCGCCGAGATTAGCGCCTACGACAGAAACCGACAGATCACGGTCGGGATCATAGTAGTTTATGCCTAAATCAGTACTGACTGCCCATGCAGTGTACTGGTCATAGTTGCTGTATAGAAATTTCACGGTTGCACCTATCCTGAAACGTGAGGATAGATCGTGGGCATAGCTTCCGGCAAGTGAGAGATCTTTTGGGGAGAACGAGCCTACGGTCGATCCGTCGGGCAACGTCTCATCAATCGATCCATAACCGAAATATTGCAATGAAGTTTTCCATGCCCCGTGAGCACCTGAGGCTCTGCCGAAACTTACGCCGGCAAAATTGCTGTCGCCGATGTAACGCATATAGTTCACATCGAGCCATCCACCCATTTCGGGGCCAAGAAGTGCCGGGTTCTGGTCGGTAACGTTGAGATTGTCTTCAACGGTAGAGATATTCATTCCGCCGAGACCATAGATGCGCGCCGACGAGGGCACGCTAAGAAAACCATAGGCATTGTTGTCCTGAGCCATAACTGACGTAAGGCTCATACATGACAAAATGAATGTGGCAACAAGTCTAAAACACTTTTTCACGCAACAAAAATAAACAATAATTCACTATGGACGCCCTAAACGGATGTTAAAAGATCGGGCACTCTCAAAAGCTATTTTGTCAAGAAAATAATAATACTTAACTTTACAATAAAGTTTTGGTTCGCGCTTAAGCGATTAATAGGGAAGCCGGTGAAAATCCGGCACAGGCCCGCTACTGTAAAATCCTATAAAAATCACTAAACAGCTGTGCTTGTTGGCTCACCAAGAAGATA
>CAMWSY010000084.1 GCA_947176995.1 uncultured Porphyromonadaceae bacterium | reverse complement strand
AGAGCACTGTCAACGGGGTTGTGTCGATCAAAAGCTACGCAACACCTCACCAGCGTGGCGGAAACATGCAGGGTGGCGGCGATTTCGACCCCTTCTATGAGTTCTTCTTCGGCTCGCCGCGTCAGCAGCAGCCGCGCCGCCAGCAACAGCAACCCTCGCAGCCGCAGCAGATGGGTCTCGGCTCGGGTGTGATCCTGAGTGCCGACGGCTACATTGTCACCAACAACCATGTGGTGGAGGGTGCTGAGATGCTCGAGGTGACACTCAACGACAACCGCTCGTTCAACGCTACGGTGATCGGCACCGACCCGTCGACCGACCTCGCCCTTGTCAAGATCGATGCCGACAGTCTCCACGTGATCCCCATCGGTGACTCGGAGAACCTGAAGGTGGGCGAATGGGTGCTTGCCGTGGGCAACCCGTTCGGTTTCACTTCGACCGTCACGACCGGTATAGTAAGTGCCAAGGGGCGTAACATCTCCTCGATCACCCGCAGCGGCAGCACCGGTATCGAATCGTACATCCAGACTGATGCCGCCGTGAATCCCGGCAACTCGGGCGGCGCGCTCGTGAATCTCGCCGGCGAGCTTGTGGGCATCAACACCGCCATCTACTCGCAGACGGGCAATTTCGCCGGCTACTCGTTTGCTGTGCCCACCTCGATCGTGAAGAAAGTGGTGACCGACATCAAGCAGTATGGCACGGTGCAGCGCGCATTCCTCGGCGTGGCGTTCTCTGAGCTCACTCCTCAGCTTGCCAAGGAGAAGAATATCACCGCCACCAACAGCGGCCTCTATGTGGGCGAGGTGCAGGAGCGCAGTGCGGCTATGGAAGCCGGATTGCAGGAGGGCGACGTGATCGTGGCTATCGACGGCCATCCCACCACATCAACCGGTCAGCTTCAGGAGGCCATGGCTCAGCTTCGTCCCGGCGACAAGGCTAAGGTGACCTTCTACCGCGACAACAAGATGCAGACAGTCACTGTGACCCTGCGCAACAATCAGGGCAATACCAGCGTGACCAAAGCCGGCAGCGTGACTGATCTGGGCTGCGCTTTCAAGGCAGTCACTCCCGAAACCATGCGTCAGCTCGGCATATCGTCGGGTGTGCAGGTGAGCGGTCTGCAGAACGGACGCTTCAAGCGTGCCGGAATCAAGGACGGTTTCATCATTACCGAGATCAACAACAGCCGTGTGTCGTCGGCCGACGACGTGGAGAAGATCTACGACGCCATCATGAAGAGCTCCGACGGCTATGACAAGGTGATGTTTATCACTGGCCTCTATCCCACAGGCAAAAAGATGTACTACGCTGTCGACCTTGTCGACAACGAGTGAGTACACCCGACTCGTTCTCCTCTCTCATCCCTTTCGTGCGGTTCCCGGCCCCCTTGGGTCGGGGACCGTTTTTTTTTGTGGGGTAACGGTATTTTTTGGGGAAATTGGAACTCTCAGATAGTCATTACACATTTTGTGATACAGTGTGATTTTTATACAGCTTTTTGCAAATATTAACATTGAGGGGCATTTTTTTATATGAAATAATGTTTAATATTGCACACCGAAAGTTGTAACCCGCCTTGGCGAAGGACGCGCCGGGCATAAGCTGCGAGTCAGGAGTGGCGGCAGCTATCCGGTGAAATGGAAAGCCGGAGATCTTATAGCGAAAATTCAATAGAAATCAATAAAACAGAGGAAATCAAACAAACGTAAAAACCAAAACAACAAAACAATTCACACACAAACAAAGAGGCGTCAAGCCTGAAAAAATAACCATCATTTCAAAATCAATACACAAAAGAGTAGTACCAAATGAAAAGATCTTATGGACAGACAGTGCTGTTCCTTCTTGTGGGACTCCTGTTTTCTGTAAGCGCCTTTGCTCAGGACATATCTGTCAAGGGCGTTGTTCAAGACTCAAACGGCGACCCGCTGGTGGGTGCCACCGTCACAGTTAAGGGCACGCAGACTGCCGTTGCTACTGACTTCGATGGAAAGTTTACAGTAAAAGCTCCTAAGGGTGGTGCGATAATCGTGACTTATATCGGTTATAACCCCGTGGAGATGTTCGTAACTGAGAAGCCTATGGTCATTGTAATGGATGAGTCGACCGAGCTTCTCGATGAGGTTGTGGTGCTGGGTTACGGTGCCGAGCAGCGCAAACAGGATCTTTCGGCAGCTGTGGGTGTTGTCACCAATACGGCTGAACTTGAAAAACGTCCTGTAACCTCGACCGAAGCAATGCTTCAGGGTGCACTCCCCGGTGTGACCGTCACATCGGCCGGCGGCGACCCCACATCGACTCCTTCGATCGTGATCCGCGGTCAGGGTTCACAGAACGGCGATAACGTTCTCTGGGTAGTCGACGGTGTCCCCGGTGCTCCCATCAACTCGCTGAGTGATATTGAGTCGATCGTTGTCCTCAAGGACGCCGCTTCTGCCGCTATCTACGGCGCACAGTCGGGTGCCGGTGGCGTTGTGCTCGTGACAACCAAGCAGGCCAAGGCCGGCGACGCTTCGATCTCATACGAAGGTCAGTTCGGTTTCCGCAAGGCTGCCAACACCATCACTCCGCTCAATGCAACTGAGGAGATCAGAATGCGTGAGATTTCTTATGCCAACGCAGGTCTTGAACTGCCGTATGCATGGAGAACTGAAAACAATCCTTGGATCGGTACTAACCGCACCAACTGGATGGATGAGATTTTCCAGACCGGTTTCTATCAGCGTCACAGCGTTTCGCTGAATGCCGGTACAGAGAATTTCAACAACCGTTTCTCGCTTGCCTATAACAATGACGAAGGTACTCTGCGCAACACCTACAAAAAGGATGTAGCACTCCGCTATCAGGGCATGTTCAACCTCAACAAGTGGGTGACTATCCGTGAGGATCTCACATGGAAGAACTGGGACTCGCGCTCAAAGGGTACTGACGACGGTTACACCGGTCCTATCCTTTCGGCTATCTGGATGCCGGCTGCCGCTTCGGTCTACAATCCGCTCGACGGCTCTTACGGTGGTACTGCCAATGAGGATCCTGCCTACATCGCACAGTATGGCGAAGGTCTTGCATCGGCTCATGGCGACGTTGTTAACCCCGTGCGTCTGCTCGAGGCCGAGAACCGCTACAACCGTTCGACCGACCTCTGGACGACCACAACCCTTCAGATCGGCAACATCGTGCCCGGTATGAGACTTGTGAGCCGCTTCACCTACAACATCTTCCAGAACAACTACAAGAACTTCAATCCTATCGTTGACGAGCCGGGTAAACCCAACGCCAACAACACCCTCACCGAGTCGAATTACCGCACCGACAACTGGGAATCGGAGACAACGCTGTCCTACGACAACGTGTTTGACAAGCACCGTTTCAGCGGCCTCTTCTCGTTCACTGCCGACCACTATGAGTCACGTGGAATGCGAGTAATCGCCAACGATTTCGCAGATGAGAGCTCATACCTCCAGTATCTTGAGAAGGCCGGCAATATCTCCAGTGCAACCGACTGGCTGAGCGGCCCCGATGCAAATGTTGCTCTCGTTGCCCGTGTGGGTTATGTGTATGACGACCGTTACTTCGTGACCGCATCATGGCGCCGCGACTATGCCGGACGTCTTCCCAAAGACAACAACTACGGTGATTTCCCCGCTGTGACCGGCGCATGGAAGATTTCGAGCGAGCCGTTCTTCAGCAAGAACGATATCGTTCAACTCCTCAAGATACGTGGATCGTGGGGTCGTGTAGGTAACCTCGGCTCTATCGGCATGGGTTACAAGGCAGCCCTTCTCGGATCATGGTACAGCGGCGACTACGGTCAGGCCGGCAACCAGCGTCCTTTCGGCTCGATTGTCTACAACTACAAGTCGGTCAATCCGAAACTCACATGGGAGACCTCGGAGCAGTGGGACCTCGGTGTTGATGTGGATCTCTTCAGCGAGCGCCTGAGCATGTCGTTTGACTACTTCGACAAGCGCACATACAACCTGATCCAGTATCAGACAATGAACTGGCCGAACACAATCGGTCTGGACGCTCCGCTGGTTAACCTCGGCGAAGTGCGCAACCGCGGCTTTGAAATGTCGGCTAACTGGACTCAGCACGTCAACAAGGACTGGACTTACTTCGTGTCGGGTAACCTCGCCACACTCACCAACAAGGTGACTGACATAGGTGTGAAGGATTCAGAGGGTAATCCCGGTGTGTGGACCGGTGGCGGTGGTTTCCGCTCGGTGCTCCCCTACATGTATCAGACAGCACAAGGCCAGCCCCTCGGTTCATACTATCTGATCAAGACCGACGGTATCTTCCAGAGCGATGCCGAGGCAGCCGCTTACGTCGACAAGAATGGTAACCGCATCCAGCCCAACGCACAGGCCGGTGACCTGAAGTTTGTGGACTTCAACGGCGATGGTGTGATCAACGACAAGGACCGCCAGTACATGGGCAACGCTACTCCCGACCTCACATACGCACTCAATCTCGGCTTCACATGGAAGAACCTCTCGTTCAGCACCATGTTCCAAGGTGTAGGCGGTGCCCAGGCACTCTATGTAGGTAAGTCGCTTATTCTTAGTGACGTCGACGGTAGCTTCAACCGCTCGAAGGAAATCCTCAATGCATGGAGCGAGAGCAACCGCGGCAGCAATATCCCGCGTCTGTCGAAGACCGACAACAATGGTAACTTCACCACTCCGTCCGACTGGTATCTTGAGGATGCCGACTATCTGCGCATGAAGAATCTTACCATCGGTTACGATCTCTCGAGCCTCGTGCAGAAGAGCAACTACCTGAAGAGCCGCCGCAGCATGCTCAGCGTCTACTTCTCGGCTGAAAATATCTTCACCATCACCAAGTACTCGGGTATGGACCCCGAATGCGGTGGCTGGGACGCTCTGAAGTATCCTGTGGCACGCACATTCTCGTTCGGTATCAACCTAACCTACTAATCAAGGAAAACAGAAATGAACAAGTATATTTTGGGAACCGCCGTGCTGGCTTTGAGCCTCAGCTCCTGCAATGATTTCCTCGATGTGCAGCCGGAGGGTAATACCACCACAACAACCTATTTCACCAACGACCAGCAGGCTATCGATGCTGTAAACGCACTCTATCAGCCTACCCATTCAGAGGGAATGTTCGGTCGTGAACTCTTCTGGGAGCAGGGTGCAGCCAATGATATCGTATGGGGTCGTACACGTAGCTATCCTACACTGGCTACCTTCAAGTACACCGGTGACGAAAGCCCGATACGCGACTCATACAACACCTTGTACACAATTATGTCGAGGTCAAACTACATCATCAAGTCGCTTCTTGCAAAGAACAACCTGACTGATGTGGAGAAACGCTCGCTCGGTGAGGCATATTTCATGCGTGCGTTCGCTCACTTCTGGGTGGCTCACCGTTACGGTACCGACAAACTCGGTGTGCCTTTCGTGCGTTGGGAAGACTTCGAGGGTGAGTATGATAACTCAATCCCCCCGCAGCGTGCCACTGTGATGGAGAACTACAGCCTTATCGTCGAGGATCTCGACAATGCCATGAACTATCTCCCCCGTTTCGAGTCCTACGGTGCTGACGATCAAGGACGCGCCCATAAAGCTGCCGCTCTCGGCTACAAGGCTAAGACTCTTGCTTACTGGGCTACATGGGATGAAGGCAAGTGGGGTGATGTTATCACCTGTGTCAACCAGCTTGAGAGTGAATATGGCCGCGGTCTCGCCGACACATTTGCAGAAGTATTCTCGTCAGACAAATCCAAGTTCTGGGGTCGTGAGTACATCTGGACTATCCCCTCGGATGGCGGAACAGTCGGTGGCGGAGTCGAGCTTCCCGGTGTAATGCTTGAGAACAAAGGCTGGGGCGTTTATAACGGCTGGGGTCAGATCAAGCCTTCAAACGATATCTATGAGGAGATGCTCAAGGATGGCGAAGGCAATGACCGCATCGTGAAATCAGTGCTCGCCTACGGTCAGAAGTTCATGTACTTCGGTGACGAACGCACATTCGCATCTTCTGCCGACCTCAATTCTGGCTTCCAAGTCTACAAGTTCCAAGAATCATTCGGTATGACCGACGATCCTATCGGCAACGGTTATGTGAATGCCAATGGTAACTGGCCCACAGTGCGCATCAACTTCCCGCTGCTGCGCATGGCCGAGCTGATCCTCTTCCGTGCCGAGGCTTATCTGATGCAGGGCAACGGTGGTCAGGCAGCAGCCGACATCAACCGCGTGCGCACCCGCTCAAACCTCACTCCGCTCCCCGGTGCGGCTACAATGGCTGATCTCTACCACGAGCGTCGTTGCGAGCTGGCGTTTGAGTACAGCAACCACCTCTTCGACCTGAAGCGCTGGCACCGCAGCAGCAATGCTGAGATCAAGGCACTTGCAGCCGCTGAGCTCAACAGCCGTCCGACGGTTAGATACTATGAGGATCGTGATGATCCTGAGTCGGCTTACACAGTTGATTATTACAATGACTACATCGACAAGCTTCCCTATCAGGACTACATGATGACTTTCCCCTACCCCTCACAGCAGGTGGTTAAGTCGAATGGACTGCTGAAGCAGCTCCCCGAGTGGGAATAACCTGACACCTTGTCATTGAACCTAAAAGTCCGGGTGCGCGCCGCGCATCCGGACTTTATATTTTTATGGAGCTCTCTGAGAACTCGGAGAACTCAGAGTGCTCAGAATGAAAAACGATCAGTCGGGCAGGGTGGCCATGCGGAGGAGCTGGCGGGCGCTCATGAGGGTGCAATTGGGCCACGTGGACTGGTACTCACCGGTGGGGGAGTAGAACCAGAGTGTGGGGATGTGGCCGTTGGTGGGATTCTGCGAGGCTACAATGGCGTCGGTGAGCGTGCGGGCTTTGGCAAGCGCGAGCTTGTCGCCGGTCTTGTTGTAGAGCGCAGTCAGGGCAGCGGCGGTGCTTGCGGCGCTGTTGTCGACGCCCACTTCGTAGAAGTACTGCTCATGCACCGAAGGCACGTGCTCCATCTTGAAGCCGCTCTCGTCGGGCAGCACGTCCCAATGCACAAACTGGTCTTCGACAAGCCTGATAAGATCGGTCGCGTCGGTCACTTCCTTGCCGGTGACCGAGGGTTTGCCGAGCAAATAGCAGGCATATTCGGTCGGTGGGCAGCTTGTGAGGTTCATGTAGGGCTTCTGGTCTTTGTCCATGGGCTGATCCTCAAACTGACCGGTGAGGTCGAAGCGGGGGAGTGCCACGGAGTCCATCCACTGCTCGGCGGCGCGGATGTTGTCGGCGTAACGGTCGATGCCGTAGTTCTCGCGCAGACGCGAGAAGAGCGACAGCAGGGTCGACGGGGTGCTCTTGAGGTTCACAAGGCTCTCGCCTGTGTTGTAGTCGACTTTGATGGGCCATGAGCCGTCGAGGTCCTGCGTGCGGCTGTAGGTGTCGGCGATGCCCACGGCGTGGTTGAAGTAGAGTGAGTCGCCGGTGATGTCGTAGAGGTCAAGAAATGCCTCGGCTGGTATCACGGCCTCCATGAACATGGTCTTGCCTTTGTTGTCGCGCACGACGCCGTAGGTGTACTGGGCTGTGTCGGCGGGGGTGAGGTTGTAGGT
>CAMWSY010000083.1 GCA_947176995.1 uncultured Porphyromonadaceae bacterium | reverse complement strand
GCTTTTGACTGCATGGGAGTGGACGATGTCCATGATGACAGCAATGCCGAGCTGATGGGCGCGGTCGATAAGGCTGCGCAGATCGTCGGCTGTGCCGAAACGCGATGATGGTGCGAAGAAACTCGAGACGTGGTAGCCGAACGACCCATAGTAGGGATGCTCCTGAATTGCCATGATCTGAATCGCATTGTAGCCGTCGGCGGCGATGCGTGGGAGAATGAGATCACGGAACTCGGCATAGGTGCCTATGTCCTCTTTCTCCTGTGCCATGCCTATGTGGCACTCATAGATGAGAAGTGGGCGTGTGTCGGGGACAAAATCTTCGGTCTGCCAGTCGTAGGGGATGCTGTCGTCGACAACCTCGGCAGAGAAGATGTGTGTGACGGGATCCTGAACCACTCGGGTGGCGTAGGCTGGGATGCGCTCGCCAGAACCACCGTCCCAGCGGACAAGCATTTTGTATTTCTGTCCCGGGTGTATCGCATCGTCGGGGAGGATGATTTCCCAAACACCGTTGCTGAGGCGGGAGAGTGAGAAGCGGTCGTCTTCTTTCCACCCGGTGAAGTCGCCTATGAGGTGAATCGATGTGGCGTTGGGCGCCCACTCGCGGAAAACCCACTTGTGTGCGGCGGGATCATGATGAAGCCCGAAGTAGCGGTGGGCGTTGGCGAAGTCGGAGAGTGATCTCACGCCCTTGCGCGGACGTCCGCCGAGCAGGTCGATTTCCTTGCTGACGGCATCCTGATGACGCCCCTGAATGGCCTCGGCATAGGGCTGAAGCCACGGATCGTTCTTGATGAGCGCAAGCTGCCGGCGGCGCGGGCGCGGTGTGTTTTTTTCAGCAGTCATAATTGAATCAGGAGTTGGTTTTGTCGTCGGCTGCCAGCGGATTCCATCCCTGTGCCTTCAGCGGAATTTCATTGCCGTCGCGGGTAATCATGGCGCACCCGAGGTCGGGTCGGGTAATGTGCCCTATAACGGCCACACCCGGAACTTTGGTTATGCGCTCATGGTCGTGGAGCGGCACGGTGAAGAGCAGCTCATAGTCCTCGCCTCCGTTGAGTGCCGCCGTGACAAGATTCATGCCAAGCTCTTCGGCCATGATCGCTGTCTGGTAGTCGATGGGGATGCGATCCTCATAGATGCGGCAGCCTGTGCCGGAGGCTTTGCAGATGTGCATTAGCTCGGAGGAGAGTCCATCGGAAACGTCCATCATTGCTGTGGGGTGGATTCCGGCTTGGGCGAGTGCCTCGACGATGTCGCGCCGTGGCTCGGGCTTGAGCTGACGCTCGACAAGGTATTCCTTTCCGGCAAAATCGGGCTGAAAGTCTTTTTGGCCGGCCGATGCAACTTTTTCACGCTCGAGAAGCTGCAAGCCCATATAGGCTGCCCCGAGGTCGCCGCTGACGCAGATGAGGTCGGTGTCGCGTGCTCCCGAGCGGTAGACAATATTTTCAGGGGCGGCATCGCCTATGGCGGTGACGCTTATGACGAGTCCCTGCCGGGATGATGTGGTGTCGCCTCCGACAAGGTCGACGCCGTAGATCTCGCAGGCAAGCCTCATGCCTTCGTAGAGCTGCTCGATGTGCTCAACGGCAAAACGACGGGATATGCCGAGTGAAACGGTGATCTGGCGGGGTGTGCCGTTCATGGCGTAGATGTCGCTCAGATTCACTGCCACGGCTTTGTAGCCGAGATGCTTCAGCGGAACATAGGTGAGGTCGAAATGCACGCCCTCGAGGAGAAGGTCGGTCGACACAAGAAGGTCGGTGTCGCGGTAGCGCATCACGGCGCAGTCGTCGCCGACACCTTTGAGTGTTTGCGGGTTGTGTGGCTGCGCTGGAAGCGGAGCGGTAAGGCGGTCGATGAGGCCAAATTCGCCGAGGGAACTTATTTCTGTGAGTTTGGGAGTATCCATAGTGATGACAAGATAGAAGATAAATGGTTATCGAAGTGCAACCAATGCCTTGATAAGCTGCATCATGCGCGGTTGTGCATTCTGCGCTGCAATCTGCACTTCCTCGTGGGTGGGCACTTCGGTAACGTCCTTGCCTCCAAGGTCGGTTATCACTGAAACTCCGAAGACTTCCATGCCTGCATGGTTGGCAACAATGACTTCGGGAACAGTGGACATGCCCACAGCATCGCCGCCGATGATGCGGAAATACTCATATTCAGCGGGAGTCTCGAATGTGGGGCCGGGAGTGCCCACGTAGACACCGCTCATGAGACGCATACCGTTTGCATCGGCGTACTCAAAGGCTGCTTTGCACAGACGCGGGCTATAGGCGCGTGTCATGGCGGGGAAGCGCGGCCCGAGCTCGCTGTAGTTGCGGCCACGGAGGGGATTCTCGGGGAAGAGGTTGATGTGGTCGGTGATGACCATGATGTCGCCGACACGAAATTCCTTATTCATGCCTCCGGCCGCATTGCTGACGAAGAGTGTCTTTATGCCGAGAGCCTTAAAGACACGCACGGGGAACGTGACCTGTTTCATGTCGTAGCCCTCGTAGTAGTGGAAGCGCCCTTGCATGGCGAGCACCGGTACCTGCCCAAGACGTCCGAAAATGAGGTTTCCGCTGTGGCCTTCAACGGTTGATACAGGGAAATTTGGTATCTCGGTGTAGGGGATGAATGTCTTGTCCTCGATGTGGTCGACAAGCGCACCGAGTCCGGTGCCAAGAATGATTGCTGTCTCAGGTATCGATGAAACGCGCGAGCGAATATAGTCGGCGGTCTGATTTATTTTTTCAATCATATTCAGTTTTATCTACAATGATTCATATATAAAGGAACGCCTGTGAGACGTGTTATGTTGATTGCTGCGACAATTGCTGCGAATTGATCGCCTGTGTGATCATCTTGTCGAGATCGGAGGCAAACGATTGCGAGTGCCACTGATCCATCCTGACGCGAATGGGGATATAGAACGTCACCCGTTTTAACTCAGGTGGATAGTATGGGTTGTTGGCGAGACGGACGGCGTCTTTTTCAGTGGTGACAATAATTTTCTTTCCTGATCCGGGAAGATCACGGTAGAGATCGTAGATGGTGTCGAGATCACGACGCTGGAAGTTGTGATGATCGGGGAAAGAGCGTAGCTTGACCTTGGCTTTGTGGCGACGCAGCCATTTTGCAAAGGGGCGCGGATGAGCTATGCCGGCAAGGGCAAGGATAGAGTCGTTTTCTGTCAGCCACTTCATGCGCGGCAACTCCGACATGTTGACATCGTCGGGGAACACGGGGGTTAGCTCACCGTAGAGATAGGAGGAGAAGTAGAGTTTCTGGAATGCTATAAGTTGCAGATTCTCTTTGTAAAGACGATACTGGAGCGGCCTAATGTCGGGGGGACACTTCGTGACAATCACCATGTCGGCCCGATAAATGGCGGAGAAGGGTTCGCGCAGGCGGCCGAGAGGGAGAAGCTTATCGGAAAATGCCGGGCGGCCGAACTCGGTGAGGACTATCGACACGGTGGGCTTGACGTAGCGGTGCTGGAATGCGTCGTCGAGCACAATGAGGTTGATCTCAGGGTTAAGGGAGAGGAGTTTCTCAATGCCCTTTGTGCGGCTTTCGCACACGGCTACGGGTACTTTACCGTCGAATTTGTGGTATATCTGGTAGGGTTCGTCGCCGATGTCGAGAGGGGATGAGCGACGCGATGCAAGTACAAAGCCCGAGGTGCTACGCTTGTAGCCTCGTGACACGACGGCGACTTTGTACTTATGCCGCATTATTTCGACGATAAATTCAGTGTGAGGGGTCTTGCCCGTGCCTCCGACGGCAATGTTGCCGACAACGATGATGGGAACGTTGAAGGTCTGCTGTTTCAGGACTCCCCATTTGAACAGATGATTGCGCGTAGCGGCAACCGCTCCGTAGATCCATGAGATGGGCCGGAGTGCCAGATTAGCTACGAGCGGATTTACTGCCATGGGGATTCGGTGATTATTGCAGATCGAAAACGGGAGAAATTGCCTGAACTCCTTTCAGGGAGGATATGCGGTTGATCTCGGAGTAGACCTCGAAGGCTTCTTTGCCCATGACCGAACGACGCACTGATGTGTCGAGATCGCGTGAGGCTGCAATGAGAATGCTCCAGATATTGGGCTTGTTGTCGGGGTATTCAACCAAAGTATAGGATGATAGTCCGGCGGCTTCGGCGACGGCTTCTACTGCCTGATCGAGAGTGCCGAGCTCGTCGACAAGTCCGATCTCAAGTGCGGTGGCTCCGTCCCACACACGTCCCTCGGCTATGGCCTTGATCGAGTCGACGGGCATATCGCGTCCCTCGGCGCAACGGCCAACGAACGTCTCATAACCGCGGTTGACCATGTTCTGCATCGAGGCAAGCTCGAATGGGGATAGTGGCCGGGCAACGTCGGGGAATGCACCGAAAGAGTTGGTGGAAACTGTGCTCTGAGTTATGCCGAGATGATCGGTGAGGAGTCCGTGGAAGTTGGGAATAAGTCCGTAGATGCCGATTGAGCCGGTGAGAGTGACCGGTGAGGCAAAGATGCGGTCGGCACCGCAGGAAATGTAGTAGCCTCCCGAGGCGGCATAGTCACCCATCGACACATAGAGTGGTTTGCCCGCTTTCTTAAACTGCTCCAGTGCTTCCCATATCTGCTCGGAAGCAAATGCCGATCCGCCGGGTGAATTCACGCGGAGCACCATGGCTGCCACTTCTTTGTTTTCGGCGAGACTAAGAATCTGCGGCACGAGCTTGTCGGAAGTAATGCCGGAAGAACCTGACTCAGCTATGGCACCTTCGGCATAGAGGACGGCAATTTCCTTGCCATTGCGGGAGCGGTAAAGCTTGTTGATCGGGGAATCGGCGTCGGAATAACGGTCGACTGGCACAAAGGGAATATCCTTGCTGTGGGAAATGCCGAGACGGTCTTTAATTATCTCCTCGGCCTGATGGCGGTAGAGCAGGGAATCGACGATGTTGCGCCTGACGAGCGTTGCGGGTGCCTGTGTGAGGAGCATACTGTCGGCCCACGCATTGACTGCATCTTTACCGGTGCCACGGCATCCGGCAATGTGCGCGGTAACCTTGTCCCACATAGCGTCGAGAAGAGCCTGCATCTGAAGGCGGTTGGCATCGGAAATGGATGTGAGGATATAAGGCTCGACGGCACTCTTGAATGTGCCTACCTTCACAACCTGCATCTCCACGCCGAGTTTGTCAAGTAGTCCCTTGTAGAAAGTGATGTTTGACGCGAGACCGTGAATGTCGACCATGCCCTCGGGGTTTAGGTAGAGCTCTGATGCTCCTGCCGCTACAAGGTAGGATGCCTGCGAGATGTTGTCGCCGTAGGCTATCACCCATTTGCCGGATGTGTTGCGGAAGTCGTCGATTGCAGTTGCGAGGGTATAGACAGACGCGAGTCCGCCCGAGAGTGGGCCGGCATCGATGTAGATACCTTCGATCTTGTCGTCGTCGGCAGCTTGCTTTATTGCGTTGAGAGTGGGCTGTAGCAGGGTCGCTTCATCCTCGATGCCGTAGATGACGGACTGCATGTCGGGGTTGGATGGGCGCTCAGCAAGTGTGGTGGCAAGATTAATGTAGAGAACGCTACCGTCGGACGGCGTGCCGTTCTCTTTACCGGAACTTCCAATGGATACAATCGCTCCGATAAAAAGCAACGCAATGATGCATAACAGCGGAACTGAAATCCATATCGCCGCCAAAGCGGCCAGCATTGATGTGAAAAAGCGTTTCATCATGACGTAATGAACCGACTAATTACAGATGTTTTTGAAACATATTTATACCAGATGCGCAAATATAGTTTAAAAAGAGAAACTGAGGGGAAAGGTAATGGGATAAAAATGCGCACAAGAGCGGATAGAGATGTTAAAATTGTTAAAAACAAGCGGCGCGGAGTGCTTGAAGGGGACTTTGCAAAGTCGTTAGAAATATGTAAATTTGCAGAGAAGTGAACCGCTGATGGGACGATTACTTGCTATAGACTACGGGCGCAAACGCTGCGGAATAGCGGCGACTGATGCGTCGCGCATAGTGGCTACGGGTGTGGCCACTGTCCAGACTTCGACACTGACCGACTTTCTGCGCGGGTATTTCTCGCGTGAACAGGTGGATATGGTCGTGATGGGTGAGCCGAAGGATATGCACGGCGATCCGTCGGAGTCGATGCGGTATATCACCCCTGCGATTAACCGGCTTCGTCAGGCGTTTCCTGAAATGGAGTTTGTCTTTTTTGATGAACGCTTCACCTCGGCACTTGCTCACCGCGCCATGATAGATGGTGGCATGAGGAAGTCGCGGCGTCAGGTGAAAGGTGAGGCCGATGTGATGGCTGCTACAATCATACTGAATGATTTTCTGGAGAGTCAGGCTTACCGCATGACGCTCAATAAATAAGGAATGTGACAACGCTAACTGGAATATGAAATTACCGATATATCTCTATGGGCATCCTGTGCTCAGAAAGGAATGTGAGGAGGTCGAGGAGGGTTATCCCGGTCTCAAAGAGCTTGTGGCCGACATGTATGAAACGATGGCGGCTTCGGAGGGAGTGGGTCTCGCTGCCCCACAGATAGGTAAAAACATAAGGCTTGTGGTTATCGACGCGGATGTGCTCGGGGATGATTTCCCGGAGTGTGCGGGACGCCGGCTGACGCTGATAAACCCTGAAATAGATATTCTCGACGGTGAGAAGATAAGCCGCAGCGAGGGTTGCCTGAGCGTGCCGGGGCTGTCGGAGAATGTGTCGCGTGTGGAACACATAAGACTCAACTGGCTTGACGAGGATTTTGTGGAACATGAGGAGGAGATGAGCGGATTTCTCTCGCGTATAGTGCAGCATGAACTCGATCATCTTGACGGACAGCTCTACATCGATCATATCTCGCCGATCAGGAAGCAACTTATCCGCTCGAAGTTGCGCAATATTGCCGAGGGACGCACACGCTGCGATTACCCCACAAAGTATGCACCTAAGAAATAATCAAGTAATTAGAACTCATGGCTGACGATAAAAAGATAATTTTCTCGATGGTGGGGGTCAGCAAGACTTACCCTCCTCAGAAACAGGTACTGAAAAATATATATCTGTCGTTTTTCTACGGCGCCAAGATCGGTATAATCGGTCTGAACGGCTCGGGTAAATCCTCGCTGCTGAAGATTATAGCCGGTATTGACAAAAGCTATCAGGGTGAGGTGGTGTTCTCACCGGGTTACACGGTGGGGTATCTTGAACAGGAACCTCAGCTGGATCCCGACAAGACTGTTGTGGAGGTCGTGAGGGAAGGTGTGCAGCCCATCATGGATATGCTTAAAGAGTTTGATGAGGTGAATGCGGCTTTCGGCGACCCGGATGTGCTTGAAGACCCGGACAAGATGGATGCCCTGATTACCCGTCAGGCAGAACTTCAGGATAAGCTCGATGCCGCCGATGCCTGGAATATCGACAGCAAGCTGGAGCGTGCGATGGATGCTTTGCAGTGCCCGCCCGATGACCAGAAGATTTCGACTCTCTCGGGTGGCGAGCGCCGCCGCGTGGCTCTGTGCCGCCTGCTGCTTCAGCAGCCAGATGTGCTTCTGCTTGACGAGCCGACCAACCATCTTGATGCCGAGAGTATCGACTGGCTTGAGCA
>CAMWSY010000082.1 GCA_947176995.1 uncultured Porphyromonadaceae bacterium | reverse complement strand
TCCTTGTGCCATGCGGTAGAGTGTGTCGGCTGAGGAGAAATTCTGACGCGACAGCTCCAGCTCCATCTGCGCGGAAGCGAGGGTAAAGAAGTGGGAGCAGGTGGTTGCAGAGATTATCTCAAGGGTTTCGGCATACTGCTTCTTTGCTTCCCTGAAGCGTATAGGTTCTATGCGTTTGTCCCATTTCAAGGAGTTATAGCCGAAAAGGCTCTGCTCGTAGCCTATGATGAGCGGCTGGCTGCGGTAGGCGGTGGTTTTATTGTGGAGTTCGTCGAGGCGCATGAGAGAGCTTTTCAGAAAAATGCTGCCACCGGTGAGGGAAATATTCTGATTTATCTTTAGTGTGAGGTCGACACCCAGTTGATCCTGATTGATAAACATATCGGTACCATCTGACTGGGTAATCTTGTTCATCTCCCTGTTGAGATAGGGGGCTGATGTGAGAGTGACCGAAGGCAGGTAGTTGGCGAGGAAGTAGCGGTAGCTCCAGTAGGCAGAGAGGAAGGTGTTGCGGGCACTCTGTGCCGAAGGTGACTGCCGGCGTGCAAGCGTGATGGCGTCGGTAAGGTTCAGCATCATGGTGTCGGCCTCGTTAGCTATCATGCTCGGGCCGGCAGTAAATATCAGCAGGATGAATATAATTATCTTCACAGGGTGGATTTTAAGACAAATATAAAATCACATCGAGTCATGGCAATGGAATCGGAGTCGCCATGTGGTGGATTGTGTTATAATCATACAGATTGGTGTATGATTTTCATACACTTTCATGTCAGATACTCTCGATTGACTCTTTTTCGGCGTGGTGAATCGGGAAAATGAATACCTTTGCACTGTGAATTCAAATTATGGCACAATTCTCGTAGTTGACGATAATCCGGCAATCCTCACTGCCGTGAAGATCAGTCTTGGAAATGCGTTTCAGCGCGTGATCACCCTTTCGGCGCCTGAGGCTGTACTCACCACGCTTCAACAGGAGCATGTCGACGTGATCCTGCTCGATATGAATTTCTCACCCGGCGTTAATTCCGGGCTTGATGGCTTGGTGTGGCTATCGGCAGTTCATCGCCGGCATCCCGACATACCGGTGGTTTTGGTCACGGCCTATGCCGATGTTAAACTGGCGGTGAGGGGATTGAAAAACGGTGCTGCCGATTTCATCACCAAGCCGTGGGATAACGATGAACTGATAAGAACGCTAAAGGATGCTATCGACAAGACCAAAGAGGTGGTGTCGCTTCATGAGCTTGAGAGGGAGCATGTGAAGAAAGTGGTGGATAAATGCCGCGGAAATATGAGCAAGGCTGCCGAATTGCTTGGAATCACGCGCCAGACACTTTATAGGAAATATCAGCCGTGATTATTGCTGTTGTTGTCATTGTGTTGGTTGTAGTCGTTATTGCGGCGTTCTACCGTCACCAGTGTCTGCTGAGAGACAGGGCGCAGATGATGTGCGACGCCATGCGCCACCGTGATTTCTCTTTCCGGCTTCCGACTGACGGGATGCCATTCGGCGAAAAGGCTTTGCAAAATGCTCTCAACGATGCAGGACATGAAATAGAGAAGCTCGTGGCTCACAAAGAGGTCGAAGCATGGCAGCGGCTCACCCGTGTGCTCACTCATGAGATTATGAATGTCATAACTCCTATACGTAGCATAACACAGGCATATCTTGCCGACCCTAAAATCAAGGGCTCACGCTATGAGGAGGGGATTCAGGCTATTCACGACACCAGTGCCGGGCTATCTATGTTTGTGAGCAACTACCGCAAGATGACCCAATTTCAGGAACCTGTTATGAAAGGCGTATCACTTTGTGCCTTTTGTGAGAACATCGCCGCTTTATATCCTGATCTGAAATGGGAAATCGAGGTGCCGTCACAGCTCAGGCTGCGCGCCGATGAGAGCCTGCTCCGCCAAGTGTTTATAAATCTTGTGAAAAACGCTGTTGAGGCCGATGCAACCTCAATCGGAATAAGATATGCAGAGGTGTCCAATAGTAACTCCATACCATCTTCCGGCTTTGGTAAACTCCTTATCAGCAACGATGGCCATGTGATTCCCGACGATGTGGCACGGGAAATTTTCATTCCGTTTTTCACCACAAAGCCCAGCGGTTCAGGCATCGGCCTCTCCCTCGCGCGTCAGATTCTGCTCATGCAGGGGATGATATTGTATCTGGCAGACAGTCCGGTCAGAGGCTACAACGTGACATTCATTCTCGAGAATGACAAATAAGAGTGTTGTTGTCAGGCTAATAACGGTTTCACCTGAGCAAGGTGACAGGAAGTGTTATCTCCTGTCACCTCTTGCTTAGAATATTCCGTATAACGCCCCATCTCGGGAATATCGCCCACGGTCGCACCGGGCCATAGCTTACGGCAAGAATCAGGAGCGAAAAGAGTGCAGTCATCAGGAGCCATCCGTAGATTTCTTTCATGGAAACCACAAGAGCGTGCTGCTGGATCATTCCGTAGAGAGCGGACACAGGTGTGTGGGAAATGTCGGGGTTGAAGTCTGTGAAATTGCGTGACAGTAAAGCGGCGTTTTTTGCAACCGTGTGCCGCAGAAGTTCACCTACAATAGCCGGCCCGAGCGTCGCCCCCATTACGGCACCGGTAAAGCCGTTGATCGTGAGTGCCTGAGGGAATACCTGAAACGGCAGCCCGCTCTGAACAATCGAGGTCAGAAACACGATGGATATGATTACCGAACCCACTCCGCGTGCAAAAAGAGGTATGAACAGCATTTCCTTCTCCACGCCGTAGTCGATCAGGAAGTAGAAATAGGCGAGATAAATAGCTGCAAATGTAAACCCGATGACGGTCATGGTCTTATATCTCCATTTGCGCAGCGCGAAAGTGAGATAGGTAAATATGCACCCCGTAATTATTCCGGCAAATACATACCAGTTCAAATCAATCAGATTGGTCTCGTCAAACCCTAAGATGTTTATGGCATAGCTGTGTTCAAAAACGTGCTCTGTTGCAAGCAGGGTAAAGAACACAAGATAAACGGCTGTAGCTCTGATCACATTGTGATTTTTCATCGCTCTCAGCGATATGTAGGGATGATGAAGGAAAGTAGCCCTCCAGAGATTTATCGCTGCGCATATCAGCCCAAGTGCGGTTGCATAGCGTATCTCCGAAGCCTCCCACCAGTCGAAATAATTACCGTAGACACACACAAATGTGAAACAAAGCATGAAGCCGCTCCACAGCACCGCGCCGAGCCAGTCGATGCCGAGCAGGGGGATGAACATGGGGCCACGCACCGGACGCACCAGTATCGTGACCATGATCAGCAACAGGATAAGCATTCCCGACATGATCCAGTGCATATACTCCCACTGAGCGAAAAATGCAGTGTATATCGTGGCAATACCGCTAAGCTGAATCACGCTGTCGACGATAATATAGACATAACAGAAAAACACTGCCATGTCGCGCACGGGTGAGATCCACAGCTGGATCGTTGAGTTACAGGCGAGGGTGGCTTGCATCCTGAACCAGCCTGCGATCAGGCATGTGCCGACAAGCACCGGAACGCTGTCGGTGTGGGCGCAGATTATATTGGCGGCAAGCAGCACCGTTCCGGCGGCGAGCAGCTGGGTACGGTTGGAAAAACGGAACTTGAAGCGGAACATGACACAGAAGTTGATGCTCATGCCTATAAGTGAAGCGTAGCCGGCCATGAGTATGTCTTCCTGCATCAGTGCGGTCGTGCCCACCATGTCCGATGCTGCAGCGAGATACAGTCCGCCGGAGAACTGGATGATGAGTACAAAGAATATGAAAATCCAAGGCTTCAGGCGTCGCGGAACGTAGTTCGGAATGTCCGGGATGTCAAAAGGGCCTTGGGGGACGTGCCAGTCAGCCATATCAGTATTTCACAAGGCATTCCACATTCATTCCGGCACGGAGGCGGCTCATGGCTTCGGCCGGATTGTCACCGGTAAACTCTATCCTTACCGGCACACGCTGTCGCACCTTGACGAAGTTGCCTGCCGAGTTGTCCTGTGGAATGATCGACAGCGAAGCACCCGTAGCGGTGGAGATAGCCTTGACATATCCGTGGAAAGTGCAGTCGGGAATAGCGTCGACGGTGATGTCGACTTGCGAGCCGGGCTCTATGTGCCGGAGTTGTGTCTCCTTGTAGTTTGCAGTAATCCATATTTCACCTGTGTCCACAATGTCGAGCAGAGTCTGCCCCGGTTGCACAAGCTGGCCAACCTGTATCTCTTTTCGCGAAGTATAGCCGTCGCATGGGGCGAGTATGACAGTGTAGCTGAGATTCAGTTCAGCTGTCTCGAGCAATGTTTTGGCAAGCTCTATTCCGGCTTCTGACTGAGCGGTGCGTTCACGGCTCACATCTACGACTGAATGTGTGGCGGCTCGCTGACGCGAAAGCATTTCATAACGTGCTTTCTTGGCTTCAAAGTCAGTTTTTGCCACGTCATACTGCTGTCGTGTCACAGCATCCTGAGCAAGGAGCTTTTCATATCGTGTCAGGTCGGTCTGTGCCATATCCATCAGCACTTTGGCCTCGGCGATCGATGCCTCGCTCACCGCCACATTGGCCGAAGCTGATGTGACGGAGCGTCCGGCAACGTTATGTCCCGCAAGCGCATTGCTGTATTCGGCGCGTGCGCGTGCCACATTGAGCCGCATATCGGCATCATCGATTATCACGAGTGTATCGCCTTTATGCACAGGCTCATACTCCTTGAAACGTATCTCCTTGATATATCCTTGCACGCGGCAGTTTACGGGCACTATCTGCTGGCATATCTGCGCGTTGTCGGTAAATTCCACATTGCCGAGATGAATGAATTTCTTGATGATCCACACTGCTGCGGCCGCAATAACTGCTATGGTGAGGATGTAGGAAAGTATTTTTTTGCTGCGGTGTCTCATATTGTTCCTGATACGAAAAGAAGTTTGTAGTAATAATAGATGATGTTTATGCGCGCGTTTACAAGCTGTTGCTCTGCATCGAGGCGTGAGTTGGCTGCATCGAGCATATCGGTGATGAGAGCCATTCCCTCACTGTAGCGGGTGGCTGTCGTGCGGTAATTGCGCCCGGCAAGCTCAACGCTTTTGTTCTGTGTCTTTAGCTCCTCGTAGGCTTCGAGATAGCGTATGTAGTCGCTTTGCACTTCCATGCGTGTTCTTTCCACAGCGGCGTCATATTCTTCGACAGCCTTTCTAGTGGCGGTACGGCTTCGGGCTATTGACTTGTTTGTCTTGAAAAGCGATGAAATATTGTAACTTATCCCCACACCTACATACCAGTAACTGAGATTGCGGTTGATAGGCGGTATTTCCACAAGGATGGGGCCGTCCATTGTCCAACCGGCCTGTAACCCGATTTTGGGCATACGCTCTGCGTTCACGATTTTCTCGGCTTTTCGCGATATGTCCACACCGTTCATCGCCATGCGGAGTGTCGATGAATTGTTCAGTGTTTTCTGTTGCCATTCTTCCGCGCCATCGGTGGGTAATGACTGGGCGAGAATTGTGGAGTCAGGCACAATCATAGTGTCATCAGGCAGGCCGGCAAGCGTGACGAGATTGTTGTTGAGAATCTCAAGAGTGTTGTCGAGCTTCACGCGTTGCAGTTCGAGATTCGACACAAGCAGCTCATATCGCGTTATGTCGTTCATTAGAGCCGTGCCCTGCTCATAGCGGGCTCTCATCTCTGCAAGAACCCGTTTTGCAGATTCTATGCTCGCATCAACGACTTGCCTGAGATTATGGCATTTGTATATATCAAGATAAAATCCGGTAAGCTGAAATCTGATATTGTCACGCTGAAGTTCAGCTGCATACCGGGCTGCGGTTGATTTCAGTTCGGCAAGCTCTATTGCACCCGTGACGGCACCGCCGGTGTATACCGGCTGATTTATGTTTAGTGACAGTCCTGTGCCGAGATGGGGGATAGGTGCTTTCTGATAATCGGTGAGATTGCGTTTGGTTGTAAATCCGTCGCCGATGTAGCTCACCGACATTGACGCATTTATGTCGGGCAACAGACCTGAGCGGGCCACTTTTGTTTCCTGTGTGGCTTCGGTGAGTGAAGTGAAAGACGGTTTGAGTTGTCGGCTGTTGGTTTCGGCCACAGTGAATATTTCCTGAAGAGTGATTACATTCTGGCCGACAGCACACGCCCCGCCACTCAGCAGAGTCGCGCAAAGCAACCCTCTGAGCAATCGAAGATTGTTCATAAGCAAAAGTAAAGAGGATGGATGTGATTTATTTGCCTTAATGCCTGTAGATGTCAGGCAGATAAGCGATGACTACAGGCTTGCGGGGATTGAAGCCGTACTCTTCCAGTTTTCAAGAAAACCCCAGTTGAAAACTACCGGAGTCGCGCAATAAGAAATGTGATTTTTACAGATCATTTTTTATGCAACTCTTTATGAATTGCACTGCAAAGTTAGCCATAATTTTCTATTTTTGCTTCAAAAAAGTTAATTTTGTAACACGTTTAGATCACTTCAATATATATGACTCAGGAAGAGAAACTCGCCATAGAAGAAAAAGCCGTGCAGTTGCTTCGCACGGTTTACGACCCCGAAATTCCGGTGGATATCTATTCCCTCGGACTGATATATAAGATTGACGTTGACGATGAGGGGAAACTCAATATCGACATGACCCTCACGGCTCCCAACTGCCCGGCAGCCGATTTTATTGTTGAGGATGCCCGCTATAAACTTCAGTCGATCGAGGGAGTTAAGGAGGTCAATATTGAGATTGTGTTTGAGCCGGAGTGGAATCGCGACATGATGAGCGAGGAAGCTAAACTTGAACTCGGATTTCTCTGATAGCGGGGGAGTGTGATGGCCGGGCGTGATCTGACATATTTTATTTCTGACCTTCATCTCGGAGCAGGGTATATTGCTGATCAGAGGGCACATGAAATGAAGGTTGTGGAATGGTTGCGTGAAATTGCGCCGCGATGCCGACGTCTTTTTCTTTTGGGAGATGTCATAGATTACTGGTATGAATATCGTTATGTGGTGCCGAAGGGTTTTGTGCGTTTCTTCGGACAGTTGGCTGCGATGGCCGACGATGGCATTGAAATAACGTGGTTTACAGGTAATCATGATATATGGATATTTGATTATCTTCCGCAAGAACTTGGCATCAGGGTCATCGATGGATCACTGACGACGCAGATTGACGGTGCTTGTTTCTACATGGCTCACGGAGATGCTATCGGAAGCCTGAAACCCGGATTCCGGTTCATGCGTTGGCTGTTTCGCAACAAGGTGGCGCAGTGCCTGTTCAGCGCCGTTCATCCCGGTCTTACCATACCGTTTGCTCACCGCTGGTCCTCGTCGTCGCGCAAAGGTGCTACGGGGAAATATGACAGCTATCTCGGTGATGACCGTGAGCCGATGGTGCCGTGGGCTACGCAGTATGCCTCAGAGCATCCCGAAGTGAATTACATCCTGCTCGGTCATCGCCATATATTACTTGACCATGAGGTGGGGGAGCAGTGCCGGTTGATAGTGCTTGGCGACTGGATACGTCATTTCTCCTATGCGGTGTGGGATGGGAAAGCTTTGCAACTTAAAGAGCTTGCAGAGTAGAGCTAAAACAACCGGCCCAAAAATATTTGTCGGGAAAGATAAATGTTGTTATCTTTGTCAAAGTAATTATGTCTCCGTAGTTCAATGGATAGAATATTGGATTCCGGTTCCAACGATTGGGGT
>CAMWSY010000081.1 GCA_947176995.1 uncultured Porphyromonadaceae bacterium | reverse complement strand
CACCCATTGTGTAGTGGCTTGCGGGGAAGATCATCATCGGGGTTTCGTAGGGGTTGTCGTCGGAGATCATCTGGTACATGTCGAAGAGGTTTCCGTAGCGGTCACGCACTACATCCTCGCCAAGACGCTGGATGGCGTACTTGAAGTCAAGATATACGGCATTGCCTGTGCCTACACCATAGCCTGCATCGCAACGCTCCTTGGCTGCGCGGCTGGCGATGTCGCGAGGGCAGAGGTTACCGAAAGCGGGATAACGGCGCTCCAGATAGAAATCGCGATCCTCGTCGGGGATGTCGGTAGGTTTCTTCTTGCCTGCACGGATAGCCTCGGCATCCTCCTTCTTGGCGGGCACCCAGATGCGGCCGTCGTTGCGGAGCGACTCTGACATGAGGGTCAGCTTGGACTGATCCTCACCGTGAACGGGGATACAGGTTGGGTGAATCTGAGTGAAAGCGAGGTTGGCGAGGTAAGCACCCTTCTTGAATGCCTGAACCGCAGCTGAGCCGTTGCAGCCCATAGCGTTGGTCGACAGGAAGAATGCACGGCCGTAACCACCGGTGGCGAGAACCACTGCGTGGGCTGCGTAACGCTCGATCTCACCTGTGATGAGGTTGCGCATGATCACACCGCGTGCGCGGCCGTCGATGATGACGATGTCGAGCATCTCGCGGCGATTGAAGCTGCGCACGGTGCCTTTCTTGATCTGGCGGTTGAGCGAAGCGTAAGCGCCGAGCAGAAGCTGCTGGCCGGTCTGCCCCTTGGCGTAGAATGTACGCGATACCTGAGCGCCACCAAACGAACGGTTGGCGAGCAGACCGCCGTACTCACGTGCGAAAGGCACACCCTGAGCTACGCACTGGTCGATGATATTGTTTGACACCTCGGCGAGACGGTAGACGTTTGCCTCACGGGCGCGGAAGTCGCCACCCTTCACGGTGTCGTAGAACAGGCGGTAAACCGAGTCACCGTCGTTCTGATAGTTCTTAGCGGCATTGATACCACCCTGTGCGGCAATCGAGTGAGCGCGGCGGGGTGAGTCCTGGATGCAGAAGTTGTAGACGTTGAAGCCAAGCTCACCGAGAGTCGATGCAGCCGATGCTCCGGCAAGACCGGTGCCGACCACGATGATGTCGAGGTGACGCTTGTTGGCGGGATTGACGAGTTTCTGATGAGCCTTGTAGTTTGTCCACTTCTCGGCTACCGGTCCCTCGGGTATCTTTGAATCAATCTGGAATTCGGGAAGTTTCGACGACTCGATGTCGGCGTAGTCCTTCATGATGGGAGTCGAGTCGATCATCCCCTTGAGGTTCTTTATGTCTGCCATAATCTGATAATCTTCTTTAAGGGAGAGTTTAAATCTGGGGAGGACAAACAGTGAACACAATAGCCTGGATGATGAAGAGGCCGACTACAATCGAAGTCCACCATGCACCGATGCACTTGAGGCGACCGATCCAGATGTCATTGTCCCAACCGGCGCTCTGGAACATCGACCAGAAGCCGTGGTTCATGTGGAACCAGAGAGCTACGAAACCGATGATGTAGATAACCGGAGTAGCCCAGCAGCTGAATGCCAGATTGATGAAAGCCACACCATTGGCAGGGTTGATACCGTCGACCTCAACGCCCATGATCTCGGCAAGCTGCATCTTGGCCCAGAACTGGATGAGGTGAACGATAAGGAATGCAACGACAACGATACCGAGAACGAGCATGTTCTTGGAAGACCACTCGACCTGCTTGGGGCGGTCGTTGACAGCATAACGCTCAACGCCGCGGGCGCGACGGTTCTGGAGCGTGAGCCAACATGCATAGATGATGTGGATGATCATGAGCGCAGCCAGCCCGACACTTGCGATGAGGGCATACCAGTTGGCGCCCAAGAACTCGCAGATAAGGTTGTAGGCTGCCGGCCAGAAGATAGCCACAGAATTCATCAGCACGTGAAACGTAACAAACAGAACCAAGCAGCAACCCGTGAGGGCCATAACGAGCTTGCGTCCTATCGATGAACTAGTTAACCACATAGGGAGAATTTAGATAATATTGGGTTTGATTTAATTATTTTTCAGGCATCACGCCCCGCCGCCCCATGCCTATACGGCAGAAGACAACGGCGACTGTGCAAATTTAGTTTTTTTGGCTCGCTTGCACAACAATTCACACTATTTTCGTTAACTCTTTTTTGCCACATTATTTCTACCCATCAAGATGGAGAAATCTAACAGGACTCACATAGCTTGTATTTGCTGATCCATCCACTCGAAGCGCTGAGTATACCGAGTCTTCATGCGTTCGACTGCGTCCGTAACCGATAACTTTTCATCTTGGTTAACAACAATACTAATTGGCCACATTTTACCATTCAATTCTGCAGACTCTTGAATCTCCAAATATCTTTTGTCAATATAATCCGGAATTGTAACAAGCGATAATTTCGCGGTTTCCCAACGCTCCTTCACCTTGGCAACAAATTCATGCTTCTTAAACAAATCGTTATAATATATTGAGCCCTGATTTCTCCAACGTGTCTCAAAAGTGTAAAAAGAGCCCCAGTCAAAATCCCATATAGGACCAGCTTTTAATTTACCTCCACGGTCTTTGTGCATATAACTACTCTTAGGATGGCCCGGCTCACCACAAAAAGCAAGTTCGTAAACAAGCCACCAATCTACAAATGAATCAACATCTATCAGATCAAAAACATCACCTGATGCACCACCATAAAGTATATCCTCAATACGATTGAAATAACCTTGAATGTAATCAAGCTGTGCCGGCACAAGCACATCTTCATCGGGTTCTTTTATATTAACCGGCAAATTACGACGCTTAGTCCTGAATTTATTTACTTCATCAAAGTAAGTATCGAGTTCCACAAGATATCCGCCAGTGATTGTTTCTTCCGAGACATCGTCAGACTCCATCTCGACTATATCAACACGATTCTCATCAACCTTTATCTGCTCACACAGATAGTAGTTCCCGACCATCCTTCCATTGAAAACAACATCGACATATTCACCATGGGGAGTCCAGTCAAGACCGGTTAGACGACGACCGATTTCAAACGCCACATCATTTCGCATAACCGTCCGGTCCATCCAGTTGGCAAGAAGACACCAGCGCTTATGTTTGGGCATGCCAAGAACCTCGGCCTTCTTGTTTAGTTTTATTGCGTAAGGCTTCTTGGGATAAGACCATGTCGTATTGCCGCGCCCTTTGACGTTGACTTTCTGGTATGTCCCGTCCTTGTCTCCGGCATTCCATATCTGCATCTCGCAGTCGGCTGTCCAGACATCCTTCGACGTGATGGCCAAAGGAGTGGTCATGTAGACAACAGGGAGATTAGAGAAATAAGGCACGACCTTATATTCTTTTGTTTCTCCCGAAAGAGATGTGACGATAAGTGTCACCGGCAGTGAAAAATCTAATGACCCACAATCCTTAACTTCATCATCATATCCCTCTGCAATAACACTCATCGCACCGGACGCATACTCCACCGGCAAGGAATTCATGTTATTTATTCCATAGGGCAATTTTACCATCATAGTTCCATTACCGTCATCCACAGCCTCCACTCCGGCGATTTTCAGCCAATTCAGTTCCAATGTCCGGCCACGGGCTATATCTACAGGTTCCGATTCAAGCAGGTTAGCCTCTAAATCATTTACCGTTATTACTGACTTGGTTTCATAGCCCGCTATTATCTCCTTGTCTTTTACGTGGGCAACGAAACATCCTTCGACCTCTTTACCCGAATCGTCAGTCAACGGTTCTATCGAAGTCATCTCAACGCCTTCTGCAATTCTTTCATCTTCCACAACAAAATGAACATTAGCCCACACTCACGACATTTTGATCGGCAAGAAAGCATCCGTCGGTTTCAGACTAAACTCTATTACTCCTTCCACATTATGACCAAGATTTATACTCTTGGTCTGTGCCGTCACAGCAACCGGACGCACAACAGAAAGATCAAAATCAAAGCTCCTGCCATCGGCCATCTCTATAACTATCCTTTCGGCATACTTATCCTCTACTATCGACCGAATAAAGTTCTCCTGATCCACAGAGAAATCTGTTTCGCTATAAACGGCAGATCCAGAATTGTCACGCAAACGCCCTTCAATCACACACCGCCCTTCATCCGTCACAAGAAATTTTGCATCAAAAGCATCGGCCGCAACCGGCGTTCCCGCCTCGTCGCTGAAACGCTCGCTTGATTGTCCGCCGTCATACGTAGCGCACCAATTTCCCTCCCAGTCTATCTTCAGATATGGGATCACAAATTTCCTTGCCGGCTGCTCAGGCTTGATCGTAAGCTTATGCCCGTCTGAGAAATCAATCACATATCCCGACAGATTCTCGTTTGGCGCAACCGAAGAAACGACCTTACCTGCCTTATATGCCTCTTTGATTTTAGCCAGCACATCACCCGGTTCCGATACAACCACGTTCATCTGATGATCCCAGATGTCACTGTCACACGACGACACACCAAGCATACACCCGGATAATACAATCGTCCAAAGAACCGCTTTTAACACAGTATATTTTCCCAACATCACGATCTTACAAATTTAATCCCCCCAACAGCAAGCACCCTTTCAGAGAGAGTTAATAACAATTTCAAATATACAAACATTCTATTTAATATTCCCATTTTTAACTTCATAAATAACATAAGCCGTATACCATAACACAAACTCCCTTTTAATAAAAGAGGTGGGTTGATTTTCCGGGGCAAAGGGTTGGTGAAGAAAATATAATGTTGTATTTTTGCAAGGTGGAGCAGGATGGTCTGACAAGCGCGGTGAGAGACGCGACACTGCCTGAGGACGTAGCGCGTGATTGACAGCCGTGACGGCGGCCTGACGGCTCCGCAGGATTTCAATAGAGTACATTTCACTTGTAAATACAACTAAACAACATGGTAAGCTACAAAGAACTCGGGCTCGTCAACACCCGTGAGATGTTTGCCAAGGCTATCGAGGGTGGCTACGCTATCCCGGCCTTCAACTTCAACAACATGGAGCAGCTGCAGGCTATCATCAAGGCCGCAGCCGAGGATCGTTCGCCGGTTATCCTTCAGGTTTCCAAGGGTGCCCGCAACTATGCCAACGCTACTCTTCTCCGCTACATGGCTCAGGGAGCTGTGGAATATGCCAAGGAGCTTGGCTGGGAGCATCCCCAGATCGTGCTTCACCTCGACCACGGTGACAGCTTCGAGCTCTGCAAGAGCTGTATCGACAGCGGTTTCTCGTCGGTGATGATCGACGGCAGCCATCTCCCCTATGAGGAGAACGTGGCTCTCACAAAGAAGGTCGTTGACTACGCACACCAGTACGACGTAACCGTCGAGGGTGAGCTCGGCGTGCTCGCCGGCGTGGAGGATGAGGTTTCAAGCGACCACCACACCTACACCAACCCTGAGGAGGTTATCGACTTCGCTACCCGCACCGGCTGCGACAGCCTCGCTATCTCGATCGGCACCAGCCACGGTGCCTACAAGTTCACTCCCGAGCAGTGCACCCGTGACCCGAAGACCGGCAAGCTCGTTCCGCCGCCTCTTGCATTCGAGGTTCTCGACGCTGTTATGGAGAAGCTCCCCGGATTCCCCATCGTGCTCCACGGTTCGTCGAGCGTTCCTCAGGAGTATGTTGACTCGATCAACGCTACCGGCGGCAAGCTCCCCGACGCTATCGGTATCCCCGAGGAGCAGCTCCGCAAGGCTGCCAAGAGCGCTGTGTGCAAGATCAACATCGACTCCGACAGCCGCCTGGCCATGACCGCTGCTGTGCGCAAGGTGTTCGTTGAGAAGCCCGGTGAGTTTGACCCGCGCAAATATCTCGGCCCGGCCCGCGACGAGATGACCAAGCTCTACAAGCACAAGATCGAGAACGTGCTCGGCTCAAACGGCAAAGCTGAATAAGCCGCGCTGATACGCAATAACTATCAATTCATAACGCACGCCGTGCCATGCCGGCACGGCGTGCGTTTCTCTCTTCAACCCAACTACACACAATCATCTAATCCAAGATTTGAACGAGCGAACCATAATCATCGACAATGTCGATCCCGTGGCTTTCTACGGGGTCAACAACTCGCATCTGCAACTCATCAAAAGCCTTTATCCCAAACTGCGCATAGCCGCACGCGGCCAAGTCATAAAAGCTCTCGGCTCCTCGGAAGAAACGGCCGATTTTGAAGAAAAAATCAAGCAGCTTGAAGCTTGGTGCACACGCTACAACAAGCTCACCGACGATGCGATCATCGACATCGTGAAGGGCTCGGCGCCGAAACCCGACAGCAATTCCGATCAGGCCATCATCTACGGCATTAACGGCAAACCGATCTCGGCGCGCAATCCCAATCAGAAGAAACTCGTAAAGGAATTTGAGGAAAACGACCTCACGTTTGCGCTCGGTCCTGCCGGTACGGGCAAAACCTACATAGCCATAGCCCTTGCCGTGAGAGCGCTGAAAAACCGCGAGGCCCGTCGAATCATCCTCTCGCGTCCGGCAGTGGAGGCGGGTGAGAAACTTGGTTTCCTACCCGGCGACATGAAGGACAAGATCGACCCCTATCTCCAGCCTCTCTACGACGCGCTTGAGGATATGATTCCCGCCGTGAAGCTCAAGGAGTACATGGAGACGGGTGTGATACGCATCGCGCCGCTCGCATTCATGCGCGGCCGCACCCTCAACGACGCCATCATCGTGCTCGATGAGGCTCAGAACACCACCCGCCATCAGATCAAGATGTTTCTAACCCGCCTGGGCATGAACGCTAAGATGATCATTACCGGCGACGTGACACAGATCGACCTTCCGCGCACCGTACAGTCGGGACTCATCCACGCGCTTTCGGTGCTCCGCGGCGTACGCGGCATCGGCAAGGTCGAGTTCAGTAAGAAAGACATCGTGCGTCACCCGCTCGTGCAGCGCATAGTCGAAGCCTACGAGCGCGAGAAAGAGGAATCGGAAGCAGCCATGCCCGACAATATTCCCGCCGACGACACCCCCGAAAACGAATAATCAATCCACAACCAACTATAAATCCACCCTGAAAATATGAAAGCTCTCACCCGCACCGACTACAACTTCCCCGGTCAGACCTCGGTCTACCACGGCAAGGTCCGCGACGTCTACACCATATCCGACGATCTGCTCGTGATGGTGGCTACCGACCGCATTTCGGCATTTGACGTCGTGCTTCCCGAAGGCATCCCCTACAAGGGACAGGTGCTTAACCAGATCGCAGCGTTCATGCTCGACTCAACGGCCGATATCGTCCCCAACTGGAAGATAGCCGTACCCGATCCCATGGCCACCGTGGGTTACCGCTGCGAGGGATTCAAGGTAGAGATGATCATACGCGGCTATCTCACCGGCAGCGCATGGCGCGACTATGTGGCCGGATGCCGTGAGATATGCGGAGTGAAGCTCCCCGACGGAATGCGCGAGAACGAGCGTTTCCCCGAGCCGATCATCACCCCCACAACCAAAGCCGACGAAGGGCACGACGAGAACATCTCGAAAGAGGAGATCATAGCCCGCGGCATAGTTTCGGCCGAGGACTATGAGGTGATGGAGCAGTACACACGCGCCCTATTCAAGCGCGGAACCGAGATCGCCGCCGCACGCGGCCTGATTCTTGTCGACACGAAATATGAGTTCGGCAAGCGTGACGGCAAGGTCATTCTCATCGACGAGATCCACACCCCCGACT